>JAFSZN010000014.1 GCA_017455665.1 Lentisphaeria bacterium
CGCGAAGGCGTGCCGCACCTCTGCTCGCTCGTCGAATCCCTCACGCGCAAAGGCACGAAGCCGCCCGGACTTCTCGACCGCATCGAAAATCTCGCGCGCATGATCCAGCAGGGGTCGCTCTGCGCGCTCGGACGCACCGCGCCGAACATGGTATTGAGCGCGCTTCACGAGTTCCACGGCGAATTCGAGGCGCATCTGGACAACGAATGTCCCGCAGGAAAGTGCATGGAGCTGACCGAATTCCGGGTCACGGACGACTGCATCGGCTGCACGAAGTGCATTCAGGCGTGCGCCGCAGGCGCGATCGAATGCGAGCCGCTGGATTCCGCGCGCATCCTTTCCGAAACGTGCGTCCGCTGCGGCGTCTGCCGTTCGGTCTGCCCGGAACACGCCATCGTGAACCCGTGCAGGGAGCGCCCGGAACGGGAAGTGCCGTTCCGCGAGGAGCCGCACACCGCGCCCGTCGACGGCGACGTAATCGTGATCGACGGCGCGGAACACCCGTTCGCGCCCGGCAGGACCATGCTCGACTATGTGAAACAGCTCCCCACGCTCTGCTACATGGAATGCGGCGGGACCGGCGCGCACTGCATGGTCTGCGCGGTCTGGGACGCGGTCCTCGGACGCTTCATTCCCGGCTGCGAACAGCTGCTCCAGCGGGGCCATATCTACGAAACGAACTCGGACCGGGTCCGGGCGTTCCGCAAGGAAGCGCTTTCGCTCATGCTGGTCCGCCACGATTTCCGCTGCGGATCCTGCGCCGCGAAGGGCAAGTGCAGGTTTTTCGATTATGTCCGCGAATACGGCGCGCGCAAGGCGAAAAACGAGTTGAAATATCCTGCGCCCGTCGAAACGCCGCACCTGGTGTTCGACGGCGGCAAGTGCATCCTCTGCCAGCGGTGCGTCGGGGTGTCCGGCGAAAAGCTCGCCGTGCATTTCCGCGCCGACCACGCGACGATCTCGCCCGGTCCTGACGGTTGGGAGTCGCTGGATGCGGAAACCGCCGAAAAAGTCTGCGCCGTCTGCCCGACCGGTGCGCTTACGCTCAAGCATGGAGCCGGACAGTCATGAACAAAGCGCTCCGGTGGATCGTCCTTCTTCTCTTTTTCCTGCTCGGCGCGGGGTGTTTCGTGCTGTACTTCGGCATGTCGTCCGACGAAGCTGGGAACGAGGAAAACCGGGCGGTCACGGGGACACTTCTGACCGGGACCGTGCCGCTCGGCAAACTCGCCGTGCTGTCCGACGGTTCGCTGGCGGCGGGAAACGGCCGCGGCGAAGTCGTGTTCCTGCGGCCGGGTCAGGAACCAAAGAGTGTACGCGTCACCCCGACGTCGATCTCCGCGCCCGTGACGGAATCGGACGGCGTTTTCTACGTCGGCGACGAAAGCGGCACGTTCGCGGCGTTCACGCCGGACCGGGGCGTGCTGTGGACGTTCAAGGCGGGCAACCAGATCACGGGCGGCGCGGTGCGCGATTCCGACGGCCTCGTCTGGTTCGGCTCGCACGACCATTCGCTGTACGCGCTGGACGCCTCCGGCAAGCTCGTTCACGAGGTCGAATGCGGCGGGCAGATCAACGGCACGCCGCTGTTCCACGACGGATTCGTCATCTTCGGCAGCTGCGACGGCAAACTCCGCAAGACCGACATCAAAACGGGCGAGGTCGTGAAGTCGCTGGATTTCGATTCCTACATCCCGGAAACCCCGGTCCTGTCCGGCGGCATCCTGTATCTCCTGACCCACGGCGGCGAACTCGCGGCGGTCAACGCCGACAGCTTCGAAATCCTGTACCGGATCAAGACGGAATCCACGTTCTTCACCTCGCCGTTCGTGACGGAATCTTACGTCTTCCTGACGGATTCCAACGGAAAGATCCATGTCCACAAGCGAACGGACGGCGCATATCTCGCCGATCTGACGTCAAATGACACCCTGAATCCGATCTGCGCCGGCTCGGACCGCGGCGTCCACACGATCTCCCGCCGGGGCAAACTAATCTTTTTCGAGGGCGGAAGCTGGAAGGAACATGTCATCGCAGAATTTCCGTCCGAATTCAGGATGAGCGTGATCGCGGCACACGGATTCCTTGCCGCCGCCGATGAATACGGCAATATCTTTTATGCGGAACGAAAGGAGAAGCCATGAACCTGACAGTTTCCAAATTGACCAGGACGTTCACGCGGGCGGACGAGACCATCGAACTGTTCCGCGATTTTGATTTGACCTTGAACGCGGGCGAGGCGCTGACCGTGCTGGGACCGTCCGGCAGCGGCAAGACCACGCTCCTGCGGATGATCGCAGGGCTGGAACAGCCCGACAGCGGAACAATCCTGTTCGAAGGACAGGACATTTTCGGGATGTCCCCCGAGGAACGCCGCGCGTTCCGTCTGCACCACATCGGATTCGCGGACCAATACGCCCGCCTGCTGCCGCAGCTGACCGCGCTGGAAAACGTGCAGATCCCGGCGGCGAGCGAAAACAAAGACTATGCCGCCCGTGCGAAGGAGCTTCTGACGGAATTCGGCCTGGCAAAGCGCCTGGACCATTTCCCGGCGGAACTGTCCGGCGGCGAGCTGCAGCGGGTCGTCCTGGCGCGCGCGCTGCTCCTCGGACCGGAGTTCCTGCTGCTCGACGAACCGACGTCCGCGCTGGACGCCGCCCGGAGCGATTCCCTGCTGGGACTCCTGCGCGACGTGAACCGCACGCACGGGACCGCGATCCTGCTGGTCACGCACAATCCGCGCGTACTTGACTTCTTCCCCCGTTCGGTGAGCTTATGACCTCTCTTTCCCGTCTGTTTCTGCGCGATCTCCGGTATCACCGGAAAGGGCTTGCGTCGCTGACCGCGGCGGCATGCCTGATCTGCGCGGTCCTGACGGGGGCGTTCCTGATCGGCGACAGCGTGCGCGGGACGCTGATGGACAATGTGAACCACAACGCGGCGGTCGCGCGGTACCGTCAGCGTTTCGCGATCCCGGTGACCAGTCCGGTCCAGAACGATGGCCGCGGCGTGCTCCATGTGAAGGGCTTTACGAAGGACGGCATCCCGGTCGACGTGTACGCGCTGCCGGACAGCGGTATTTCCGGACGCGACGCCCGTGGCAGTTCGGCGCTGGCGAAAAAGTTGAACCTGAAGGACGGCGAAATGCTCTCCGTCCGCATCCCGGAATTGAGTACGATCCCGGCGGAAAGCGCCATGGGAAAGCCGCCCGAGCTCAGGCAGACGCCGTTTGTGTGGCGCGGCACATGGACCGGGCCCGAAAGTGAACTTGATTTCGACGATCCGCAGCTGCCGCCGGACAATCTTTTCGTGAGCCGGGAGGCGCTTGCGCAGACGCTGGACCTGCCGGAAAACGCCGTGAACGAGGTTTGGATGCGCGAACCGGAGGTCCCGTCCGACGATCTCCTGTGGGAGCTTTCCGGGCTGACGCTGGACGAATGGGACGGGCATCCAGTCCTGAAATGCAAATCCTATTTCCTGCCGAAAGCCGTCTCGGACGCCCTGCCGAAGGACGCCACGCCGATCCTGACGCTGTTCGTGGAAACGCTTTCCGACGGCAAAACGAGCCTGTCGTACTGTTTCGCGGGGGCGATCCGGGGCGATCCGGTCCCGGTCGAACGAGGCCATGTGCTGGTGTCGTCCGGCATGAAGGAACACTTCGACGGGCCTGCGGAGCTTTCGTTTTTCACATCCGGGTCCTTCCGCACGATCGAGCGGAAGACGGCGGAATTCGGACACACAGGAACGGTCGACGATTCCAAGATCACGGACGTGCTGTCGCCGGAGATACCCGGCCTGACGGATTCCGCGGACTGTTCCGGCTGGGAGGCGGCGATCCCGATCGACTTCGACCGGATCAGGGACGAGGACGAAGCATACTGGAACGAGTACCGGAGCAAACCGAAGGTGTACCTGAACTTCGAGGAGGCGCAGGAGATGTTCGCGCCCGGACTCTGCACCGCCGCGCTCTTCCCCTCGGACTGGACCGCCGACCGCATCCGGCAGGAGGTGCTGAAAACGCTTCGGACCATGCCGGAATACAGCCGCGTGGACGACCTGATGGATACGACGGCGGACAAAGTGAATCGGGGCGTCCCGTTCGCGCCGCTGTTCCTCGGCCTGAGTTTTTTCCTCATCGTCTCCGGTCTGCTCGTGCTGGCGATGCTCCTGAAACTGCACATCCAGGACCGCGTCGCCGAACTCGCCTTGCTCTGCGACTACATGCCGCGGAAACGCGTCCGCCGGTTCCTGCTCGCGGAGTTCGCCGCCGTCCTGATCCCCGGGATGCTTGCCGGGCTCGCGGTCGGCACGCTCCTGTGCCGGATCCAGATATTCCTGCTGGAACACTCCTGGAACGGCATCGTGCTGATGGAGCGCATCCGGTTCCACGGACGGTCGATTTCCTACCTCACCGCGTTCATCATATCGGCGGTGTGTGCGTGGACGGTCGTGACGCTTTCCGTCCGGCGGGCAAGCCCGGTTCAACCCAAACTTGCCCTGCCTCATTCCTTCCGTGTTCGTCCGGTCTGGCGCATCGGGATGCTGTCGTTCGTGCGTCTCTGCCGCCAGTATTCGCTGTGCGCGGTGCTGCTGGTGCTGGGGTATCTCGGTACGCTCGGCGTCGGGGCGTTCGGGATCAAGTCGCGCGGCGAGGATGCGTTCGGATATCAGTTCGTCGCGACGACGCTGTTGCCCGTCGTTCCTGACTACGATGCGCCGTTCCCCTCGGGCGGCCTCCCGGTGCGTGTCCATGCCGCCGACCGCGCGGACTGCTCCAATCTGCTGCTCGCGACGAATCCGACCGTGTACGGCGCCGACCTCGGATCCCTGACCGGCGATCCCGGATTCCTGAAGGACGGTTCGGCGGCGGTCGACGAAGGTTCGCTCCTGTGGATCCTTCAGAAAAAACAGCATGATACTGTGGACTACCCGAACGGTTCGCTCACGCTGGACCGCGTGCTGAAAGCATCGGTCTTCCAGGGCGGCGTCCTGACCGGACTCGACACCTTCGAACGTCTTTTCCCGGAAACCGAGGGCGCGCAGTTCTTCCTGATCCGGAGCGAAGCCGACCTCGCGGCGTGGCGCGAATACCTGGAGCCGTTCGGCCTCGATCTCTGCTCGACCGACGAGTTCATGAACCGCGCCGAACGCTTCCAGAACCGCTATCTGGCGATCTTTCTGCAACTCGGATTGCTCGGCGCGCTGCTCGGATTCGGCGCGCTGGTCCTGCTCATGATGCGGAATCTCCGCGCCCGCGAGGCGGAGACCGTCCTGCTCGCGGAAACCGGCTGGTCCCGCCGGATGCTCGTGATGCTGTACCTGACCGAGAACCTGTGTCTTTTCCTCGGCAGCGCGGGCGTCTCCCTGCTTCTGCTCCTGCTGCTGGCGGCGTTCGCGTCGCTGAATGTCGCCGTGCTGCTGGGCGGATTCGTATTCCTGACCGCCGCCGGCGTCCTGATGATCGCCGGGATGATCGAGCTGTATTTCCTGCCCTGCGACGGTTTTCTCCTCAAACGTTTCTATCTGAAGTCGCTCTGTTACGGAAACGCGTGTTTCCGGTATGAACAGCGGAGCATGTCCTATCGCATCCCGCAAAAAAAAGCGCGGGATCCTCCGTGCTGACCCGGCACGGAAACATTGTTTCCCCCCACACTTTTTCGGAAACGGGCGCATCTTACACGCTCGTTTTCCCCCGCTGCCGCATTTCCGCGGCATCCCCCCCCCCAACATTCCATCATTACGTTTGAAAACCTATGAAATTACGAGATTTTGTCGGTGAATTTTCGGGGACCTTCCTCCTGGTCCTCTTCGGCTGCGGCACCGTCGCGGTCGACACGCTCTTTCAGGCGCATGTGAGCCTGGCGCTGATCGCCCTGTTCTGGGGCATCGGCGTGACCCTGTCCATTTACCTGACGCGGCATCTGTGTTGCGCCCACCTGAACCCCGCCGTCACGATGGCGATGGCATGCAGCGGCCGGATGACCTGGAAAAAGGTCCCGACCTACCTGGCCGCGCAGTTCCTCGGCGCGTTCGCCGCGGGCTGGATCATCTATCTGCTGTTCTTCACGTCCATTCAGGACTTCGAGACCACGCACGCCATCGTACGCGGCTCCGCCGAATCGGTGAAGACCGCCCGGATGTTCGGCGAATACTACCCGACGGCGACCGTTCCGTTCTGGCTGGCGTGCTTCGGCGAAGGCTTCGGCACGTTCCTGCTGGTCTTCCTGATCTTCGCCCTCACGGAAGGCTGCAACGTCGGCCGCCCGTCCAGCGACTCCGCGCCGCTCTGGATCGGCCTTACCGTGTCCTCCGTGATCTGCCTGGTCGCGCCTCTGACGCAGGCCGGACTGAACCCCGCGCGCGACTTCGGCCCCCGCGTGGTCGCCATGATCATGGGCTGGGGCAAGGCCGCGCAGCCCGATTCCTGCGGCGGCGCCTTCTGGGTGTACATCCTGGCGCCCATCATCGGCGGCATCGTCGCCGCGATCCTCTTCACGAAACTCTACGAACCCCTGATGAACAGACAAAGCAGCGACTGCTGCTGCGGAAAAAAGAAAGACTGATACCATGAGCAAAACCAAACTGATCCTCGTCGGCGGATTCCTTGCCGCCGGAAAGACCACCATGCTGAACGCCCTCGCCGGACGCCTCACCGGGCGCGGCTTCAAAGTCGGCTTGATCACCAACGACCAGGCCGCCGACCTCGTCGACACCGCCATCCTGACCCGCACGGGCGTGGACGTCCGCGAAGTCTCCGGCAGCTGCTTCTGCTGCAACTTCCCCGGATTCATGGCCGCCGTCCAGTCGCTGATCGACGCCGGCGCGAACCTGATCGTGGCGGAACCCGTCGGCAGCTGCACCGACCTCTCTGCCACCATCCTTCAGCCGATCAAGGACAAATTCCCGGACCTCAACCTGGCTCCGCTGACCGTGCTGGTCGACCCCGTCCGTCTGAAGGAAGCCTTGGAACTCGTCCAGACGCTCACGCACCCGGACGCCCTCTACATCGTGAAACGCCAGCTCGAGGAAGCCGACCGCATCCTGCTGAACAAGGCCGACACGCTGTCCGACGCGCAGATTCAGGAAGAACTCGCCCTCCTCAAGCAGAATTTCGCCGCGCCCGCCACCGCCGTCTCCGCGCTTCATGGGACCGGCGTCGACGCCTGGATCGACGAGATCCTCGCGGGCGGAAAGCCCGGCGCGCATCTGACCGAGGTCGATTATGACCGCTACGCCCACGGCGAAGCCGTCCTGGGCTGGCTGAACGCCGCGATCAATCTTTCCGGCGCCGCCGATACCGACTGGAACGCGTTTGCGGAATCCCTGCTCGCGAAACTCAAAGACGCGTTCCTCGCCGACAAAGCGGAGATCGGACACGTCAAGCTCTCGCTCACCAGCGACGGCAAGGTCATCCTCGGCAACGTCGGCTCCATCGGCGGCTCCGTGAACATGCGCGGCGATTCCGGCGTGAAGGGCGCGTCCGCCATCATGACGCTCAACGCGCGCGTGCAGATGTCCCCGGAAGCCCTCCAGAAGACCGTCGAAAAGATCCTTCCGGAAACGGCCGCGTCCTTCGGCGTCTCCGCGTCCATCGTCAATCTGAAATGCCTGATGCCCGGCCGCCCGAACCCGACCTACCGCTATCAGACCGTGATCTGATCCGATCGCATATTGCGTTCAAAACACTGCCGTGCTCTCTCAGGATCATCCTCGGAGACACGGCATATTCTTATCTTAAATCTCCAGACTGTCGGGATTCAGGAGGAAGTCGTAGATGCTCATGGTCAGGATTCCGTGATTGTCGTACAGCGGAGCCGGGACATGCGAGATAACTACGATCCTCATTCAGAATATCTGTAATGAAATCTCCCATTCAAGATTTTTGCGAGTTTTGATGCTTTTCTTCATCAGGGCAGACTTGACAAGGTCGCTTTTTGTCGGCAGCTAACGTCCACGAAACTTGCCGGGCTGGACATTAGCGGGAAGATAAGCGCAATTTATGTTTCTTGATGCGGGAATCGCTCTCTTTATTTGACATGACGATCGTCCGTTTATTCCCCTGCGCTCATTAGCGGTTTTCTATTGTGGAATGGCATACTCCACCATTCGATTCTTCAAGCCCGATGAATTCCACCGGGCTTTTCTCATTTTTCCTCCACAAATCTGAAATTAGACCTGCCATCCGCAGCATCTTTCATACCCTTTTCGGACCCGATTCGGGGGCCAAAAACGCAAAACTGCTAAAAAAAATGCCCGATTAGCAGTTTTTGTGTCACCGCGCCAGAATTTTTGAGTTCAAATCCGGACGAGTTGCACCTGCGATTAGCGGTCTCATTACCACCATTCTATGCTTTCGCGCGCAACAATTCCACACAGATAAAACCAACACCGGCTTTTTGAAGTATCAGTCTTTCTGTTCGTTGGAAGACGTTATCCTCCTTGAAAATCCTGCAAGGGTCTGCTATATTATCCGTAAACAAAGACGCAATACGCAACAAACCTGAAACGGAGTAACCTATGGCAAGAAAAAACATTGGAGCGAAACCGTATATCATGCCGATGCCGGTCTTGATCCTGTCTTCCTACGATGAGGGCGGGAAGCCCTGCGCCATGCTCGCGGTCTGGGGCGGCATCAGCCATGAAAAGGAGATCACCGTCACCGTGGCATCGCAGAGGAACACGCTGAAGGGCATCCTGTCCAAAGGCGCTTTCGTGGTCAGCATGGCTGATGTGGAAAACGCAGTCGCCTGCGATTTCCTCGGCATTGCATCCGGGAACAGCATGCCGGATAAATTCGGGAGAACGGGATTCCATACCACGAAGGCGGAATTTGTGGATGCACCGGTGATTGACGAGCTGCCGTTCGCTGTCGAGTGCCGGGTGAAGAGCTATGACGCCGCGAGCTGGCGGCTTGTCGGCGAGATCGTGAATGTCAGCCTGGACGAACGTATTCTCGGCGAAGACGGGAAGGTCTCGTTCGCGAAGTTCCACCCGCTCGCCTTCGACTGGATGAACAAGATCTATCTGTCGCTTGGCGAGAAGGTCGGCAACGTATATCGCGACGGGTTACAACTGAAATAATCCGAAAGTTCGCCGCAATACTCGTCGTTTCCATGAAGACTGTCTCTGCATGGGAGCATGGCAAGGCTGTGCTGGACGAGACGGAGAAAATCAGGGGGATGGAGAAATGAAAATAAAGATCATGACTTCGCACGTTATGATCCGAACAGGATCATTTGCCGGAACGTCAAAACGTTTCCTGCTCGTCTTTGTCTTCGCGTTCCTGATTCTTTCGGTTATTTCCTGTTCCTCGAATCAACCTCGGTCCGCTATCGCCTCCGAGGCCGAGATTCCGCAGGAAAGACTGGAACAATACCGTATGGCGCAATATATCACGGAACGCATGAACGAGTTTAAAACCGCGCACAAAGACAATCCGGGTCCTGCAAAGACCGTAAAATGGGTGTACCTCTACGGAACGGACCAGAAGCCCGCCGAGGGATACGTTGAACGCATCAACGAATGGGTCGATACGTTCGATGAATATTTCGACTCCGAGATGAAAGAAAACTTTTTCCCTCCGTGCCATCCGGCCACGGAACGCGGCGATGACGGCAGAATCAAGTTCTATCTGATAGCTGGGGCGAAGCCGAAAAGCGCCTACGGGAACGACTGGGGAAGATGCGGCTATCCCATGTATTTGGAATGCCGGAATTATTTTCTGAAGGAACGGATGTTTGACATGTATGACGAGGTGGTCTGTCTGATTACAAACCGGCTTGAAAACGACAAAGGCGAGATCGCCCGGGAGGGTGCGGAGTATGCCGACATCCACGGAAAAGGCGGCACGGCTTTCCTGCTCGACCACCCGAAACTCTACCTTAAAAATATCACATCAACGGAAACGCTCATTTATACGGACGACTATTCACGCATCCAAAGCCGGCCGACTCCTCTGTGGAATCTGGTCAGCTACTGGGTCGGAAATATTCCGCACGAATTCCTTCATGCGCTTGGCATCCAGCACAATCGAAGCATTGGATTTGAGGCAAAGCGTGGAATCGCGCTCATGGGAATGGGTACCAGCAGTTTTCTTGCCGACCGCAGACAGTCCGTCACGCCCGGATCAGAAAGAGCAGTGTTGACTTTTGCCGATTGCGCCAGACTCATGTCGCATCCTGTTTTTTCCGGGATAAACGCGGGATATGGAGAAAAGAGTTCCGTCACCATTCAGGACTTCAAAATTGCACCGGATGGCGATTCGACTTCACTGACCGCATCGGGCAAGGTCGCATCCAGCACAAACGGAGAACCGTATCTCGTACTTTTTTACACCGATCCCGAGGCAAATCCGAATGACAACTGGGATTCCTACACAGCACCGCTTTGGACCGGTATCGTAAACCGCGACGGCACATTCTCTGTGAAAGCTGACCTAAGATCTTTTCAATATGATGGTCGCTGGCGCGGACGCATTCTAATCTGCATGACCAATGGCAACTATGTCAACGTTCCGCATTGGATGTTCCGTGGGCTGACGCCTGAACGTGAAATCAGATCGGAATTCACTGTTGAACAGACACATGACTGGGGAGACCGGCTGTGACGTTTATCCATGTGGGGACGAGGCGGAGACGGAAAGAATCAGGGAAATGATGCTCGGGAAAGGATAAAAAACATGAAACCATTGATCTATATTGTCGTAATCGTCGTCGCACTCGCTCTTCTCTGCGGCCTTTTGTTCTTCTCACAGTACATCGGACTGGTTTCCATGAATGAAGTCGCGAACCAGGATTGGGCGGACCTTGACGCGCAGCTCCGGAGCCGTGCGGATCTGGCGCCCGACCTGGTTTCGGCAGTGAAGAACCGTGCCCCGGACGAGGAAGAAGTTTTCAACGGCGTTGCCGATGCCCTCGGCAAGCTTGCCGCCGCCGCGACGCCCTCGGCAAGAGCTGAATCCGAGGAAGCCCTGACGATTGCGCTCGGGCGGCTTCTCGCTGTTGCGAACATCTGTCCCGAACTGAATGCCGACGAAGACTTCATCCGGCTTCAGATCGAGCTTGCCGACGCTGAAAAACGCATCGATGCCTCCCGCAAGAAATACAACGACAACGTCGAGATTTACAATATGTGCACAGACGGGTTCCTCGTCTCCTATGTCGCCGGACGAATCGGTTTTCTGCCCCGCGAGCGATTCGAGCCGCCGAAGGCCTCTGCGAAGGCGTATGGCGAGGCCGCGCCGGACGAGGCGGAGACGGAGAAGATCAAGTGAATAGGGAATCCATCCGCGAATGCCCCCGTCCGCTCTGATGCCTTCCGCGCGGGAAATCAAATCAGGGATGTGCTGAAATAGCGTTCCATCCTGTCGGGAAGCACGGTGGCGACAACCTTGTCCGCGCCAACTTTCTCAAGCATTTTCTGCGCGGCAAAGATGTTGGCGCCGGAAGACGTGCCGACCAGAAGTCCCTGCACACGTGCCAGACTCCGCGCAGTGTCGATGGCATCCTCGTCGGACACCTCCACGATGTCCGTGATGCAGTCCACATCCAGCACCTTCGGGATAAATCCGTCGCCGATCCCCTGGATCTGATGAAGCCCCGGCTCCTGTCCCAGAAGTACGGAAACATTCTTGGGTTCGGCGGCACAGATCCTGCATTCGGGGTTCTGCTCCAGAATGTATTTTGCTATTCCCTGGAGGGTTCCGCCGCTCCCGATGCCGGACACGAACACGTCGATCTTCCTGCCGATCTGGCGGCAGAGTTCGACCGCCGTACTCCGGTAATGCGTCTCCGGGTTGGCGGGATTTTCAAACTGCTGCGGCATGAAGTATTCGTCCGACGAGGCCGCAAGGCGTTCTGCCTCCCGGACCGCTCCGGCGATGCTTTCCTCCGCCGGTGTGAGAACAAGCTCCGCCCCCAGCGCACGGATGATCTTCTTTCGTTCCTCACTCATATTTTCCGGCATGACGATGATCACCCTGTAGCCCATCCGGGGACCGCAGAACGCCAGCCCGATCCCGGTGTTGCCGCTGGTAGGTTCGATGATCGTCATTCCTTTTTTCAGCAGGCCTTTTTCCTCGGCGGCGCGTAGCATCCCCAGGGCGATGCGGTCCTTGATGCTGCCGCCCGGATTCAGGAACTCGGCCTTGGCAAAAATGTTATATCCCGTTAATTCCTTCAGGGAGATCAGCGGGGTATTGCCGATCAGGTCGATAACGCTTTCCACATAACTGCCGACGTGTTTTTCCGATTTCATTTGTTACATCCCTCTGAATTCCAGAATGCCGACCTTTCCATGTTCTAGAAAAAAACATGGATTTCAATCTATTCCGAAAAGACTTTTTGACCGATGCGCAGCGGAATTGCGGCTTGAAAAAGTCCGTGAACAGGTTTAATATACACGTCCAACCCCCAAAAATCAAATGCCTCGAACCGCGTCCGGAATCCGGACTGGACGTTGTCTGGAAGAAATACCAGGTCTTCTCTGCCGCCGCCGAACTGTTTCTCACCCGGTTGCGGGAATGTGATCCTGCCCGGTCATGCCGATAACGCCATCGCATGCTTCGGAGCTGTGGAATGCATTCCGACGCTCCAGCCCCACCCGCGCATCGTGAAGGGCGACGTCAAGGGCAAGTTCCGGATTGCGGAGTGATCAAAACAG
>JAFSZN010000015.1 GCA_017455665.1 Lentisphaeria bacterium
AGTCCAGGCGGTTCTCAACGTCAAAAAAGCCATTCACCATTGTTTTCTCCTGTGCTGTTCCGAAGTTACAATAATATATCCCGCGCGAGGTCCTCTTTCAAGGATGATTCCGGAAATCTGCAGCAATTAATAGAGATGCCCTTATGCAAATATACTACGGGAAACTAAAAAATCAAGTCAATTTCCTGAAAAAACTTTTGACATTATGTCGAACAGGAGCGTCAGCCGAACACGGGGGGAGAAAGATCAGGAATAAGGGCACAAAAAAAGTGAGCTGGCAGGGACTCGAACCCTGGACCACCGCCTTAAAAGGGCGATGCTCTACCGACTGAGCTACCAGCCCACGACAAAAACGTGAAACTTTTTTTAAAATACCACGTTTTTCCGAAAATGCAAATGCAAAGCATAAAAAAGCCGGAAAAACACACGGCTCCGGCGGAGATCGCCGAGCGGGAAACGGTTCATTTTCCCGCACACCGACGAAGCGTGCCGGGCGGGAGACGGGGGCAGTGCGCGTCCCCGCCCTCGCCCACAGGCGAGACCTTGAACGGGAAGCGGTTCAGTCCGCGTCCTCGTCCAGCGTCTCGAGGAGGAAGCTGACGGGACGGAATCCGTCGTTGCAGGAGATCATGGCGGATTTCGGGTTCTTCATCCAGCCGTCGTAGAAATTTTCGCCGCCGTGCGCGAGCGCGAGGACGAACGGGGAAACGGTGTCCCAGGCGCTGTCGCAGAAGCCGTCCGGGCGCGCCCAGCCGTTGCAGACGAAGACCTGCCCCAGCTTCATGTCGCAGGCGTGCTCGATCGGGTTTTCGTACTGCGCGATCAGGTCGTCGTGACGGACGATCTTCCTGACCGTGATGCGGACTTTTTTCATCCCGGCTTACGCCTTCACCGTGTCGGCGATGACGCCGCAGATGCGGTCGATGTCCTCGTTCTTGAGGTAGGGGTGCATCGGCAGGGCGAAGATGTCGGCGGCGCACGCCTCGGAGACGGGCATGTCGCCCTTTTTGTAGCCGAGGTATTCGGTCGCGCCGAGCAGGTGCATCGGGATCGGGTAGTAGCGCGCGGTCGGGACGTCGGCGGCCTTCAGGGCGGCCTGGATTTCGGCGAACTTCGGGGAACGCGGGCAGAACTGCGCGTAGACGGAGACGCAGCCTTCGGGGATTGCCTGGACGGAGACGAGGCCCTTCAGCCCGGCGCGGTAGCGGTCCGCGACGGCCTGGCGCATTTCGACTTCGCCGGGGAAGAGTTTGAGCTTGGCGAGGAGGACTGCCGCCTGGATCGTATCGCAGCGGGCGTTCAGGCCCAGGCGGACGTTGTTGTAACGGTCCTCGGCGCTGCGGCCGTGGACGAGGATGGAGTACAGCTTGTCGTACAGGTCGTCGTCGTCCGTGAAGACCGCGCCGCCGTCGCCGTAGCAGCCGAGCGGCTTGGCGGGGAAGAAGCTCGTGCAGCCGATGGTGCCGAGCGAGGGGGCGCGTTTGCCGCTGGGATCGACCGCGCCGAACGCCTGGCAGGCGTCCTCGATGATGGCGAGTCCGTGCGCGTCGGCGAGCGGCTTGATCGCCTTGTAGTCGGCGGTGAGGCCGAAGAGGTCGACGGGGATGACGGCTTTCGGTTTGAGCTTGCCCTCGCGTTCGACCTTCAGGATGGCTTCCTCGAGCTTCGCCGGGTCGATGTTGTACGTGGCTTCGTCGATGTCGGCGAAGACCGGGGTCGCGCCGACGAGCGCGATCGTCTCGACCGTGGCGAAGAACGTGAACGGGGTGGTGAACACGGCGTCGCCGGGCCCGATGCCGAGCGCCATGAGCGCCATCAGCAGGGCGTCCGTGCCGCTCGAACACGCCAACGCGTGCTTGACTCCGGCGTACTCGGCGAGCTGTTTTTCGAGCTCCGCGATCTCGGCGCCGAGGATGTAGTGTCCGCTCTCCAGCACGCGGTCGATTCCCGCGTGGATCTCGTCGCGGATCAGGCTGTATTGGTACTTCAGGTCAATGAACGGCAGCATAGTCGGCACCTCCTCGGGTCGGGGTTGAAAATCTTTCTAATAATATACACCCCGAATCCGCGAAAAACAAGCTCCGGCGCACGGAATCCGCGCGTGCGCGTGAAGTTTTTTTCGCGGAAAGGCCGGGATGCCGGACGGGCAGGACTCACTGCAGATTCATCGCGGTGGGCTGGGTGGAGCTCGGCGGATACACGGTCGGGACCTGGAGCGGGTCCTGACGGTCGATGCCGCCGACGCGGCGCGAGATCGGCCAGAAGACGAAGCAGGCGCGCCCGATGATGTTTTTAATGGGGAGCGGGCCCCAGTCGCGGCTGTCCAGGCTGTTCGCGGTGTTGTCGCCGAGCGCGAAACAGCAGTCGTCGGGCACGGTGAACTCCACGTTCTCCTCCAGACGCCCCATGCCGAGGTGTCCCTGGTAGCCGCCCAGCCCGGAATAGATCTTGCAGAACGCCGGATTGAACCATTCCGCCGGGCGGAACGTGTTTTCATTTTTCGGGCGGATGTAGAGGTGGCCGTCCTGGATGCGGAGCGTGTCGCCGGGCAGTCCGGCAAGGCGCTTGATGTAGTAGTAGCCGGTCAGGGGCGTCCCGTGCGAGGAGTACAGCCCCTCGGTGTTGAACACGAAGACCTCGCCGCGCTTGAGCGGCTTGAAGTGGATGGAGAGGCGGTCGACGAAAAGATGGTCGCCGGACGACAGCCAGCCGTCGAAGACCGTTTCGCCCTCCCGGTACATGCGGCTCCTCGGGTCCTCCGGCAGATACCGGAAGATGTTGTCGCGCGGCTCGTCGCCGGGCAGCAGGAAATCCTGTCCGCCGAAACGCAGGATGGATCCGGTGTGGTAGAAGCTGCCGGGATGCAGGAGCGACGGGATGAGCGAGAGCCACGGGCGGACGACGGGGACGGGATCGGATTCGACTGTGGAGAAATCGCGCGGAGAAACGATCTTTGCGTCGGACGCGCCGAGCGGGGTGAAGAATTTCACGAGCTTGCTCCGGTGCGGGTCGGACGCCTCGCGGTCGATGTAGTGGATGCCGAAGAGGGTCGGCTGCATGCTGCTGGTCGGGATCTGGAAGGGCTGGACGAACAGCGCGCGCAGTCCGAACGCCACGCCGAACGCGACGGCGAGCACGTCCAGCACGGAGCACATCCACGCCCTGAACGTTGCCCTGCCGGAATAGTCGGTGTACTCCCCGGAGACGGCTTTCAGCGCCTCGGCGCAGGCGGCGGGATCGGGATTCGACTTCGCCTCGTCGGCTGCCTTCACGAACTCCCCGAGCCGCGCCTTCTCCTCGTCCGACAGGATGTCGTCGTCCTCCGCCAGCGTGTGGCGCACGGACGAGACGATGTCGCGGTGGAGCTTGCGGTTGGAGCGTTTCAGCCAGAGTGTCTGCAGGAAGTTCACGGACGCCTCACTGTTCGTTGTTCTTCAGGACGGCGATGAACGCCTCCTGCGGGATGTTGACGCGCCCGATCTGCTTCATGCGCTTCTTGCCTTCCTTCTGTTTTTCCAGCAGTTTG
>JAFSZN010000151.1 GCA_017455665.1 Lentisphaeria bacterium
ATCGCCGTAGACCTTGCTCGTGGAGCTCTGGAGGATCGGGATGCGCAGGCGACGCGCGAGGTCCAGCATGTTCATCGCGCCGAGGACGTTCGTGCGGATGGTCTGGACGGCATCGTGCTGGTAGTGGATGGGCGAGGCGGGACAGGCGAGGTTGTAGATGGCGTCGACCTCGAGCTCGATCGGAATGGTGACGTCGTGGCGGATGAGCTCGAACGACGGATTGGAGAGCAGATGCCGGATGTTGTTTTTCGAGCCGGTGAAGAAGTTGTCGAGGCAAATCACGTCGTTGCCGCGCGAGAGCAGCAGTTCGCAGAGATGGGAGCCGATGAATCCGCCTCCGCCGGTGACCAGGATCGTTTGTTTATGCATGGGGAATCCGCCTTGTCGGGCCGGGCCGCCGTTGACCGGACGGTCAGCGGCCCTTTTTGGTTGTGGAGGTTTTCGAGGTCGTTTTTGTAGAAGACGAGGATGATTTCGTCGAGGACGAAGAGGCTTTCGGTTTGGCGACGCCGATCTTCGCGTAGCCCCAGTCCAGAAGCACATGGACAAAAACATCGCGGTCGGCGGCGGACGGGAATCCGGTCACGACCGCCAGAAGATTGCGCCCGCTCCGTTCGCATGAGGCGGCCACGCAGAATCCGGCACGGTTGGTGAATCCGGTCTTGATGCCGTTCACGCCCTGGGTCGCGTTCTTGGCGCCGGGAAGCAGGTTGTTGTGATTCTGCAGCAGCTGATAGTCCGGCGAACTTTGATCGCGGAACGGCGCGGTGCGTTTTCCGGCGAGCTCCATGAGGTGGTCGTAGTTGCGGAAGACAAGGCAGAGGCGCGCGAGGTCCTCGACGGATCCCTGGTTGTCGAGCGCCTTGCTCTTTCCGGGGAGGCCGTGCGCGTTGAAATACGTGGTGTGCGTCATGCCGACTTCCTTCGCCCTGCGGTTCATGTCCTCGATGAACTTGTCCGCCTTGCCGCCGCCGAGGTGCTCCGCCAGCAGGTGCGCGGCGTCGTTCGCGCTCCGTACGGATGCGGCGACGAGGAGTTCGTCGATGGTGAACATCTCGCCCTTCTTGAAATAGACCTTGCTCGCCTCGGTGTTGATGGCTTCGGTCGTGACCGGGATCAGGGAGTGAAGCGTGTACGGGGAGGCATCGTCCATGGCGATCTCGTAGGAGAGCATGATGGTCATGATCTTCGTGAGGGAGGCGATCGGAACGGGCCTGGACGGGTTTTTCGCCCACAGGACCTTGTTGTTATCCATGTCGACCAGAATGCCCGCGGTGGCGAGGGAGATGCCCTTCAGACCGGAGATGTCGTCCCTCGCCGCGCCTGCGAAATCAAGCTTCGGGACGACGGTTTTCCTCGGCCTGCGGACGTAGGTCGTGGACGGCACGGACGGCACGGGCTTCTCCTTCACGGCCGGCAGCCCGGCGAGCGGGTCCTTTTCCGCCGTTCCGCCCGCCTTCGGCTGCGTCGTTGATGAAGGCTGCGAAGCTGATCCGGAGGTCTGCGCGGTCGTTTTCGGCTGCGCGGAAGCCCCCTGTGCAGCACCGTTTTCCGGCTTGCCCGTTGCGGTTCCCGTTTCCGGCGTCCGGACATCCGGGTCCGTGTACTCAATGGTCCCGGCATCGCCGTCCGCCCCGGAGAGCAGCGCGTTTCCCTCGGCAATCTGTTTGCGGATCTCGGCGCTCTGATGTTCGTTTTCCCCTGTGGCGACGACAAGCCACAGCAGGATGCCGTGTACGACGATGATCGCGAGGATCAACAGAATCATGGCGCGGCGGCTCATTTCTGAAACGCCTCCGTTTCCATGGAATGAATATGATCGAACTTGTTTTGCATGACTGGTCCCTGATTTCGAAAAAAAGATTGAGATACTATATCACATTTTCCCGAAAAAGAAACTATGTTTCTTGTTTTTTTCCGCAAAAACACGCATTCACGGCACGCAGCCGGGATTATGGCGCGCTTTTGACCGCCTTTCCTCTTGACGAATCCTTGTTTTTATGCTATATTAGAACGATATGCCTGAAACCGCGGGCCGCCGGACACCTGAACCGTCTTTCCGGACCGGTGGCCGCCCGCGAAACCTCATCTTCTCCGGAGAAAGCCTCATGACGATGTATGAACCCGTGATCGGGATCGAAGCGCACGTGCAGATCCGCACGAAAAGCAAGATGTTCTGTTCCTGCCCCAATACCTACGGCGCGCCGCCGAACACCGACACCTGCCCGGTCTGCATGGGCATGCCCGGCGTGCTGCCCGTCGTGAACAAAGAGGCGGTCCGCAAGGCGGTCGTCGCTGGCATGATGTGCGGCTGCGAGATCGCGAAGTTCAGCAAGTTCGACCGCAAGAGCTATTTCTACCCGGACCTCGTGAAGGACTACCAGATCACGCAGTACGACCTGCCCATCTGCAAGAACGGACGCATCCACATCTTCGGCACGGGCTTCTCCGGCGAACCGCTGCCCGACAAGTGGATCGGCATGACCCGCATGCACCTGGAGGAAGACCCCGGCAAGTCCACGCACTTTTCCAACTGCACCGGCCTCGACTTCAACCGCTCCGGCGTGCCGCTCATCGAGATCGTGAGCGAGCCGGACATGCGCTCCGCCGACGAGGCGTACGCCTACCTCTCCTCGCTCAAGGAAATCATGCAGTACGCCGACGTCAGCGACTGCGACATGGAGAAGGGCCAGATGCGCTTCGACGTGAACATCTCCCTGCGGCCGCGCGGCACCGAAAAATTCGGCACCAAGGTCGAGATCAAGAACCTGAACAGCTTCCGCGCCGCCCACCGCGCCATCCTGTACGAGATCAAACGCCAGCTTGTCGAGCTGGAAAACGGACAGGAGATCGAACAGGACACCCGCGGCTGGAACGACGAACTCGGCGAGACCGTGGTCCAGCGCACCAAGGAAAACGCCAACGACTACCGCTATTTCCCCGAGCCCGACCTCCTGCCGATCGTGTTCACCGACGCCGAACTCGACGCCTTCCGCGCCAGTCTGCCGGAACTCCCCGCCGACAAGCGCCAGCGCTACGTGCGCGACTACGGCCTGACGCCCTACGACGCCCAGGTCCTGACCTCGGACCGTTCCTACGCGGAATTCTTCGAGGCCGCGGCGAAAGGCTCCTCCGCCTCGAAGATCATCGCGAACCTCTTCACGTCGGAACTCCTCCGCAAACTCGGCGAATCCGGCGGCGCGCTCGCCGACTGCAAAGTGAAGCCGGCTGATCTCGCCGCGCTCGCCGACCTCGTGAACGCCTCCACGATCAACTCCAAGACCGCCAAGAAGGTCTTCGAGGAGATGTTCGAGACGGGCAAGGACCCGAAGGCCATTGTCGAGGAAAAGGGCCTCGTGCAGGTGTCCGACGAGGGCGCCATCCTTGCGCTCGTCGACCAGGTGATCGCCGCGAATCCCGCCCAGGTCCAGCAGTTCAAAGAGGGCAAGACCGCCGTACTCCAGTACCTGGTCGGCCAGCTCATGAAGCTCAGCCGCGGCAAGGCGAACCCGAAGCTCGCGATCCAGATGTTCCAGGAGAAGCTCAAGTAATCCGTTTCCCCTGCACACATCGAACAGACTCTTTCCCGTTCGTTCGAACTCATTTCCGCAGAAAACAATCGCACCGGACTCCGTTATGGTTTCCGGTGCGTTTTTTCCAGGAAAAGTGAAGCTTGTTCCGCTCAGTTTTTCTGGGGGAAGCCGGCGAAGAGGACGTTGATGGTGGCGGCGGCGGCGGTCGTCTGGGGCGTTTTCGGCAGGCGCGACATGGTCTTCGCGAACATCGCCGGGAGCTTCTTTTCGCCCATCGCGTGCAGGGCGCGGGCGGCGGAGACGAGTTCCTCCGCGACGGCGTTCGCAGTGGCGGGGATCTCGGGGTCCTCCGGCCTCAGCTGGGCGGCCTTGTCGTAGTCTCCGCGCAGGGTCTCGAACGCGCAGAGGATCGTTTCGGCGGTCCGCCCGTCGTCGCCGTAAAGCTCGATGTAGGCGGCCTTCGCCTCCTCCTGCGTGATTTTCTCCAGGTCGACGTCATCGCCGGAGAACACGGCATAGACGCGGTCCAGGAAATTGATCCTGCGCATCATCTCCGTGCACCATTCCTCGAGGCGCGGCGAACGGAGCAGTTCGGTCGTGAGCATCTGGCGGGCGAGGGAGAATCGCTGCGTGATGACGAGCTGGTGCAGGCGCTGGCGCAGGGTGTTGAGCTTCTGTTCGTCGGAGGCGGCGAGCTCTTCCTCGCGCGTCTTGCTCAGGGCGTTGTAGTCCGCCCGGCTCTTCACGAGGTCGTGCTGCGCGGAAATGAGGTCCGAGTGGTAGGCTTCGCCCTCGCGGACCGCGGCGTCGATCTCATCCTTGAGGCGCGGGACGACCTTGGTCTTCAGGTTCGCGATCTCGTCGTTCAGCAGGCTGATCTGATTTTCGAGGACAGCCGTGGATTCGGCGGAGACCAGGGCGGCGCCGTCAGCGGGCTTTTCCTTGTCCGTGCGCTGGCTGAGCAGATAATTGATGTGCGACAGCACGTAGCGCCCGATGCGGTCGCTGCGGACGGCGTCCTTTCCCGTGAACTCCCTGATCAGCGCCGCGGATTCGACGTTCAGGCGTTCCATGGGGATCTCCGGGTTGGCGGCGAGGCGTTCGAAGGCGTCGACATGCGCGAACATGGAGCGTTCGAGGGAACGCCGCTGGAAGTCGGAGAAGAAATAGGCGGCGGCCGCCGCGATCAGGGCGAGCGGGATCAGGACGAGCGCAGCGCGGGCGAACCACGGCATCTTCGTCTCAGCGCGCTGTTTCCTCTGGATGCGCTCCTGCTTGCGCCGGTTGTTCATGTACTCCGTCTGGATCTCGTAGTTCAGGCGGCGGATGGAGATGGTGTGGACGTCCGGCACGAGGTTGCGGCTCGGGGCGGTGATCTGGCGCAGCCGCCAGATGGCGTCCAGCAGCTCCTCCATGTCGGCGAAGCGTTTCGACGGCTTCTTCGCCATCATCTTCTTGATGAGGGTGGAAACGGTCGACGGCAGGCCGGGCACGAAATGCTCCGGCGGCTCGGGCTTCTGGTTGAAATGCTGGTTTGCGAGCGTGCTGATGGAGACGGCTCGGAACGGAAGCGAGCCTGTGATCATCTGGTAGAGTGTGACGCCGAGGCTGTAGATGTCGCTGCGCGTGTCGAGCGGCTCGCCTGCGAACTGCTCCGGGCTCATGTAGGACGGGCTGCCGGAGATGTCCATGTCCTCGGACCAGTCCTTCTGGTTCATGGCAAGGCCGAGGTCGGTGAGCTTGACGATGCCGTCGTCGGTGATCATGATGTTGTCGGGCTTCACGTCGCGGTGGATCAGGCGGCTTTCGTTCCAGGCGTAGCAGAGCGCCTCGGCGACCTGCTGGACGATGTGCAGCGCCTCGTCGATCGGGATGCGCTTCTCGCGTTTCAGGCGGGATTTCAGCGTTTCGCCCTTGATGTAGGTCATCGCCATGTAGCTGTAGCCGTCGTCCTCGCCGACCGCGTAGGACTGCACGAGATTGACGTGGCTGAGCTTGGCGGCGGCGCGGGCTTCGTTCAGGAACGTCGCCACGCTCTTTTCGGTCATGTTCTTGTGGGACAGCACCTTCAGCGCGACCTCGCGTTCCAGCGAGATCTGCTGCGCCAGGAACACGATCCCGGCGGCCCCCGACCCGATGCGGCTCTGGATGATGAAATCGCCGATGATGCAGCCGTTGTCGAAGCGCGTGGCGGGGATCGCGACCGTCTTGGCGCACGCCGGGCACACGATGCGGCCTCCGGCGTCGGACTCTTCGACGGAGATCTGGAAATGGCAGAAGGGGCAGGCGAAACGGAGCATGGGGCGGTCCTGTGGCGGTTGCGAAAAAAGATGCCTATTAATATAGCGCATCCGCATGCGTTTACAAATGGAAATCATGGTTTTGTGCCGGAAAAAGCGGAGAGGGCGGGCGAATACGGAAAGACAAGCGGCAAAAGAGGCGGATATCTTCTTCCTGCGTGTTGAAAAACGCGGAAAAACATGATATAGTATTCTCCGTCAACAAGAGGAATCTATGCCATGAGCAGTTTACAGCAGATGGAATGCCGCGCGCCGCGGTTCCGCGCCCTGATCCCGTTCTTCGTCTTCGTCGTGTTCTACCTCGGACTTTCGATCTGGGCGCACGATTTCTACAAAGTGCCGATGCCGACCGCGTTCCTCGTGGCCTCGGCGGCGGCGCTGATCCTGGACCACAAGCGCCCGCTCTCCGAAAAGGTGGAGATCTACGCACGCGGCATGGGCGAACCGAACATCATGATCATGTGCTTGATCTTCATCCTGGCGGGCGCGTTCGCGTCGACGGCGAAGGGCATGGGCGCGGTGGACGGGGCGGTGACGATCGCCCGCGCGGTCGTGCCGGATTCGCTGATGCTGCTCGGGATGTTCCTGGTGTCGAGCTTCATCTCGCTCGCCGTCGGGACGAGCTGTGGCACCATCGCGGCGCTGACGCCGATCGCCGCCGGGCTCGCGGGCGGGCTGTCCATTTCCCCGGCGATCCTGCTCGGCGCGATCGTGGGCGGCGCCATGTTCGGCGACAATCTCTCCATGATCTCCGACACGACCATCGCCGCCACTCGCACGCAGAACATCCCCATGCGCGACAAATTCCGCCAGAACATCCTCCTGGTCCTGCCCGCGTTCGCCGCGACCTCGGCGATCTACCTTTTCTACGGCGGCAGTGCGGCGCAGGCGGGCGAGGCGGCGCAGGCGGTGACCTGGTCGAACGCGTTCGCGGTGCTGCCGTACATCCTGATCCTCGTCTTCGCGCTCCTCGGCTGGAACGTGCTGCTGCTGCTCTTCGCCGGGACCGTGCTCGCCGGCATCATCGGCGTCGCAAACGGCGCGTTCGACTTCTGGGGCATGCTCGACCTCATCGGAAAGGGCACGCTCGGCATGTCGGAAACGCTCATCGTGGCGATCCTCGCGGGCGGCCTGCTCCAGACCATTCGCCGCAACGGCGGCATCGGCTACCTCATGGAAAAGATCCGGAAGCCGGTGCGGACCGCGCGCGGCTGCGAGTTCGGCGTGCTGGTCCTCGTCGCAGTCATCAACCTCTTCACGGCGAACAACACCGTGGCGATCGTGATCGCCGGGCCCATCGCCCGCGAGCTCTCCGAACAGTACCACTGCTCCGCAAAGCGCATCGCGAGCATCCTGGACACCGGGTCCTGCGTGGTGCAGGGCATGATCCCGTACGGAGCGCAGATCCTGATCGCCGCCGGCGTGGCGCAGACATCGAACCTGGACGTCTCGTCCCTCGGGCTCGTCGGGTCGCTTTTCTATCCGATGCTCCTCGGCGTGTGCCTGCTCGCCGCCATCGCCGTTCACCGCGAAAAGAAACCCGCCTGACCGCCCGCCGGGCGCGCGCCCGGCGGCTCCCGAGTTCCGAGAACAGGATGACCTCCCGCTGAAAAAGGATCCCCGACCATGAAAAAGACACTGCTTGCCGCGCTCGCCATCCTCGCCGCATTTTCGATTGTGGCGAGTGACCTGATCTACCGTCCGACCAGGCAGAAAAAAGACCTCCTGCTCCGGCAGGACGCGCCCGCGAAGGACTGGGAATCGCAGTATTTCCCCATCGGCAACGGTTCGCTCGGGGCGATGCTGAACGGCGGGATCATTGAGGACGAACTCCAGCTCAATCTGGATACCCTGTGGAGCGGCGGCGACTCCGTCAACTACAAAAGAAGCGGCGATCCCGATGCGAACTACGCTGAAATGGGCAGTTATCTGCCGCTCGGCACGCTGAAGGTGAAGTTCGACGGCATCAAGGGAAATGAGGTCAAAAACTACAGCCGCGCCCTTAATATCACATCGGGCGTCCACATCGTCGAATTCGAGGTCGACGGCAAAAAGCAGACCCGCGAGGCATTCGCGAGTTACCTCAACGCGGACAAAGTGCTCGTGTACCATGTGGCGTCCGAAACGCCCGTTTCCGGCAAAGTCACCTACCGCGACGGACGCGAGGGCATCCAGCTTGCGGATGGCATCATGTTCTGGGACGGCGACGACGGCGGCGGCGCCGAAGTCCTCTCCTGGGCGCCCTGCACGACGAAATATCAGGCGAACGGCGCCGTCTTCACCGGGGTGATCCCGCCCGAATTCAGGGATCAGAACGTGGTGACGCACTACCTCGACCACAAATTCGACAAAGACAGAGGATTGCGCTACACGGCCCGGATGAAGGTCCTGGCGGACGGCTGGCTTCGCACGTCGGAAGACTGCATCGAATTCAAGGACTGCCGCGAACTCACGGTCCTGTTCGCCGCGAAATCCGGCGATTCCTCCGATGAAACCGAAGCGCTCCGTCAACCGGAAAAACGCATCGCCGAAGCGGAAAAGAAACCGTACAAAGACCTCAGAAGCAGTCATATCACATACTTCCGGGGAGCGGTCGGCGGCGTGGCGGTCGACTTCGGCGGCGATCCCGAACTTGAAAAATTGACGCTCGCCCAGCGCGTGAAACGCTGCCGCGAGGGGAAAACCGATCCCGGACTGGTCGCGCTGCTGTTCCAGTACGGCCGCTATCTGCTGGTCTCCAGCAGCCATCCGTATTCGCTGCCCGCGAACCTGCAGGGCATCTGGAACAACAGCAACACGCCCGCCTGGCACAGCGACTACCACACGAACATCAACATCCAGATGAACTACTGGGGCGCGGAGCCCGCCGACCTCGGCGAATGCCACGCGGCGCTTCTGAGCTTCTTCGGCGTCCGAAGCAGAGCCGTGCAGCTTGCGAGAACGGACACGGAGCGCGAACTAGGGATCCCTTATACCCCGGAAGGCGGCTTCACGTTCCGCACCAGCCTGAACGCATTCGGCGAAGGCGGCTGGCGTTGGAACTGGCCCAGCTCCGCGTGGATCGCGCAGCATTTCTACCGGCGCTGGCAGTACGGCCGCAACAGGAGTTTCCTGGAGTACGATGCGTGGCCGTACTTCCAGGGCGTGGCGCGGTTCTGGTTCCAGCGTCTGAAAAAACGCGACGACGGCACGTATGTCGTGCCGCAGGGGTGGTCGCCCGAACACGGCCCGGTCGAGGACGGCGTGACGCACGACCAGCAGATCGTAGCGGAGTTCTTCGACCAGTATCTTGACATCGCCCGCGAGCTCAAGATCGACAACGACGAAACGAAAAAGGCGGCGGAGATCCGGGCGCATCTGCTCGGAAACAGGATCGGTTCCTGGGGCCAGCTTCAGGAATGGGAGACCGACCGCGACCGGAAGGGCGACGACCACCGCCACACCTCGCACCTCTTCGCCGTCTACCCCGGCACCTCCATCGACGCCGTGAAGACGCCCGAACTCTTCCGGGCGGCGCGCGTGGCGCTGGAAGGGCGCGCGCTCACCGGAGACGCCCGGCGTTCGTGGACGTGGCCCTGGCGCGCGGCGCTGTGGGCGCGGCTCGGCGACGGTGAAAAAGCCACTGAAATGGTCAACAGCCTGCTGCGCTACAACACGCTCGAAAACCTCTTCACCACGCATCCGCCGTTCCAGATCGACGGCAACCTCGGGATCATCGGCGCGATCTGCGAAATGCTCCTGCAGAACGATTCCGGCGGCATCTTCGTGCTCCCGGTCGACCTCCCGGAATGGCCCGACGGTTCGTTCAAGGGACTCCGCGCCTACGGCGGATTCGTCGTCTCGGCGGACTGGAAGCAGGGAAAACTCACGCGGGCGGAGTTCTATGTGGAACGCGACATCGAGCTGAAACTCCACACGCGGACCCCGATGGTGTACGAGGGGAAGGAAGCCACGTCGTTCACGATCCCGATGAAGAAATACGCCACCGTCGTCCTGACCGCACCCGAACAGAAATAATCCTTCACCCCGAACGGAAATAATCTGTCCTGCGTATGGCGGAATCAACGGTGTTTCCCTTGATTTTTCCGTCCGCCGGGGTATAGTATTTTCCGCACATCATTTTCACCCTCGAAAACCGGAGATCTCCGCCTCATGAACGATACGATCGCACTGCTCGAACAGCTCATCCGCACCCGCCCCGTCACGACCGACCCGGAACGCGTCAACGCCGCCACGGACATCATGCACGATTACCTCAAAAAGCGCGGAATCTTCTGCCGCGTGGAGGAGTTCGACGGACGCAGGATCCTGTACGCGTCGAACCGCGAATCCGGCACGCCGGAGATCATCCTGAACTCGCACATGGACGTGGTGCCGGCGATGGAGGAACAGTTCGAGCCGGTCATCCGCGACGGGAAGATGTTCGGGCGCGGCGCCTGCGACTGCCTCGGCAACGCGGTCTGCCTGACCGAGATCCTGCTCAAGTCGAACGTGCACGTCGCGGCGGTGTTTTCCGCCGACGAGGAGACGGGCGGCAGGACCACGAAGCACATGGTCGACCTCGGGTACAAGGCGAAGCACGCCGTGCTGATCCTGGACTCCGGCGACGACCCGACCATCATCTACGAGCAGAAGGGCATCCTGATCGTCCACCTGACCGCGAAGGGACGCGACGGGCACGCGGCGTATCCGTGGAAATGCGAGGACCCGATCGACAAGCTCATGGCGGGGTACGCGAAGTTCCGCGCGAAATGGCGGAACCCGGCCTCGGACGACGACTGGCGGAACAGCATGGCGGCGTGCATGATGTCCGCCGGGACCGCGCCGAACCAGATCCCCGGCGAGGCGACCATGACCATCAATTTCCGGCTCGTGGACGAGGCGTCGCGCGACGTCATCCTGCGCGACCTGAAGGAGACGACCGGTTGCGAGGTCACGCTCGGCGAGGACATCCCGCCCGTGTCGTTCGACAAGGACGATCCGGTGTTCCTCCTGCTCCAGCGCGTGCTCTCCGACGAGGTCAGGGGCGGACAGGAGATCCCGCTGGCGCGCATCTGCGGCGCGACCGATTCGCGTCACTGGCGCAAGCTCGGGATCCCGGTCCCCGTGCTCGGCGTGACCGGCGCGAACGAACATTCCGCGGGCGAATATGTGGTGCTGGACTCCATCGGGCGCTACGCGGACGGCATCGCGAAGTTCGCGGAGGCCGTCGCGGCAAAATGATCCCCTGCCCTGCCGGGTTCAAAAAGAAGCCTTTTCCTCGCGCTCAGGCGAGCCTGAGCAGATAATCGAACGTCTCCTTCAGGCGCTCCACGGGAAGCCCGATGACGTTCGTGAGCGAGCCGTCGATGGATTCGATGATGTCCTCGCCGTGCTCCTGGATGGCGTACGCCCCCGCCTTGTCCAGCACGTTGACCGCCTGCACATAGCCGTCGATGGCCGCGGGCGACAGCGTGCGGAATCTCACATGCGTGATGTCCTCGAAGCGGACGAGGATGCCGGCCTCGATGCAGCGGACGCAGACTCCGGTCGCCACGTCGTGCGTGCGCCCGGAAAGCATCGCGAGAATGCGTTTCGCGTCTTCGAGGTCGGCAGGCTTTCCGATCGTTTTCCCCTCGAACCGGATCACGGTGTCCGCGCCGATCACGTACGCGCGCGGGTTCGTCTGTGCGACCGACTCCGCCTTCAGCATGGCGTTTTCCAGCGGGTCGTTCCCCTCCTCGGCATGCGATGCCATGATCCGCATGTCCGCGAACGCCGGGCCCGCCTCCTTGAGCAGGGCGGAACGGCGCGGCGAGGCGGATGCGAGGATGATCGGACGCGGCACGGAGCCGGTTCCGTCCGGCAGGTCAGGCATTGCGTTTCTCCGCTTCCAGCTTGAACGACGCGGCGATCTCCGCCGGGTCGGTCGTGGCGGTGCCCGCCTTGCCGACGACGATGCCCGCCGCCTGGTTCGAGATGAGCGCCGCCTCGCGGTCGGTCGCGCCCGCCGCATGGTACAGCGTGAACGCGGAGATGACGGTGTCGCCCGCGCCGGAGACGTCGAAGACCTCGCGCGCGATGGTCGGGATCACGAACCCGCGCGGCTCCTTCTTGGAGTACAGCGCCATGCCCTGGTGCCCGAGCGTGACGAGCAGGATGTCGGGCGCCCATTCCCTGCGGATCTTCGCGGCGACTTCCTGAAGCGCAGCGTCCTTCGCCGGATCGTCGGCGGGGTCGGTGTGGTAGACGCCGGCAAGCGCGAACGCCTCGGCGCGGTTCGGGGTCATGAGGGAGATTCCCTTAGAACGGACCGGGTTGCCGGGGTGCGGATCGAGCGAGGTGAAGATACCCTCGTGGGAAGCGGTCGAGACGATGGCGTCGAGCATTTCCTGTCCGATGAGCCCCTTTGCGTAGTCCTCGATCACGACGGCGTCCAGCTCGTGCAGCCGGATCTTCTGGGTCAGGGTCTCGATGAGGCGGTCGCGGATCTCGGTGTCGACGGGCGCGGTCTCCTCGAAGTCCATGCGGACGATCTGCTGGTTTCCGGCGATCACGCGCTGTTTTTCGATGGTGACGCGGCCGGGGACGCCGACGATGCCGTTGGTGTTGATGCGTGCTCCGGCGAGCAGCGCGCGGAGCTTTTCGCCGGGCTCGTCGACGCCGACGATGCCGAACGCGAAGATCTTCGCCTCGGGGGAAAGCGCCTTCAGGTTGCGCATGACGTTCGCCGCTCCGCCGAGGCGGATGCTCTTGTCGCGGACGCGGAGCACGGGCACGGGCGCCTCCTGGGAGAGACGCGAGGCGTTGCCGGAGATGTAGGTGTCGAGCATAAGGTCGCCGAGAACGGCGATGCGAAGGGGTTTGGACGCATTGACGAGCGTGTTGAAACGTTCGGGAGAGATTGCGGGGGACATATTGAAATAACCTCAGTGTGAGTTCAGGATGCCGGATTCGACCGTTTTGGCGTAGGGCGCCGCGTCAAGTTCGTTCTGCCGGATATGGAAGTTGTCGGTTTTCTTTTCCCGCCAGGTCATTACGATGAGCTCGTAGCGGGACAGCACGTTCCGGAGGTTGCCCACCTGTTCCGGCGTCATTTCCCTGCCGTGCTCGCGCACGTGCAGCGCGAACTGGTCCATGACGCCCTCGACAAGCCTGATCTCGCCGGTCTGTGCGTAATCCTTTCCGCGGGTGGAGTGGATGAGGTCGCGGATGCGGTCGATCTGCTCGTACATCTCGTCCTTTTCCATTTCGGTGATCAGCAGCTTCTGGTGGCGGAGCTGAAGCGGAAAGAGTATGGTGATGTAGAGCTGGAACACGATCAGGATGCCGAACAGGGCGATGGCGGCGCCGGTCACGACGTCGCGTTTCCGTTTCGTGGAGTAATACTCTTTGATGTTGAATTTGCTCATAGTTCAAAATCCGTGCGGCTATCCCCGTTCGGGACCGCCGTTCAGTTGTTCTGCCAGGGCAGGTCCCATTCGCCGAGCTCGTGGAGGGCGTAAAGCGCGACGGACGCGCCGGCGTATTCGCCGAGCTTGCTTCCGAGCTTGCCGGGGACGATGGAGCATGCCTCGCGCGGCTGCTTCCAGCCGTACTTCTTGACGCGTTCGAGGAGCGGGTTCATGAAAAGACCGCCGCACTGGATGGCGATGGTGCCGAGGGCGATGACCGACGGGTTGAAGATGTTGTGAAGCATACCGATCGCCTGCGCGTTGCGCTCCATCATCTCGTCCCAGATTGCGCATGCGTACGGATCGTTCGCCAGCACGGCGTCGCTCAGGACCTTCATGTCGATGTTGTCGATGTTTCCGTCGACAAGCCGCATGATGAAGCTGTTCGGTTTGTCCGCGAGCTCGCGCTGCACGCGCTGAGCGATGGCGCGTCCGCCGGAATACGCCTCCCAGCAGCCTCGCAGCCCGCAGTTGCAGAGCGGTCCGTTCGCGTCGAGGATCATATGCCCGACCTCGCCGCCGTCGCATGTCGCGCCGCGCATGAGGCGGCCGTTCGCGATGACGCCCGCGCCGATGCCGGTGCTCATGGTGATGTACAGCATGTCGCGCACGCCGACGCCGGATCCGAAGAGCCATTCGGCGAGCCCGGACGCATTCGCGTCGTTGTCGAAGAACGCACGCACGCCGAACGCGTCGGCGAGGTAGTCGCGGATCGGGACATGCCGCCACAGCTTCATGTTCGGCGGCCCCATCACGACCCCGTTCTTGAAGTCGAGCGGAGAAGGCGTGCAGACGCCGACCGCCTTCAGGTCCTCTCGGGGGATCCCGGCGTCAGCGAGCAGGGAGTTCCCCGCGGAGACCATCGCGGGGAGCACGTCGTCCGGGTTGCGCTCCTTGTTCGGGACGCGGGTGGACGCGACGAGCGTACCGTTGCTGAGGACGAGCGAGACGGCGACCTTCGTGCCTCCCACGTCGAAACCGAGAATCGGGAATGGTGCTTCCATGATTTGTGGCTCCTTCCGGAAAAAAATTGAAAAAAACAAAAAAACCGATACAATATACATTGAAAAATCGGTCTTGGCAAAGTAATTTATAGAGTTTTTAAGATTTTTTTCCCAAAAAGAGGTCCCTTTCATGGTTTTCACTGCTGTTCTGTCTGTCCCTCCCCTTCTCGCATCCAACAGTATCGTTTACGCTTTTAGAGAAAGCGACGGCATCGGGCAGGGAATTTGCGTTTTTCTTTTCATCGCATCCGTCGCCGTATGGTTCATCATGGGCGAAAAATCGTTCTCCCTGCACACCGCCATGAAGAAAAGCCAGGCATTCCTGCGGGCTTTCCGCGACAAGCGCAATCCGCTCGGCTTGAAGGATAAAGCAATGGAATCCCAGTCTCCGGCGGCCGCGGTCTACCTCGCCGCATGCGAGCGCATCGAGTCGTTCCACCTGGAGCTCCCCGGCGGCGGACGCCGCGCCATGAGCGACGACGAGCTCAAGGTGATGCGCTCCGCGATGGAGCAGGCCGTGGAGGACCAGCTCGTCATCCTGTCGAAACGCACCATGATCCTGTCGACCGCGGTCAGCGGCAGTCCGTACCTCGGCCTGTTCGGCACGGTCTGGGGCATCACGGTCGCGTTCACGAAGCTCGCGCAGGCGGGCAAAGCCGACGTCCAGACGCTTGCGCCCGGCGTTTCCGGTGCACTGCTCACCACGGTGATCGCACTGCTCGTGGCGCTCCCGTCCATGATCGGATCCAACTTCATCGCAGCCATGATCAACGACATCACGGTGCACCTCGACAATTTCGTCGAGGAAGTCTTCGCCAAGTTCAAGATCGAACAGCTCGACTCCTACCGCGCGGCGGCCGGGGACCAGGAATAACGGAGCGGCCCCATGCAGAAGAAACGCAGAAGGACCCAGGTCAAGGTTTACAATGAGATCAACCTCACGAACCTGATCGACACGCTCTTTTTCCTGCTGATCATCTTCATGATCACCGCGCCGTTGCTGGAGTATTCCGTCGACGTCACGCCGCCGGAAATGAACGCCGATCCCATCAAGCCGGATTCCGACTCCAAGATCATCAACGTGAAGGAGGACGGCTCCATCGTCTACGACCGGAAGATCATCAGCGAGGCGGAACTCCAGATCGTGCTGTCCCGCATCGAACAGCAGACCGGACGCGAAACCGCGATCTTCCTGCGGGGCGACCGCGACCTCAGATACGGCGTCGTGATGAATATCATGAAGCTCATCCGCGCGGCCGGATTCCGCAATGTCAACCTTGTCATGCAGGAGGAGGCGCAATAATGGGCGGACAGTTCAACAAAGACCCCTACTTCAACCCGAAACGGGCCCGGGCGATCCTCACATGCGTGCTGCTGATGCATATCGGCGTCATCGCGGTCCCGCTGATCTATTCCTCGCTTACGGATTACTTCGATCCGCCGCTTATCGTCATGAAGGTCGGGCTCGCCGACCTGCCACTCGGGGATTCCCCGGACGCCGGAGCGCCCGCGGATGCCGGCTCCGCCCAGACGTCCGAGCCGGAGCCTGTGACCGAGCTTCCTCCCGATCCGCAGAAGGTCGACGACCTGCCGCCGGATATTCCGCCTCCGACGCCGAAGGTCGAGAATCCGCCGCCGAAGCAGAAGACCGACACGAAGGTGCCTGTCGAGGAGCCGCCGCCGAAAACGAAGACCGACACGAAAACGAACGTCAAGCCTCCGAAGTCCGATCCGCCGAAGACGCAGACGAAACAGGATCCGAAGCCCAAAACGCTGCTGGATTCGAAGCAAATCAATGTGACCCAGAACACAAAAACACAGGCGGAGATCGACGCCGAACGCAAGGCGCGCGAGGCCGCAGAAGCGAGGGCGAAAGCCGCCGCACAGGCACGACAGCAGGCACTCGCCGACGCCCGCAGCGCCGCGGCAGGCGCGGTCCAGGGGCGCTTCGGCACGACGAACCCCGGACAGGAAGGCGTCCTGGCGTCCAAAGAGATGCGCGCCTACTACGAACAGCTGAACATCTTCATCCGCCCGAAGTGGAACGCCGTTTCCCCGTCCAGCGTCGAGCTGAGCGGAAAGGTCACCAACTGGCCGGTCATCAACCTCACGATCGCGAAAGACGGCCGCATCACAAACGCCGTCGTCGCCAAAAAGTCCGGCAACAAGGCGATCGACGCCGCGGTCGACGCCCTGCTCGCGACCTTAAGGTCGGCAGTCGCACCCGCGCCGCCGCAGGCCGCGGTCATCCCCGTCACGCTTGACATCCGCTGACCGGACCGTATCTTTCTGAACACAAAAAAACTCCGCATTGCATGAAACCGTGCGGAGTTTTATGTTGTCAGCGTATTGTGCGGAGGATCAGGAGCGGCAGAGCGTGACTTCCAGCTCGACGCTGTCCGATTCCACCGGGGCGTCCGGCTTGCGGATCCTGAGCGTGATCCGATTGAGAAGCGGAAACTCCGCCAGCAGTTTTTCCCCGCAGGCGTATGCGAGGCGTTCGAGCAGATAAAACGACGTTCCGGCGGCATAGTCCTTCACGCAGCGTTCGACCGCGGTGTAGTCGACAGCATCGTTGAGGTCGTCGGTCCGTCCGGCGCGGGAAAAATCCCCGCTCAGCTCGAGGTCGAAAAAAAGGGTCTGCGGCGCGGTGCGTTCGGCGGGAAGCGTCCCGATCACGCAGCCGACGGGCAGACCTTTCAGGATGATCTTGTCCATTCGGAGGGAAGAGGGTTATTTCGCCCCGTCTTTCTTCGTGATGTCCTCGTACTGCTTCTTCGCGGCTTCTTCGCGGAGCTGGATCTCGCGGGCGCGCGCCTCGGATTTTTCCTTGTTTTCGGCGGCTTCGCGGGCGCGATCCTCGGCGCTTTCGGCGATGATCTGCTTTTCACGCTCGAAGGAGAGGCGGTCCACATCGCTTTCGCCGCGGATGAGGCGGGCGATGCTGGTGGCGAGGACGACCGCGGGCAGTTCGCTTTCGCGGATGGAGGAGATGGGCACGGTCAGCGGATCGTATTTCTTGCCGGTCTTGTCGTACACGGTCACGCGGACGTTCTTCGCGTCCTTCTCCGGGATGATGGCGAGGAGCGCGAGATAGTCACCCTTCGAGCCGGCGAGGATGTCCTTGATCTCGGCTTCCGTGAGGTTGGTGCCGAGTTTGTGCTTGATGCGGAATTCCTTCATCGTCTTTTCCACGGTCTCGGCGTTGCACAGGGCGATCTGGGAGTGCGTGACGAGCTCGGACTTCAGGTATTCGATCAGGAGCGACGTCGTGCGGTTGTCCTGCTGGTCGGAGGACACGGGGCGGGAGAGGTCGTCGAAGACGAGCACGGAATAGGGCTTGCCCGCGAATGCCGTGAGGGAAACGAGCATGGCGGCGGCGATGATCGTAATATGTTTGAACATGGCTGGATTCCTTTCAGTCCGGACTTGTTTGCACCTGCCGGAAACGATTATTATGGATACCGTAATTATAATAATCTATCACGCAAAACAAAACTTTCAAGCCGTTCCGCGTTTTTGTCCGCTGTTTTTTCGTCCTTTCGCGTGTTTTTTTCGGTTTTCCGTTTGGAATCCCTTCCTTTTCGTGCTATAGTTTTAAGCCTGATCCACAAAAACAACCCTCAAGGATTTCTCCATGTTCAAACAGCATGCCGCATTCTCGTCCGAAGTCCGCACCGCCATGCGCGGCGGCGACGGCTCCGTCACCATCGAACACATCTGGAAACCCGGCGCCGAAATGGGCTCCCCGGCCCGCATGTTCTCCCGCCTGGTGCTCCAGCCCGGATGCTCCATCGGGTGGCACGTCCACGAAAACGAGGAGGAGATCTTCTACATCCTCGCGGGCCAGGCGCGCATCGACGACAATGGCGCCGAGGTCATCGCGTCCGCCGGTGATTCCGTCATCACGCGGTCCGGCGAGGGGCACTCCGTGGCATGCGAAGGCACCGACACGCTCGAAATCCTGGCGTGCATTATCCGCTATGTCAACGAATGACCCTTCCAACATGACGAACGTCGCGATCATCGGCTTCGGCCTCCTCGGCGCGTCCTTCGGGCTCGCGCTCGACGGCGTGCCCGGCATCCGGCGTCTCTGCTGCACGCGCAGCGCCGCCGCACGCGAATGGGCGATCGAATCGCACGCGGCTGACTTCGCCTCGGACGATCCCGCCGAAGTCATCCCGCAGGCCGATGTCACGTTCCTGTCGCTCCCGCTCCCCGTCATCGTCCGCTACCTCACGGACTACGCGCACCTCTGGCGGCCCGGCTCCGTCGTGACGGACATGGGCAGCGTGAAGGGCGCGATACTGAACGTCGCGGAACGCACCGTGGTGCCGCGCGGCGTCGTGTTCGTCGGCGGGCACCCGATGGCGGGCACCGAATACTCGGGGCACGTCCATGCGTTCCCCACGATGTTTCGCGGCGCGGACGTCTTCCTGTGCCCCGCCTCGAACGCCTCGGACGCGCACGTCGAGACCGTCGCCGGGTTCTGGCGCGCGGTGAAGACGAACGTGATCCGCATCGAGCCGAAGGAACACGACGACCTCGTCGCGCACACCAGCCACGTCCAGCACATCGTCGCCTCCGCGCTCGCGCTCACCATCCTCGGCAGCGAGGACCCGCGCGAAAAGATGCTCCGCGACGCCGGCTGCGCGGGCGGGTTCCGAGACACTAGCCGAATCGCATCCAGCAACCCGGTCATGTGGCGCGAGATCATCGAGTTCAACACCCCCGCCATCCTGAACGCGCTCGACAATTTCCAGAAAAAGCTCGACGTCCTGCGCGGCGAGATCGCGTCCGGCGACTACGACACCTTCCAGCGCGAGTTCGCCCGCGGGAAGGAACTCCGGGACGCCTGGCTGGTGAAGCACATGCGGAACAAATGATCCGCACGGCGGACTGCGGAGGGCTCTGCCCGGGAGATCGCAACGGAGATGTCCCGCCCGCCTGAAGAAGCCGGTCGGCACGACAGCTTCGTCGACATCCGTTTCGGCGATCCAGTCTCCAGCCACCCTTGACGCTCGGATACGCGGCATCATGCCCCCTTCCCGCCCCCTTTTTTTTCGAAAAAATCCCGGTTGCCGCTTGATTTTTCCGGAAAACGATGTACAGTATATTTACTTTTTCTTCGATGGTCGCTTAGTTCAGTTGGTTAGAACGCATCCTTCACACGGATGAGGTCGAGAGTTCGAGTCTCCCAGCGACCACCATTTTTTTGCCTTCACGGCATCATCGTCCTCACGGTGATGCTTTCTTCTTCTCTTCCTAAATCCTCCTCAATTCGAGGGTTACGGAAAGTATATCTGCCCCCGAAATTCTCCGTGG
>JAFSZN010000152.1 GCA_017455665.1 Lentisphaeria bacterium
GCGGGTCGTCCAGCCGGAAGTCGACGCCATGCGCGGCGTGGAACAGCCGAAGCAGTACCACCCCGAGGGCGACGTCTTCGTCCACACCATGCTCCTGCTCCGCCACGCCGCCTGGCGCACCCCGGACCTCATGTGGGCCGCCCTGCTCCACGACGTCGGCAAGCCCGGCACGCAGACATTCAAGGACGGCGTGCCGCATTTCTACGGTCACGAATCGCTCGGCGCGGACATGGCGGCGGACATCCTCGCGCGCCTGCGCTTTTCGTCCGCTTCCATCGACACGATCACCGCCGCCATCCGCAACCATATGCGGTTCGCGTCCGTCCACGCAATGAAGAAGGCGAAGTGGATGCGGATCATCGCCGATCCGAATTTCCCGCTCGAACTCGAACTGCACCGCCTCGACTGCATCGCGTGCCACGGCCTGCTCGACAACTACGTCCTCATGCTCGACCGCATGCGCGAATACGCAAAACTCCCGGCCCCGCGCAAGCCGTTCCTGAACGGCAACGACATCATCGCGCTCGGCGTCAAGCCCGGCGCCGTCTTCAGCCGCATCATCAGCGAAGCGGAAGACCTCCGTCTCGAGGGCGAGCTCCAATCGCGCGAACAGTCCCTCGAATGGCTCCGCGCCAGAGTCGAACACCTCGACCTCTGACGCATACAGCCAACCCGTAAAGAAATCCCCTTCGGGCCGTTCAGCTCGGAGGGGATCGTTTTTCGTTCAAATCTTCTTTTTACACGCTCAGTGCACATACACCCGGAGCACAGTCCCGCGGAACAGCACCCCGCGGTCGGGTTTCGCCGCCTTGAAAATGAGGTCTGGGCCGAAGTAGAACCCCGGCTGCGTCGGCTGGTTGTACGCCACGTTCTCCGTGGCGAGGCTGATGCGGTACACGGGGTCCTCCAGGAACGTGTGGAACCGGTACGCGGTCGGGATGGTGGAGACGTACAGTCGGAGGCGGCTGTTGTCGTTGGTGCGCATGAGGACCTCCTCGCGCCAGTCGCCGAAGATGTCGCCCTGGAGACACGGCGTGGACTTCGTGCCGTTGTTGGACGAACATCCCTCGAACCGCATGAGCGGCGCGCACGTCCCCTGCGCGGCGTTGTACTTCGTGATCGTGTTGCCGTCGAGCAGTTCGCGGCACAGGTCGTCGTCCCACCACACCGCCATGTTCACGGAGAGCCCGCGCGGATTGCCGCCCAGCGCCTCGCCCTTCACGGTCTGCGGCGGGATGCCAGACGCCCACATTTCGACGCCGGGATTGGTCGGGTCGATGTCCGCCGCCATGCAGCGCCCGACGTCGGTGTTGTGCCGGACCTGGTGCAGGATCTTCCCCGTGGCGGCGTCGCGGAACGTCGCGCCGTCGCGCTTGTTTTCGTGGCAGCACCACACCTGGAGGCCGGGCATATCCCACGCGAACTGCGTCAGGTGCATGGCGTCGCCGTGCCCGAGCCCGGTCGTGTACAGGCCCCTGCCGTCGTGGTCGATCGTGCACGATCCGTACACGATCTCGTCCTTGCCGTCGCCGTCCACGTCGCCCACGCGCAGATTGTGGTTGCCCTGCCCCGCGTAGCCCCGGTTGTCCGGCTCGTTGGAATCGAACGTCCAGCGTTTTTTGAGGTGCTGGCCGTCCCAGTCGTACGCCGCCAGATACGCCCGCGTGTAGTACCCGCGGCACATGATCACGCTCGGGCGTTCGCCGTCCAGATACCCGACCGCCGCAAGAAACCTGTCGCAGCGGTTGCCGTAGTTGTCGCCCCAGTCGCGCATGTTGCCGCGCGGCACGTCGTACGGGATGGTCTCGAGCGCGGCCCCGGTTTTGCCGGAGAACACGGTCAGATATTCGGGTCCGGTCAGGATGCGCCCCGCCGGGGTACGATAGTCGGCGTCCGCGTCGCCGATGACCTTGCCCGTGCCGTCGACCGTGCCGTCGGCGGTCTTGCATACGACCTCCGCGATGCCGTCGCAGTCGAGGTCGTAGACCATGAACTGCGTGTAATGTGCCCCGGCGCGGATGTTTCTGCCGAGGTCGATGCGCCACAGTTTTTCAGGGCGGCCGAGCTTGTAGCAGTCCAGATACACGTTTCCGGTGTACCCGTCGTGCGCGTTGTCGTGCGCGTTCGAGGGGTCCCATTTCAGGATGATCTCGAATTCGCCGTCGCCGTCCACATCGCCCACCGAAGCGTCGTTCGGCGAATACGTGTACGCCTCGCCGTTCGGCGCTTTGCCGTCCGCGGGCTTGTCCAGCGGGATGTCCACGTACCCGGCGGGGGCGTTTTCCGGCAGGGTGTACGACGCGGACGCTTCGTCCAGCTCCTTCCCCCCGGCGACCGGCTTCACCGTGTAGACGCCGCCGCCTTTGTTCTTATCAATGAAATACGTCGCCTCGTTGACGGGGTATTCGTTGAGCTTCTTCCCGTCGCGGTACACATTGAACGATGTCAGTCTGGCGTCCTTCGAAAGATAACGCCAGGTCACGAACACCTCGTCGGCGTTCATGCGGACCGCGATCACGCCGCGTCCGAGTTTTTCGCGTTTGAGCTTCGTGAAATCGTATTTGGTCGGAGGTTCGATCACCTGCGGCTCGCGCTGGGCGAAAAGGCTCTGCGCGGGGACCGCCAGCACGAACGCCGCCGCGGCGGCAAACAGGAATCTGTGCAACATCGGTCAGTCTCCTTGGGGGTGGTTCATTTGGGGACGGGAGCAAGCTTCGGGAAATAGGTGCCGCGGAAGAACGCGCCGGAACCGAAGAGGTCGGGTCCGAAGTAGAATCCGGGCTGCGTCGGCTGGTTGTAGCAGATGTTCTCCAGCGCGAGGCTGATGCGGTACACCGGCTCCTCCAGGAACGTATGGAACCGGTATGTGGTCGGGATGGTCGAGACGTACAGCCGGAGGTTGCGGTTGTCGGTGGTGCGCATCAGCACCTCCTCGCGCCAGTCGCCGAACAGGTCGCCCTGGAGGCACGGCGTCGCCTTCGAGCCGTTGTTCGAGTCGCAGTTTTCGAACGTCATCATGGTGACGAACGATCCGCTGTCGTAGTCGTACTTGGAGACGCGGTTCTTGTCGAGCAGTTCGCGGCACAGGTCGCCGTCCCACCACACCGCCATGTTCACGGAGATCCCGCGCGGATTCGCCGCCACGGACTCGCCCTTCACGCTCTGCATGCCGATGCCGGACCACGCCCACATTTCGAGGCCGGGATTCACGGAATCCACGTCCGCCGCCATGCAGCGCCCGACGTCGTTATTGTTTTTGATCTGGAAGATGATCTTTCCCGTGGCGGCGTCGCGGAGCGTCACGCCGTCGCGCTTGTTCTCATGGCAGCACCACACCTGCAGCCCCGGCATATCCATCGCGAACTGCGTCATCTGCATGGCGTCGCCGTGCCCGAGCCCGGTCGTATAGAGGCCGGTGCCGTCGTGGTCGATCGTGCACGATCCGTACACGATCTCGTCTTTGCCGTCGCCGTCCACATCGCCCACGCGCAGATTATGGTTGCCCTGCCCCTCGTAGCCTTTCCAGCGCGGGTCCTTCGCGGTGTCGAAATTCCACCTCATTTTCAGGTCCTTGCCGTCCCAGTCGTAGCACGCCAGCGCGGCGCGCGTGTAATACCCCCGGCACATCACCACGCTCGGGCGTCCGTCGTCGGAGAAGAACCCCATCGCGGCGAGGTAACGGTCGCTCCGGTTCGCGTAGTTGTCGCCCCAAGCCATGCCGTCGCCGCGCGGCGGCTCGTAGTCGATCGTCTTCAGCGCGGCGCCGTCCTTGCAGGAGAACACGGTCAGGTATTCGGGTCCGGACATAATGCGGCCGCGGTTGTGCGTCCCGGCTGGATTCGCCCCGGTCTTGCGGAAATCGACCTCGGGGAGCTGGACCATGTCGCTGCCCTTCTCGCGCCAGTCGGCGTCCGGGTCGCCGATGATCTTGCCCGTGCCGTCGACCGTGCCGTCGGCGGTCTTCATCACGATCTCGGAAATGCCGTCGCCGTCAAGATCGTACACCACGAACTGCGTGTAATGCGCCCCGGCGCGGATGTTCCTGCCCATGTCGATGCGCCACAGCTTCGTGCCGTCGAGCTTGTAGCAGTCGAAATACACGTTGCCGGTGTAGCCGTCGTGCGCGTTGTCGTGCGCGTTCGATGGGTCCCACTTTAGAATGATCTCGAACTCGCCGTCGCCGTCCGCGTCGCCCACGGATGCGTCGTTCGGCGAATACGTGTACGCCTCGCCGGACGGGGTCACGCCGTCGGCGGGCTTGTCGAGCGCGATGTTGATGTAGCCCTCCGGGGCATTGTCCGGCAGCGTGAACGCCGCGCTCCGTTCGTCCTTCTCGCGTCCGTTCACGACCGGCTTCACGCTGTACGTGCCGCCGCCCTTGTTGGAGTCGATATAAAAGGTGGTCAGGCTCACGGGCGTGGGGTTGACGCGCTGACCGTCGCGGTAGACATTGAACGCGACACCGGCGGGGTCGCTCGAGAGATACCGCCACGAGACAAACACTTCGTCCTTGTTCCGGCGGACCGCGATCACGCCGCGTCCGAGCTTCTCCATCCTGAGCTTCGAAAGATCGTATTTTCCCTGCGACGCGGGCAGGATCACGGCGTCGGACGGGATGGCGGAGGGCGTTTCGCGGGCGGAATCGCAGGAGACGAGTCCGGCGAACGGCAGGGCGGCGAGCAGGAGCAGTCGGTTCAGTTTCATGTAAAGGATCCGTTTTATGCTGAAAAAGATACGCGTTACAATGCGGACGGGGCAAATATAGCATAATTCCGGCGGATTGTCAAGTTTTTTTTGCCGTTTTCTTTGCCTTTCAAGATTGATTTCCGCTGTTCCCGCTGTATGTTATTATAGTGTATTTATCCCGGAGACCAGCCATGCCTTTGCTCGACGTTAAAAACCTTTCCGTTCAGTTCCGCTCCGACGGCAAGCTTCTGCCCACCGTCACCGACGTCTCGTTCACGCTCGAAAAGGGCGAAATGCTTGCGCTCGTCGGCGAAAGCGGCTGCGGCAAAAGCGTCACCTGCATGTCGCTCGCGCGCCTGCTCCCGGAACCCCCGGTCGTGCTCTCCGGCGAAGTCATGCTCGACCGCGGACCGGCGCTCGGCGGCGTGGCGGACGTGCTTCAGCTCAACGAACGCAGCCTGCGCCAGGTGCGCGGCGGCTGCATCTCGTACATCTTCCAGGAACCCTCCGTGTCCCTGAACCCGGTCTTCCGCGTGGGCGACCAGATCGCCGAGGCGGTCAGGCTCCACCGAAAGGACGTCTCCGACCCGTTCGCCGAAGCCGTCGAGCTCCTGCGCCAGGTCGGCATCCCCGACCCCGCCAACCGCGCGAAACAGTATCCGCACGAGATGTCCGGCGGCATGCAGCAGCGCGTGATGATCGCGATGGCGCTCGGTTGCACGCCGAGCATCCTGGTAGCGGACGAACCCACCACGGCGCTCGACGTAACGATCCAGGCGCAGATCCTCGACCTCCTGCTCTCGCTGAAGAAGGACCGCGGCATGGCGGTGATCCTCGTCACGCACAACCTCGGCATCGTCGCCGAACTCGCCGACCGCGTCGCCGTCATGTACGCCGGACGCATCATCGAGACGGCGCCCGTCGCCGAGCTCATCGCGCATCCGAAGCATCCGTACACCTCCGCGCTCATCCGCGCCGTCCCCGTGCTCGGCGGCGAACACAACCGCCTGAACACCATCCGCGGCACGGTCCCCTCCCCCGACAAGTTCGGGCGAGGATGCCGTTTCTGCGACCGCTGCGAACACGCCGACACGCTCACGCCGGAACAGCGCCGCCGCTGCCAGGAGGAGCCGCCCTCCCTCCGCGAACTCGTCCCCGGCCACGCCTGCGCCTGCCATTATCCACCCTGCATGACGGGGAAGGAGGCCTGACGTGCCCTCCGCATCCGTTCCGGCAGCGAAAAAAGACAGCCCCGCCGGCGACATGTCCCCGTTCATCATCTTCATGGCGTTCGTGATCCTCACGACCGTCATCATCATGTCCATCTATAGGATGAACGCCGAGGAGGACGCTTCCATCGACCCCGGCGGCTCCGGCTTCAGGATCGCGCTGGACGCCCGCGAACCGGTCGTCTTCTCCGACGACTTCCTGTTTCCCGGATTCTATCCCGTGACCCGCGAGGCCGCGCAGTCGTCGCGCCCGAGCATCCAGCGGGACGTCGTCGAGGCGCGCCGCCTCATGGCGGACGGAGAATACGGACGCGCCGAGGACCTGCTCCGCACGCTGTTCCTGTTCTATCCCGACGACCTCGAGATCGTCTATCTGCTGTCGAGCATCCTGCACGCCTCCGGACGCGACGACGAGGCGGAATACTACGACGAACGCATGTTCTTCCTTCTGCCCTCGCCCATGCCCGACTCCATCCCGTCCGGCGCGGACACGCAAGCCCCGGAAACGGAGAAACGGACCGCGCCATGAGCAAGATACGGCAGCTGAGCGACGAGGTCTGCAACAAGATCGCGGCGGGCGAAGTCGTGGAACGCCCCGCGTCCATCGTGAAGGAGCTGGTGGAAAACTCGCTCGACGCGGGCGCGCGGAAGATCACCGTCACCATCGAGGACGGCGGACGCCGCTCCATCTCGGTCGCCGACGACGGCGAGGGCATGGACGCCGACGACGCGCTGCTCTGCCTCGACGCACATTCCACCAGCAAGATCGCATCCGAGGCCGACATCTTCGACATCGCCTCCTTCGGGTTCCGCGGCGAAGCGATCCCCAGCATCGCCGCCGTCACGCGCCTGACCATCCGCACGCGCCGCCGCGAAACGCCCGAGGGCGTCGAGGTCTTCGTCGCGGGCGGAAAGGCTCTCTCAGAGAAGCCCGCCGGATGCCCGCCCGGCACCGAAGTCACAGCCCGCGACCTCTTCTTCAACGTCCCGGCGCGCAAAAACTTCCTCCGCACCGTCGCGACCGAGGAACGCCACATCGTCGAGATCCTGTCGAACATCGCCCTCGCGCACCACGACGTCGCATTCATCCTGAAAGCCGACGGACGCATCCTGCTCTCCACCCCCGCCGCGCCGTCCATCCTCCCGCGCATCAGCGAGTTCTTCGGTCGCGAATACGCCAACGCGCTTCTGCCGTTCTCGCGCACCGAACGCGGCATCACGGTGAACGGCTTCATCGCGCGGCGCGGATTCACGCGCAATTCCCGCGCCGAACAGCGCATCTTCGTAAACGCCCGCCCGGTCGAATCCGCCCCCGTCTACCGCGCCATCAAGGAAGCCTGCGGCCCTATGCTCGAACGCGGCCGTTTCCAGCCCGCGCTGGTCTACCTCATCATGCCGCCGGGATCCGTCGATGTGAACGTCCACCCGACCAAACGCGAGGTGCGCTTCCGCAACGAATTCGACGTGATCGCGGCAGTCCGCACAGCAGTGTCCGCCGCGCTTCGCACCAACGACGCCGTGATCCCGGTCACGGCGGAGGGCATGAACGACCCGGCGGAGACGTCCGCGCGTCTCTTCCCCGATTTCGCGCCGGACATCCAAACTCAGAACGCGACCTCGGAACCCGCGAACAATCCGTATTCTTCCGTCGATGACAATCCGGTCCCCGCGTCCGGCATCGTCACAAGCGTCGATTCCCTGCTCGAATCCGCCCGCGTCGGCTATCGCGTCCTCGGCCCCATGCTCCATGCGCCGTTCGGGAACGCACAGTCTGCACAAAATACGAACTGCGGCGCCACGCCTCAGCAGATGCAGGACGCCGAGCTTCCGATCCCGCCCGAACAGCAGAACCCTCCTGAGAACGAGCCGCGTCCCGATTTCCGTCTTGTGGCGGAGGACGCCCCCGCGACCGATTTCGGCGGCACCGGACTGCGCCTGCTCGGCGTGCTGGAAAACTCCTACATCGTGGCGGCGATCCCCGGCGGACTCGTACTGATCGACCAGCATGCGGCACACGAACGCGTCCTCTTCGAACGCATCCTGAACGGCATCGACGGCACGCTCTCGCAGAAACTCCTGATGCCGATCACCATCGAGCTGTCGCCCGCCGACATGGCGTACGTCGCGCGCAATCTGCACGAATTCGAGAACATCGGGTTCGAGATCGAGCCCTTCGGACGCAACACGGTCAAGCTGAACTCGATCCCAGCCGCCATCAAACAGGAAAACGTCGGCGGGTTCTTCCACGACATGCTCGCACGCATCGGCGAGATCGGCGCGGGACAGCGCCTCGCCACCGACACACTCGCCCGCGCCGCCTGCAAGGCCGCCGTCAAGGCGCACGACAGGCTCTCCCTTCAGGAGGCCGCCGCGCTCATCGAACAGATGTCCCACTGCGCCCTGCCCTATTCCTGTCCGCACGGACGCCCCACCATGCTCAACATCTCCATCTCTGAAATCGAACGACGTTTCGGACGGAAATAAATAGGAAATCCCACCATGCCAGCAAGAAAGACCTCGAAAAAATCCCCGGCGAAACCCGCCGTCCTCCCCGTCAGAAAAACCAAACGCATGAAAGCCGCCGCGGACGTCTCCGGCGCGGGATTCCGCCTCGCCGATCCCATCTGGAACGCCCACGAGATCCTCGCCGCGCTCGAGATGTACGCATCGTTCGGCGTCGGGATCGTCGTCTTCCCCGAACTCTGCGTCACCGGCGCGTCCTGCGGCGACCTCTTCCGCCAGAACATCCTCCTCGACGCCGCACAGAAGGCGGTCAAGTTTCTCCTGAAGGAGACCGCGAAGCTCCCCGTCACGTTCGTGATCGGCGTCCCCGAACGCTCCAAATCCGGCGTCCTGTACGCCGTCACGCTCTGCATCCGCGCCGGAAAGGTCATCGCACGCAACAAAAAGCCGCTCGACGCCCCCGCCACGGTCTTCGCGCCCGTCGAACTCGTCTCCACGCTCCGAAAACGCAACCCCGAACGCCTCATCCTCTGCCCGTCCGCGGTCCCGTCCGCCCTCATGACGCCCTCGGATTTCCGTTCGTTCGCGCTCGCGGCGGCGAAGGAACACCAGGCTGATTTCATCCTCGCCGCGCCGAAATCCGGCGAATCCGTGACCGACGGCTTCTACGGCATGCCGGTCTGCTGCAGCGTCATGGTCCACGACGGCGAACCGGTCCTCGCCGACCTCGCCGATCCGTGCCCGTCGCTGGAGTTCGCCACCGAATTCGAGCCCGCGAAAACGCAGTATTTCCTCACGTTCGAGGAGGACCCGAAAAAACTCGCCGCGCTCGGACGCGACCCGCTGCCTTTCCTGCCGAAGGACCGCACGGACACCATCTGGATCGCCGCCGCGCTCGAATCCGCCCTGGCGCACCGCATGGCGTCCGCGCACGCCGACAAGCTCGTGATCGGCGTTTCCGGCGGCCTCGACTCCACGCTGGCGCTCCTCGTGGCGCACGAAGCCGTCTCCGCGCTGAATCTCCCCGCGAGCTCGGTCATCGCGATCTCCATGCCCGGATTCGGCACCACGGCACGCACGAAGAACAACGCCGCGCGCCTCGCCGAGCTCCTCGGCTGCGACTGCCGCACCGTCGACATCCGGCCCGCCTGCCTTCAGCATTTCGCCGACATCGGACACGACCCGAAGGTCGCCGACGTGGTGTTCGAGAACGCCCAGGCGCGCGAACGCACCCAGATCCTGATGGACGTGGCGAACGGCTCGAACGCGCTGGTCGTCGGCACGGGCGACCTCTCCGAGATCGCGCTCGGCTGGTGCACCTACAACGGCGACCACATGAGCATGTACGCGGTCAATTCCGGCGTCCCGAAGACGCTTGTCCGACACCTCGTTTCGTTCTACGCGGGCGAACACGGCGGGAAGATCGCCCCGGTGCTGAAGGACATCCTCGACACGCCCGTCTCGCCCGAACTCGTCCCTGCCTCGAAATCCGGCGAATCCGGCCACAAGACCGAACAGATCCTCGGCGCGTACGAACTGCACGATTTCTATCTCTTCCACCTCGTCCGCCTCAACGAATCCCCGCGCACGATCCTCCGCAGGGCGAAGAAAGTCTTCTCCGGAAAATATGAAGCGGACGAGATCCGCCGCACGCTCGAACTTTTCCTCCGCAGGTTCTTCACCCAGCAATTCAAGCGCTCGTGCTCGCCCGACGGACCCGCGGTCTCCCCGCTCTCGCTCTCGCCGCGCGCGGGCTGGCGCGTGCCGTCCGACGCCTCCCCGGCGCTCTGGCTCGACGACCTGAAATGACCGAAAAACGAACGGTATAAAAAACGCAGACATGGAATCCTCATCCAACAGCATCCTGACCTTCTTTCAGGACCTCTTCGCGGACGCCCCCGGCATCGCGATCTTCGATCCGGCAGTCTTCGCGGAGGCGATCCACGAATACCCGGTCTTCTTCGCGTTCGTCGCGTTCTGGTTCGGGTGCTGCATCGGGTCGTTCCTGAACGTCTGCGTGTACCGTCTGCCGCTCGGCATGAGCCTGGTCTCGCCGCCCTCGCACTGCACGGTCTGCAACCATAAGATCTCGGTCTGGGAGAACATCCCGATCTTCAGTTACCTGTGCCTGCGCGGGAAATGCCGCTGGTGCCGCGCGCCGATCTCGCCGCGCTACCTGATCGGGGAAATGCTCGTCGGGCTCATGTACATGGCATCGTTCGTGTACGTCCTGCGCTTCCGTCTCCCGCTCCCGGCGATGTTCGTGTACTTCCTGACCATCTCCGTGGCGTACCCGGCGGCGCTGATCGACATGAAGGTGCGCCTGATCCCGAACGAGCTCACGTACTCGCTGCTGGTCCTCGCGCCGCTGTACCATCTGGTCCACGGCGTCGGACTCCCGCCGCATCTGCTCGACTGGCGCGGATTTCTGATCTCCATCGTGACCGCCGGGCTCTTCGGCACGCTCCTGACGCTTTTCGCGTGGCTCGGCGAGAAGACACTGAAACGCGAGGCGTTCGGGCTGGGCGACGTGAAGCTGATCGCCGGGATTGCCGCCGCGCTCGGCGCGCTCCCGACGCTCTGGATCATGCTTTCCGGGTCCGCCATCGCGATCGTCTTCATGCCGGTTTACTCGTTCAAACACCCGAAATTCCGCCGCCGCGGATTCGCGTTCGGCCCCTTCCTCGCAATCGGACTCGGGCTCTGGCTCCTCTTCGGGATCCCGTTCACGGACGCGATGCTCTACCCCGACATGGAACTCGACATCTCCGCGATCTCGTTCGTGAACGACCACCACGTAAACCACTACGACCGCTACCGCGAGCACGTTCAGGAGTTGCTGTGGGAACGGAAACGGGAAGAAGAGCGGAAACGGGAAGAAGAATCGACTTCCATAACAGACCCTGACACAGAGTTTTAATCCGCGGAGCAAAGAGTATCCGTGAAAAACGTTGAATGATACAACAGACTCGGCGACTCCGATCC
>JAFSZN010000153.1 GCA_017455665.1 Lentisphaeria bacterium
CTGGTTGGTCTCGGCGAGGATCTCCATGATGCGGATGGAGTAGGACACGACGGCGACCATCACGCGGGTCTGGAAGTCGCGCGCGAGCTTGATCTGGCGGACGGTGTTGCCCGCGCCGGTCGGGACGATGAAGAGTCCCGCCTCGCGCGCGCCGTGGTAGCAGCCGAAGCCGCCGTTGAAGAGCCCGAAGCCGGGCGTGATCTGGCAGGTGTCGCCGGGATTCGCGCCCGCCATGACGTAGCAGCGGCCCATGCAGGTCGCCCACTGCTTCAGGTCGGCGAGCGTGTAGGGCATCACGACCGGGGTGCCGGTGGAGCCGCTGGACATGTGCATTTCGGCGAGCTTGTTGCGCGGGACGCAGGACATTCCGAGCGGATACTGTTCGCGGAAATCCTTCTTGGAGCAGAAGGGAAGCTTGTGGAGGTCAGCGAGGCCGCGGAAGTTCGCGGGATCGATCCCGGCTGCCTTGTAGCGCGCCGCGGACCAGGGGGAGTTCTTCGCGGTGTGGGCGACGATCTCCTTCAGGCGTTTGTTCTGAAGTTCGGTGATCTGGGCGCGGGAAAGCGTCTCGGCTTCTTCGTTCAAATATCGGAACATAACATTCTTCCTTTCCGGAATGCGGTTAGATTTGCTTCTTCGAACCCCTTTTTGACGCGGGCGAGCAGCCCGGTGCGCCAGTGGTCCTCGGAGATTTCGGGGAGCCCCTTGGAAAGCGCGCCCGTGAGGATCGTGTTCGCGAGACGGGCGTTGCCCAGCTCCAGCGCGAGCGCGGCGCAGTCGAGGTAGACGAGGCGCGGGAAGACGGCGTGGAGACGGTCCTCCACGTCGGCGGGGTAGGTGCAGGCGCCGTTGGTCACGGTTACCGGGATCACGCTCGATTTCGCGACGACGGCGAGTCCGCCGGGCTTCAGCCAGTGGGCGTAGCGGATCGCCTCGATGTGCTCCATGGCGGCGATCACGTCGATGCCGCCGGAGACGGCGAGCGGGGCGAACGAGCCTTCGCCGTAGCGGACCTGGGCGGTCACGCTGCCGCCGCGCTGCGCCATGCCGTGGATCTCGTTGGTCGTGACGTTGAAGCCGGCGGCTTCGGCGGCGGACGCGATGATGCCCGCCGCGAACAGGATGCCCTGTCCGCCCACGCCGGTCAGCAGGATGCTTTTGATCATAATGGCAGTACGGTTCCTTATGTGCCGAAAGCGGAAAGAAAGTCTCCGCTTTGAGTCAGGATTATTTCAAAACAAAACACTAATATAGCATAAACACTCCTAAAAATCAAGCCGCCTGCGCGCGGAATATAAGGAATTGCACGGGCATTGGCGCGGAAACGCGGGAAAAGAAACGGAGCAACATTGTTTTTTCATGTTTTTTCTTGATTTTTTGCGGAAAACGCAGTATAATAATTGGATAAAATATCCGCCGCGCGGACGAACGCAAAACGATTCGGCGGCGTCTCAACTTCTCAAACAAAAGGAAACCTCAATGGACAGCAACAAACGCCCGGACGACATGGTCCGCATCACCACGAAAGAACTTGCAGACAAGTTTATCGAAGAACAGATCGCCCTCATCCGTCAGCAGGTCGGCTCCCGCAAGGTGCTCCTGGCACTTTCCGGCGGCGTGGACAGCTCCGTGGTCGCCGCGCTCCTGATCCGCGCGATCGGGCAGCAGCTCGTGTGCGTGCATGTGAACCATGGCCTGATGCGCAAGGGCGAAAGCGAACAGGTCGTCGAGGTGTTCCGCCGCCAGCTCGGCGCGAACCTGATCTACATCGACGCCACCGACCGTTTCCTCGACAAGCTCGCCGGAGTCGCCGATCCCGAACAGAAACGCAAGATCATCGGCGGCGAGTTCATCCGCGTGTTCGAGGAAGAGGCGCGCAAGCTCACGGACGTCGATTTCCTCGCGCAGGGCACCATCTATCCCGACATCGTGGAGAGCGTCGGCGTGAAGGCGCACCACAATGTCGGCGGCCTCCCGCCCGATCTGCATTTCGAGCTCGTCGAGCCCGTGAAGCTTCTCTTCAAGGATGAAGTGCGCGTGATCGGCGCCGCCCTCGGCCTCCCCGATTCCATGGTCAACCGCCAGCCGTTCCCGGGACCCGGCCTCGGCGTCCGCTGCACCGGCGCGATCACCCGCGACCGCCTCGCCGCGCTCCGCGAATCCGACGCCATCCTGCGCGAGGAGTTCGACCGCGCCGGCCTCACGAAGTCCGTCTGGCAGTTCTTCACCGTCGTGCCGGATTACCGTTCCACGGGCGTCCGCGACTCCAAGCGCGTGTTCGACTGGCCGGTCATCATCCGCGCGGTGAACACCCGCGACGCCATGACCGCGGTCGTGCCGGAGATCGACTGGGCGGTCCTGAAGAAGATCACCGACCGCATCCTCGCCGAAGTCCCCGGCGTCTGCCGCGTGCTCTACGACCTCAGCCCGAAGGGACCCGCCACGATCGAATGGGAGTGACCGCCTCCGTTTGACCGGCATCTTCTTTGGAAGCGAACGGGCTGAGGTTGCGGAGATACGCCGCGACCTCGTCCCATACTTTTCTCAGGAGGGAACAACCGTATGAGCAGGATATTCCATATCCGTCCCGGCGACCCGGACTTTACGGATTCGAAACGGCCGGACGTCATTCGCAATCCGGCCCTGTATTCGCCGGGGGAGCCTTTTCAGGTCGTTATCGAGCCGGGCATCACGGAAATAGACAATGATGCTTTCGAGGAATATGCCGGCATGACGTCGGTCGTGATCCCGGACACCGTGAAGAGGATCGGCGCCTTCGCTTTCTCGGAATGCACTGGGCTGACCTCACTAGTGATCCCGGGCGGTGTGGAGGTGATCGAGCTGGAAGCGTTCCGCGGCTGTACGGGACTGACTTCGGTCGAGATCAACGGCGCGAAGAGAATCGGACTCAATGCTTTTGCGGACTGCAAAAATCTGACTTCGGTCGTCCTCAACGATGTGAAGGAACTGAAAGCTGGAGCCTTCTCGGATTGTATCAGGCTGAAATCGGTCATGTTTTCCGGCTGCGTGCCGAAATTCGGCAGCGGTGTCTTTTCCGGGTGCAGGTCGCTCCGTCAGGACATCTTGTTCGACGGGACGCTTTATCACCTCGGGAAGCAATCGGGGAAAGTCGTGATCCCGGACGGCGTGCGGACCATCGGCCCCGGCGCGCTGCAGGACTTCAAGAGAATGACCTCGGTCGTGATCCCGGAGAGCGTCACGGAGATTGCGGAGGGCGCTTTCTGGGGCTGTACAGGGCTGACCTCGATCATGATCCCCGACAGCGTGAAAAAGATCGGACCGGATGCTTTCGGCGAATGTAAGAGACTGACCTCAGTCATGCTTCCGCGCCGGCTGACGAAACTTGAGGACAGGATCTTTTGGGCGTGTACCCCTGGCGCTCCGGGCGGGCTTCCGGAACTGACTTCCGTTGCGATCCCGAAAAATGTGAGGACGATCGGACTGTTTGCCTTCCGCGATTGCACAGGGCTGACCTCGATCGAGATTCCGCGCGCAGTGAAACGAATCGAATTCGGGGCTTTCTCGGGGTGTACGAATTTGAGTTCGGTCACGTTTGCCGGATCTGCGCCGAAACTTGCGGGCCGCGTCTTTTCCGACTGCCGGTCGCTTCGTCAGGACATTATCATCGACGGCACGCTCTATCACCTCGGACAGCAAACCGGGAGAGTCGTGATCCCGGACGGTGTAACAAAGATCGGGGCCGGGGCATTCTTGTACTGTAAGGAGATGACCTCGGTCGTGATTCCGGACAGCGTGACGGAAATCGGAGAGGAAGCCTTCGGTTTCTGTAAGGGGCTGACCTCGGTTGCGATCCCGGACAGCGTGACGAAGATCGGGGAAGATGCTTTCTGCTATGCCGGACTGACTTCGGTCGTGATTCCCGACAGCGTAACGGGAATCGGGATTCGGGCTTTCATGTGGTGCGAGAGATTGACCTCGGTCGTGGTCCCCGGCAGTGTGAAGATTATTGAGTTCATGACCTTCCACGGTTGCAAGAAACTGACCTCGGTCGGGATTCAGAACGGCGTGACGGAAATCGGAAAGGGGGCTTTCCTGTATTGCCCGAAGTTGAAATCTGTGGTGATCCCGGACGGCGTGACGAAGATCGGAGACGATGCTTTTCACGACTGCGAACGACTGAGCTCTGTGGTGATCCCGGACAGCGTGACGAAAATCGGGGACGAGGCTTTCGCCGGGTGTAAGCGACTGAGATCGGTCGTTCTTCCCGACGGTGTGAAGCTCGGGAGGATGGCTTTCAACGGCTGTTCCTGCGAGAAAGCCGTCAGGACCAGACGCCGCCGTCGCCCCAGGACCTGAACTGGAGCCGGATTCTGTACAGCCCCCCCCGACCTGACAACTTTTTTCGGCTTTTTTTCGCCTTCGAGCTTGATTTTCCGCGAAACGATGGTATATTAAATTCCATCCAATCAACATGGGGTATTAGCTCAGTTGGCTAGAGCGCCTCGCTGGCAGCGAGGAGGTCATGAGTTCGAGTCTCATATACTCCACCATTGAATCCTACGCCGGTCACATTAGACCGGCTTATTTTTTGCCTTTCCTCCCCACAAATCCGA
>JAFSZN010000154.1 GCA_017455665.1 Lentisphaeria bacterium
CCGATGTGCGGCTTGTCGTTGACGTAGTAGATCGGGGTCGTTACATAAAATGTGCTGTTGCTCATGGGCATGTTCCTTTCTTACCTTTATCTATTCACAGGTAACGGTCAAGCTCGGCGCGGACGCGCTGCGCCAGGACTTCGGCGGCCTGCTCGACCGGGATCATTTCGGAGTCGCGGGACGCGCGGGTGCGGAATTCGACCATGCCGTTCGCAAGGGTCTTCGGGGAGACGATCACGCGGAACGGAACGCCGAGGAGGTCGGCGTCGCTGAACATGAATCCGGCCTTCTCGCCGCGGTCGTCGTACAGGACTTCCACGCCCTTCGCCTGAAGGTCCTTGTAAAGGGCCTCGGCCTTCTCGCCGGACTCGGTGCCGTTGGGCTGGAGCGCGACGATGTGGACCTGGTACGGCGCAATGGACATCGGCCAGATCGGGCCGTAGTCGTCGTGGTTGTCCTCGATCACAGACGCCATGGTGCGCCCGACGCCGATCCCGTAGCAGCCCATGTACATCGGCTTGGATTTGCCGTCCTTGTCCAGATAGTTCACCTTCATCGACTTCGAATACTTCAGTCCGAGCTGGAAGATGTTGCCGATCTCGATGCCATGCTTGAACACAAGCGGCTCGCCGGTCACAGGGCAGGGGTCGCCCTCGCGGACGCACGCCACATCGGCCACCAGGCCGCCCGTCATGTCGCGGCCGTAGTTGAAATTCTTATAGTGGAATCCCTCCTCGTTCGCGCCGACCACCAGGTTCACGGTGCCGGCGGCGGACGGGTCGATCACGAGGCGGACTTTGCCCGGGACTTCGGCAATGCCGACCGGGGAGGCGTATCCGGGCACGGCGCCGCAGGCGCGGATGAGCGCGTCGTCGGCGAACTTGATCGCATTGAGGCCGAGCACGTTTTTCAGTTTGCATTCGTTGACCTCGAAATCGCCGCGGATGAGCACGAAGATCAGCTCCTTGCCGTCCTCGGTGCTGTAGAACACAGCTTTGCCGGTCTGCGCAGGCGTCATGTTCAGGAAGTTCGCGACTTATTCGATGGTCTTGGAGTGCGGTGTGGCGACCTTTTCGAGCGGGAGCTCCTCGCCAGTGCGCTCGAACTTCAGCCCAGACACAGCAACCTCGCGGTTGGCCTTGTAGCTCTTGCCGTCCGGCGACAGGAAGATGTTGTCCTCGCCGCAATCCGCCAGCAGCATGAACTCGTGCGACACGCTGCCGCCCATCATGCCGGTGTTGGACAGGATGGACACCACGTGCTTCATGCCGACGCGGCGGAAGATGCGTTCGTAGGCGGCGTGGAGCTCCTGATAGTAGGCGTCCAGATCCTCCTGCGAGGTGTGGAAACTGTAGGCGTCCTTCATCGTGAACTCGCGGACGCGGAGCAGGCCGGCGCGCGGACGCGCCTCGTCGCGGTATTTGGTCTGGATCTGGTAGATCATCACGGGCAGCTGCTTGTAGCTGTTGATCTCCGTGCGGGCGATCTGGCAGCTGGCTTCCTCGTGCGTCATGCCCAACACCATCGCCTTGTTGTTGCGGTCCGTGAAGCGCAGCAGCTCGGCGCCGACGGACTGGTAGCGGCCGGATTCCACCCACAGATCGGCGGGAAGCACGACCGGCATCAGGACTTCCTGGCCGCCCACGCGGTCCATTTCCTGACGGATGATGTTTTCGATCTTCGCGATGACGCGCTTGCCGACGGGCAGCAGGGAGTAGATGCCGGCGGAAACGGGCCGGACATAGCCCCCGCGGACCAGAAATTTGTGGCTGAAGGTGGTAGCGTCCGCCGGATCCTCTTTCAGGCGGTTGCCGAACAACTGGGACATTTTCATGGAAAGTACCTCGCGGATGTGTGTATTATATTTTAAGAAAAGATTTTGCCGAAAAAAATAATATATCACGGTAGAGACTTTTTTTCAAGCGGGAACATCCCCCGAAAAAAGAAAAATGCCCGTGGACCGAAGTCTGTCCGCAGTGTTATTTTCCGGAAATTCGCCCTTTTATATAAATAATGCAAAAGTTTTCTGTTTTTTGATTGCATTTTTCCTGATATCATGGTATATTTCTACTTGAATTTTTATCGGCAACTCATTTTTCGGAGAAGATTGTTGAAAAACATCCGAACATACATCATCTGCGCTCTGACGGCTGTGTTTCTGCTGCTGAATGCGGCGGAAGCATTCGCCCAGCAGAAATACTCTTCGAACCGGCTGGCCGGATTCGACGACCTTGTCGCCGTCAATGACCTCGATAAGCTGGCGAAACTGCCGGAAGGGTTTGACGCGGCCGCGGATTCCTATGAATTCGTGGGCGACAATCTTGTGGCGCGCGGCAACGCCGTGATCCAGGCGCCCGGCACGGAAGTGTCCGCCGACAAGATCGTGATAAACCTTGATTCCGAGCTTTACGATTTCGAGGCCGCGGGAAACGTCAAGTTCTGCGTCCTGTCGACGGTCGTCCAGACCATGACCATGGAGGACTATCAGCTGCTTCTTCAGGACCCGCGTGCCCGCGTAACGCTGCTCCGCTACGTCATAGACGACCTCGGCGAACAGCGCGCCGAGGTGGAAATCGAGAGGGAATCGTCTGTGATCCGAGCTGAGCGCGTGGCGGGCAATCTTCTGACAGGCGTGATCCAGTTCTCGAATTTCGCGCTGAAATCCGGCCTGTTCTATTGCGTCGGCGAACGCGCGGACCGTTTCTTCGACGGCACGCTGAAGGTCCACAAGGCAAGGTTCACGACCTGCGAATATATTCAGGACGACCATGACCACTTTGCGATCGCCGCCTACGACGCCACGATCGAGCCCAGGGAGACCGACAACAGTCTTTTCCACTATGACAATCAGCTGGGCGACCACAGCATCCTGATGAAGAATAACTTTCTGCAGATCTACGGCGTTCCCGTGTTCTGGCTGCCGGTCCTCTACAAGCCCTCCGACCTTTCGAGCTTCGGCGGCAAGATCGAATTCGGCAGCAACAGCGACTGGGGCTGGTATATTCGGAGCGCGAAACACTTCAAGCTCACGGACGAACCGTACTGGAACATGAACCTGATGCTGGACTGGTACGAAGAGCGCGGCATCGGATACGGCCTGACCTCCGACCTCCTGACGCCGGAATCCGCCACGGAATTCTCCTTCTACGGCATTTACGACCGGAACCGGTACGCATACTGGGACCGCGACCTGAGGGACGGAGCCCCTCATTACCTGCTGAACAATTCCCGCCTCAAGATCCCGTACTACCGCTATGAAGTCCGCACGAACAACACGACGCATATCACGAACCGTCTGGACTTCCGGATGCAGATCGACCTCATCAGCGACTACGAGTATCTGCGGGACTTTTACGTCGACCGCTTCAACTCCGAATACGAGCCTCCGACCTATGCTTCGCTCGAGTACCAGGGCGACAGGTTCACCGCCAGCGCGTACATGACGCTCCGCATCAACGATTTCTATTCCACGGTCGACCGCCTGCCGGAACTGAGGCTGGATTTCCAGCGGCAGGAACTCTTTGCGAACCTGTACTACCAGGGGGAAATGTCCCTCACGCCGCTCTTCATGCGCTGGCGCAGGTTCGACCGCGACATCCCGGGCGACGAGAACTGGCACATCAGGAACTACGGCACGCTCAGGTTCGACTCGCTCCACATGATTTACTATCCGATCAACCTCTGGGGCATCAACATCATCCCGAGAACGGGCATCCGCCTGACCGCGTATTCTTCCTCGTCCGAACGGGAGGTAGGGACCCGTGAACTCGGCTACATGTCGATCGCGGACGAAGCCGAGGGGATCCCGTGGGGCTACCGGGTCACGAACTACGATTCGAAAGGCGGCGCCAAATTCCGCGTGATCGGCGAGCTCGGCGTTGAGGTCAACACGAAATTCTACCACGCCTGGCAGGACGTGAAGAGCGCATACTGGGGGCTTGACGGCCTGCGCCATGTGGTCACGCCGTACATCAACTACACCTATATCCCGCGGCCGACCGTGAACGCCGACAACCTCTACTATTTCGACGAGATCGACCGCATCACCGAGCAGCATTTCGTCCGGTTCGGCATCACAAACCGCCTGCAGACACGCCGGGACGGGCAAATCTACGAGTGGGCTTCTCTTGAAAACTACTGGGACCTCTTCATCCATACCTCGAACGGTTTCAACCATATCGGCGACTTCGGAACGATTTTCAAGTTCAGGCCATTTGCAGGACTCACGCTTTCCGCGGAATTGCTTCTGGACGTCGGAAACAACGGCGATCACGATTACGAGGTGCGGCGCGGCGGCAGCATAGTCGGACGGCCCGGCATCAGCGGAACGGCGATCAACCGCCTGGCGACTTCGATCGACTACAGGTTCGCGCCGGAATGGCGCATCTTCGCCAGCTACACGTATTCCGATGCGTTCCTGCAGCGCTCCGTCTACTCCATGGGAACGCAGTTCTCCACGATCACGGCCGCCGCCATGATGGTTTCCCCGACGACACGCTCCCAGACGGTCAGCGCCGGATTGGAGTTCCCGCTGATATTCGACAAGGACCTGCACGGCTACACGCGGTGTTCCTATGACATCGACCAGAACCTGGTCACGAACGCCTGCGTCGGCCTCACGAAACGGTTCCACTGCTGGTATGTTGCCGCCGAAGCCGGCACGGGCCAGTCTTGGGATCTCCACAAAAACGGCGAGTATTCGCGGCGCTTGAAGAACTACCTTGCCCTTTCCATCGGACTTACGGCAATGCCCGGTTTCTCGTACGGACCGAAAGTCGGCATCGGAAATTAAGCACTCATCTCCTGAAAGGTATCGGAATCATGAAATTCGAACAGGACAGAATCAAAATCGGCGATATCCCGGTCGCGGAGCTCGCCGCAAAATACGGTACGCCGCTCTACGTTTACGACGAACAGAAGATCCGCGACAATTACAGGCGCGCCGTGGCGACCTTCCGCAAATACTACCCGGATTTCCGCATGTTCTATGCGGTCAAATGCTGCAACAATCCCGCCATCGTGAACATCCTCCGGCAGGAAGGCGCGGGCGCCGACTGCGCCAGCGTGAACGAGATCCTGCTTGCAAAATCCGTGGGGCTTACCGGCGAGAACATCATGTTCAGCGGGAACTTCCTCTCCGACGAGGACCTGCGCCAGGGCATCGAAACCGGCGCCGTGATCAACCTCGACGATGAAAGCCTGTTCCCGCGTCTCCTGAAGTTCGGCGTGCCCGAGGTCATTTCGTTCCGCGTGAACCCGGGCTACGGCAAGAGCAACGTCGGCGAATACGTGACGAACGCCGGTCCGAAGGCGAAGTTCGGCATCCACCCGGACAAGGTCACCGCCGCGTTCCGCATGGCGAAGGAGGCAGGCGTGAAGCGGTTCGGCGTGCACATGATGACCGGCTCCTGCATCACGGACGCGGATTATTTCCCGTTCGTCACGAAGCTGCTGATGGAGATCGTGTGCAAGACCGGCAAGGAGCTCGGGATCGACTTCGAGTTCATCGACCTCGGCGGCGGGCTCGGCATCCCGTACGAACCCGGCGAAGCCTCCCTGGACCTGGAAGCCGCTGCGAAGAAGACGGCGGAGGTTTTCAAGTCGTTCGTGGAGCAGTACGGCATGAAGCCGCCGCGCCTCGAAATGGAGCCTGCGCGCTATTTCGTCGGCAACGCCGGATACGTGATCGGCCGCGTCCACGCCGTGAAGAACTCCTACACGAAGATCGTCGGCACCGACGTCGGCATGAACGTCCTGGTCCGCCCCGCGTTCTACGGGTCCTACCACCACATCTATGTCGATGGCAAGGAAAGCGAGCCGCGCGAGGAGATGGGGCTTTGCGGCCAGCTCTGCGAGAACACCGATTACTGGGTCAAGGAGCGCAGCTTCCCCGCGAGCCTCGGCGTGGGCGACCTCATCGTGGTGGAAAACGCCGGCGCTTACGGGTTCGGCATGAGCTACCAGTACAACGGACGCCTGCGGGCTGCCGAGGTGCTGGTGAACGGCTCGGAGGCGACAGTGATCCGCGACCGCGAAACGTTTGACGACATGGTCCGCCACACGCATGTGCCGGACCGCCTGAAAAAATAACAAAAAAAACATGAAATCCGCTTTACTTCCTGAAAACGCGGGCTACATTATGGATAGAAAAAGACGCGGCCCGGGAACTTGAACCGTTGGAGATTGCAAAAATGAAGTTCAGACTGTCAAAATTCTTTTCGAGTGATATCGGCATTGACCTGGGAACGGCGAACTGCCTTGTTTATGTGAAGGACCAGGGAGTCGTTCTGAATGAGCCGTCCGTGGTTTCCATCAGCGACGACGGAGACGTCAAGGTCGGGACCGAGGCGAAGCGCATGCTCGGGCGCTGCCCCGTGAACATCCGTGCCATCCGCCCGATGAAAGCGGGCGTGATCGCCGACTTCGAAGTGACCGAGGAAATGCTCCGGTATTTCATCACGAAGGCAAAAGGGTTCATGAAGCCGTACCAGCGCTTCTTCCGCCCGAACGTCGTCATCGCCATTCCCTCCGGCATCACCGAGGTCGAAAGCCGCGCCGTTCAGGACAGCGCCATGCGCGCCGGAGCCGGCAAGGTCACCACGATCCCGGAACCGATGGCGTCCGCGATCGGCGTCGGCCTTCCCGTGTCCGAGCCGACCGGGAGCATGATCGTCGACATCGGCGGCGGCACGACCGAAGTGGCAGTGCTCTCGCTCGCCGGCATCGTGGAAATGCGCAGCTGCCGTGTGGGCGGCGACGAGATGGACTCGTCCATCATCCAGCACATGAAGCGCGTCTACAACCTTCTGATCGGCGAACGCATGGCGGAGGACATCAAGATCCGGATCGGAAGCGCCTACCAGGTGCCCGACCTTGAGGACTCCATGGAAGTGAAGGGCCGCGACCTCGTGTCCGGACTCCCGAAGAGCATCCGCGTGACCTCCCAGGAGATCCGCACCGCCCTCCAGGAGCCCATCGCCAGCATCGTCGACGCCGTGCGCTCCACGCTCGAACACTGCCCGCCCGAACTCGCCTCCGACCTCATGGACCGCGGCATCATGCTCGCGGGCGGCGGCGCCATGATCCGCGGCCTCGACCGGCTGATCTCCGAAGAGATCAACCTCCCCGTTCTCGTGGCGGACGATCCGCTGAACGCCGTTGTGAAGGGGACCGGCTGGATCCTCCAGAACCTGAACAGCAACGTCCGGGTTTGAGCTGCAATCGAAAATGGCTGAGACCGAACGCTATATCACCTCTACGCTGAACCGCCGCGACGAGGCAGTCGAAAAGACGCTCCGTCCCCAGAAATTCGAGGACTTCCCCGGCCAGGACAGCGTCAAGGAACGCCTCAAAGTCTACGTCGAGGCCGCAAAGCAGCGCAACGAACCGCTCGGGCATCTTCTGCTTTACGGCCCGCCCGGACTCGGCAAGACCACGCTCGCCTACATCATCGCCAACGAGAAAGGCGCAAGCATCAAGTCCTCCAGCGGCCCGGTCATCGAAAAGCCCGGCGATCTCGCCGGCCTGCTCACGTCCATGGAGGACGGCGGCATCCTCTTCATCGACGAGATCCACCGCCTGAATACGGCTGTGGAGGAATACCTCTACAGCGCCATGGAGGACTATTTCATCGACATCATGCTGGACCAGGGGGCCGGCGCACGCTCCATCCGCCTGAACCTCCCGAAATTCACGCTCATCGGCGCCACCACGCGCCAGGGCCTCCTTTCCGCGCCGCTCCGCGCCAGGTTCAAGCTCGCGCCGAGGCTCGACTACTACGATCCGGAAAACCTTCAGAGGATCGTCCAGCGCTCCGCGGGCATCCTGAACGTCGGCATCACCCCGGAGGCCGCGCTGGAGATCGCCCGCAGAAGCCGCGGCACCCCGCGCATCGCCAACAACCTGCTCTCCTGGGCACGCGATTTCGCGCAGGTCAAGGGCAACGGCACGATCGACGGCGAGACCGCCCGCAAGGCGCTTTCCATGATGGAGATCGACAGCAACGGCCTCGACGAGATGGACAAGCGCATCCTCGAGACCATTATCGCGAACTTCAACGGCGGTCCGGTCGGCCTGAACTCCCTTGCCGTCGCCATCGGCGAAGACCCCGGCACCATCGAGGAAGTCTACGAACCCTACCTCATCCAGGAAGGCTACCTCATGCGTTCGCCGCAGGGACGCATCGCCACCGACAAATCCTGGTCCCTCTTCGGCCTCGCCGCGAAAAACCGGCTCACCGGACGCGGCTCCTCCGGCAGAAAAGGCGATCCCGACCAGCCCGATTTCTTCCAGTAACCTCAACTCTCTCCGATACGCGCCAACCCACGCGCACCATAATGAAAACCGACCTGATCCTTCCGTTCTACAAGCCCCATGAAGGGTGGCTGGACCATCTGCTCGAATCCGTTGCCGCGCTCAAGCAGGAGCTGAACGGACGCGGGTCGGCGCTGCGCGTGATCCTGGCGAACGACGGCTCGCCGGAGTCCTGCTATCCGGACGAGGCGCTGGATGCCATCCGCGCGGGCGCCGACGAGTTCATCTTTTCCACATACGGCGTCAATCGCGGGAAGGGATATTGCCTGCGCCACGCGGTACGTCAGGCGGACGGCGACATCCAGCTCTACACCGACGGCGATTTCCCGTTCGGCTGGCAATGCGCCGTCGAGGCGTTCGAACGCCTGAATTCCGGCGCGGACGTCGTGATGGGCGTGCGCGGCGCCGACTACGGCAACGCACTTCATTCGCTCCGCAAGATCATATCCAATGGCGTGCGCCGCCTGAACAGGTTCCTGCTCGGGATGCCGGAATGCTACCTCGATACGCAGGCGGGGATGAAAGGCTTCCGCGGCGCGGGGAAACAGGCGTTCCTGGATACCACGGTCGACTCGTTCCTGTTCGACACCGAGTTCATCCTGCTCGCCTGGGACCGCGGACTCCGCATCGACACCATCCCGCTCACGCTGCGCCCCGGACTCTCCTTCTCGAAAATGGGCTGGCGCGTCCTTTTCCGCGAGCTCGGGCATTTCCTCCGCATCATGCCCGCGCACTGGTTCCGCAAGAAACAGCACCGCCCGGCGCAGGACTGACCGATGAAAAGCATTCTGCTTTCGTTCGACATAGAAGAGTTCGACCTGCCGTCCGAGTTCGGCGTCGGAATCTCCCGCGACGACATGTTCGCCATCGCAGGCGAGGGCACGCGCCGGATTCTCAAGATCGTAAACGAAGCGGGCGCGCACGTCACGTTTTTCGTGACCGCCGCCTTCGCCCTGGAGTTCCCGGACCTCGTGCGCGAGATGAAGGATTCCGGCAATGAGATCGCTTCCCACGGCTACTCCCACACCACGTTCGAGCCCGCCGACCTGAAGCGTTCCCGCGAGGCGCTGGAGGAGATCATCGGCGCGCCCGTCCGCGGATTCCGCATGGCGCGCCTCGCCAAGGTCGGCAAGCAGGACATCCTGGACGCCGGTTACGAATACGAATCCTCCCTGAATCCCGTCTGGCTGCCGGGCCGCTACAGCAATTTCACCGCCCCCCTGAAGCCCTTCCGGGAGGCGTGCGGCCTGTGGCAGCTGCCCGTGTCCGCCCTGCCCGTGGTCCGCTTCCCGCTCTTCTGGCTTTCGTTCAAGAACCTCCCTCTGCCGATTTACCTTCCGCTGGCAAAGACCGCCATGTCCGCCACCGGGTTCTTCAACATGTATTCGCATCCGTGGGAATATCACGAGCGCGCCGCGGAACCCCAATGGAAGATCCCGGGCTACATCGTGCGTCACGCGGGCGCATCCCAGTGCGACCGTCTGAGCTGCCTGATCGCGACCCTCGGACGTGCCGGGACGTTCGAGACGTTCGGCGCGTATCTCGGCCGCATTCGGCAGGACAGATGACCGATGATCCGAAACCGCGCTTGAAAACGCGCGTGATGATGATATATTAGAACCAGTATACGTCGGAGCCGTTGCGACGTCTTTCGCGCCGCACGGCGCATCCGCTTCCGTTGAACCGAACATCCGGGGGCCTCCTCTTTTCTGAGCATGGATGCCCTCCTCGCAGAAGGATTCCGAGCTCATGTTATCCGAACTGACTGCATTCATCAAAGACTCAATGGTGGTCCATCCCGTTCTGACGAACCTGTGCCTTGCGGGGGCGCTGCTCGGCATCATTCTGGTCAATCTTGCCATACGGCAGGTCTTCCTGTACGGGCTGCAGCTCATATTCAGGAAGCTTCCGACTCAAAACGGCGAGTACAAAAAACAGATGTATGTGACCGCCTCGCGCCTGGCGTTCATCGTGCCGATCGTGGTGGTGTACCTGATCCTGGAAACGGTGAACATCAATCCGGAAAACCTGGTGATCACGCGAAAGATCTGCATGGCGCTCACGCTCATTTGCGCGGTGTCCGCATCGATCAGCCTTCTGAATATCCTGGACATCTGGTACCGCAGCCATTCATACACGCACGACCATTCCATCAAAGGCGGCATCCAGCTGATCCAGCTGTTCGCCGTGATCGTGACGATCATCATGATCGCGTCCATCCTGATGAACAAAAGCCCGGTGATGCTGCTGTCCGGTCTTGGCGCGGTGCTCGCGGTGCTGATCCTGATCTTCCAGGACACGATCCTGGCGCTGGTCTCCGGGATCCAGCTCAGCACGAACCACATGATCCGGCTCGGCGACTGGATCGAACTGCCGTCGGAGAACGTGGACGGCGTGATCATCGACATCGCCCTGCACACGGTAAAGGTGCAGAACTGGGACATGACCATCGTGACTGTGCCGACGCGCAAACTGACTGTAGAGACGTTCATCAACTGGCGCGGCATCACCGAGGCGGGCGGCCGCCGCATCAAACGGTCCCTGCGCATCGACATGCGGAGCATCCGGTTCCTCAATAACGACGAGATCGCACGCCTGGACGAATTCGTGCTGCTTGACGACTACCTGAACGAGAAACGGCAGGAGATCGAGGAGTGGAACCGCGCGATGGCGGAGAAAGGCGCGAAGCCGATCAACAGCCGCCGCATCACCAACATCGGGACGTTCCGCATCTACATCGACAAGTACCTGCGTTCCCTGAAGTCGATTAACCCCGATCTGACCATGCTTGTGCGGCAGCTTCAGCCGGACTCCACCGGACTGCCGATTGAGATCTACTGCTTTACGAAAACGACCGACTGGATCGAATACGAGCGCATCCAGTCGGACATCTTCGACCACCTGCTGGCAATCCTGCCTGTCTTCGGACTGAGGGTGTTCCAGGAATGCAGCGACATTTACCAGCTGACGGGCGACGGAAGAAAGGCCGGCGGCGTGATCCCTCAGGAGACTTATACCTCGCCGGATGATTTCGCCCCGAGCAAACGGCGCAAGGGCGCGGACGACGAAAAAAACTGAACTTCATCCTGAAAAATCTTGAAAAAAGGGGGAACGCATGGTAGATTATTAGAACGGCATATTCTTCCCTTTTAGTTTAAGAATGTGCCGTCCCCTCACCTCACGAACTGGCACGATGGAGAAACGATGCTGAACACCCTGCGTTATGTCCTGGATTTCCGGCGGCTGCCGATGATCGCGGCTGCCCACCGGTCTCTGCTGTGGCAGTTCGTGAAACGCAGCGTGTCCGCCCGTTACCGGGGGTCGGCCCTGGGGCTGTTCTGGAGTTTCATCCATCCTCTGATGATGTTGTGCGTCTACACGTTTGTGTTCAGTGTGGTGTTTCAGGCGCGCTGGGGCGTCGACACGGACGGCGGACGCGGTGCGTTTGCGATCATCATGTTCTGCGGACTCGCCCTGTTCAACATCTTCTCCGAGGCAGTGAACCTGAACTGCGGGATCGTGGTGGCGAACACGAATCTGGTGAAGAAGGTGATCTTCCCGCTCGAGATCCTGCCGCTGTCGCAGACGCTCGCGACGTTCGCCGTGGGCATGGTCTGGTTCGTCCTGCTGTTTCTCGGCGCGGTGTTCGTTTTCGGCAGGGTCAGCTTCACGATGCTGCTGCTGCCGCTGATCCTGCTCCCTCTGTTCCTGTTCACGCTCGGCGTTTCGTTTTTCGTCTCCTCGCTCAGCGTGTATGTCCGCGACACGCCGTATGTGGTGGGGGTGGCGCTTCAGATCCTATTTTTCCTGACGCCGATCTTCTATCCGGTTTCGGCGATCCCGGAACGCTTCCGCCTGCCGATCCAGCTGAACCCGCTGGCGCTCCTGATCGAGGAGGCGCGGAAAGTCTTTCTGTACGGGGAGCTGCCGGACTGGCGGTTCCTCGGCGCGGCGTTCCTGGTCTCGCTGCTGGTGCTCCACCTCGGTTTTTTGTGGTTCCACAAGACGAAGAAAGGATTTGCCGATGTCCTCTGACGACGTGGCCCTTCGCATCCGGCACATCTCGAAGCGGTTCGAGATCTACGACAAGCCGCGGCACCGCCTGCAGCAGATGCTGTTCGGGCGCTGGAAGACGTATTACCGTGAATTCTGGGCTCTGCGCGACATTGATCTTGAGGTGAAGAAGGGGGAATGCGTCGGGATCATCGGACGCAACGGCGCCGGAAAATCGACGCTGCTGCAGATCGTGACGGGCACGCTCCAGCCGACGGAGGGGACCGTGGAGCGGCACGGCAGAATCGCAGCCCTGCTTGAGCTGGGAAGCGGGTTCAATCCGGAATTCACCGGGCGCGAAAACGTGTACATGAACGCCGCGATCCTGGGCCTGACGAAGGCTGAGACCGACGCGAAATACGACGACATCGTCGCGTTCGCGGACATAGGCGAGTTCATCGACCAGCCGGTCAAAACATATTCCTCCGGCATGATGGTGCGACTGGCGTTCGCCGTGAACGCGTTTGTTGACCCGGACATCCTGATCGTGGATGAAGCGCTGGCGGTCGGCGACGCGGTCTTCCAGCAGAAGTGCATGCGTTTCATCCGCAAGTTCAAGGAGGAGCACACGATCCTGTTTGTGAGCCATGACACCGCCGCGGTCGTCAACCTTTGCGACCGGGCGGTCCTGCTGGACGGGGGAAGAATATTCCGCATAGGCCCGGCGAAAGATGTTACGGAATACTATTTGTCCCGGCAGTTTCAGGCATTGCAGAAAGGCGGCACGATCGAGGAGAAAGGCGCGCAGGGAATACCGAAGGCGACGCCGGAGGAGGATGTCTGTTTCAAGGATATGCGCCATGATTTCATCGTCACGACGAACCTGCGCAACGACATAGAGCTTTTGCGGTTCAACGACGCTTCCGGCGCCTTCGGGACCGGGGCGGCGAAGATCACGGATGTCGTTCTGACCGATGAGTCCGGGGATAAGCTTTCCTGGTGCGTCGGCGGCGAGATGGTGAAACTGCGAATATCCGCCGAGGCGTACCGGGATTTGTACCGTCCCATCATCGGTTTTATCGTCAAGGACCATCTGGGGCAGGGATTGTTTGCCGCCAACACCTGTGTCGCCTATCTTCAGAATCCGCTCAGCGTTTCGGCGGGCCAGGCTCTTGTCGCCGAGTTCGAGTTCAGAATGCCAATCCTGTATCGCGGGGATTACAGCATCATGGTCTCCATCGCGGAGGGGACGCAACAGGAAAATGTTCAGCACCACTGGATCCATGATGCGTTCATTTTCCGTTCGCACGCACCCGAGCCGCTTGCCCTGCTCGGGATTCCCATGAAGAATATAAAAATGAAGGTGTGCTGATTATGGGATATGAGAATGACTACGGTGCGGACTACTACGAGTCCCATCTCGGGCTGAATGACTATATTCACAATGAAGGCATTATTTGTTTCAACCGCCGTATGGCGGAGGGGCTTGTGAATCTGCTGCATCCGGCAACGGTCCTGGATGTGGGCTGTGCCTGCGGGCACCTGGTGTCAGCGTTCAGAGACAACGGCGTCGAGGCATACGGCATAGATTCTTCCTCCTATGCGCTGGACCATGTAAGGGCGGAGCATCGGGGGTTTGTCTGCCGCGCTGCGCTTCCCGACATCTCGTTGCCGGACTCGTTCCCGAAGAAATACGACCTCGTGACTTTCATCGAAGTGATCGAGCACATCCGGGAGATCCATAATCACGAAGCCATTACGGCGTTGTCCCGATTCAGCGACACCGTTCTTTTTTCATCGACTCCGGACGATTTCGACGAACCGACCCACATCAATGTGCATCCCATATCGTTCTGGTGCGCCGAGTTCGCGAAAGCCGGGTTTTATCCTGACATGACGGCGGATCTGTCGTTCGGGGCTCCGCAGTTTGTCCTCTTCCGGAAAAGGCCGTGCTGCCCCGGCATGGAAGAGCTGTTCCGTCCTCTGGATGTCCTGTATCAGGAGAAAACGACCTTGACGAAGCTGGCGCTTGAGCGCCTGAGGATGTATCGGGAAGCCTCGGATCTGGCACAGGAACGCCTGCGCCTGTATCAGGAGGCACGGGCAAAACTCGATGAAATGGAACGCGTATTAGACACTTTCGGGATCCGTTGCCTGTATGGGGCCGCCAAATCCGCGAAACGTTTATTTGTGCGTCTTTCGGGGAAAGGGACCGACAGTCAGGGAACCGAAGGCGATGACAGGAACCCCCCGCGGGATTGAGGAGAACGTATGAGCATAGCATCCAAATTGCATCGGCTCGGAGATCTGATGGAGAAATCCGGGAAAGTGATCCGGGAAAAAGGTTTCCGGTTTTTTATCGGGAAATCCTGTCTTTTTGTGAAAAAATACATTTCCCGCCATTTCATTCAACCGTTTGAAGCCCCTGCTCGGTCGTTCAGCGAGCAGCCCCATTCCGTTTCCGAGGTGATATGCCACGCGCATGGGACACTTCAGCCCCTTTCCGTCTTCCGTTCGCCGGATCGCGGGCGGACCGCATGCCTGAACTTCGTCACGGATGCGCTGGGAACCTCTTTGTTGGGCGGCGTCGGAACGGCATTGATCCTGGTGTCGCAGTATGCCGTAAGGAAAAACATGATGTTGCGGATCATCACCCGGCAGGAAAAAGCAAATCCACGGGATTATTATGATTTCATGGCGCTGATGCACGAGGCGCATCCGAAGAAAGTGGTGTTCTGGAGCGACTGCGGCCGGGATGACACGGGCAGGCACGCGCATCCGCTGGAGATCTCGGATTCGGATGAATTCCTCACGACCAGCTGGTGGACGACCGCGGCGGTCTCTGCCGCCGACACCGGCTGCAAAACGTTTTATATCATTCAGGAAACGGAAGACTTTTTCTATCCATACGGAGACATGAGACTGTGGTGTTCGTGGCAGATGAACAGTCCGGATGTCCGCTATATCGTCAATTCCCACTGGCTTTGGGATTATTTCAAAGTCAAATATCCGGCGATCTGTGCGCACGGGACATATTTCGAACCGGCTTTCCCGCGGTTCCTGTACCGGCCGCAGACACCGGATGCCGGCGGCAAACACAAACTGTTCTTCTATGCGCGCCCGAACCATCCCCGGAACCTGTATTATACCGGGCTGAAGGTGCTGGACGAAGCCATCCTGCGCGGGATCATCGACCCCGATCAATGGGACATCTGCATCGGCGGCGACGCGTGCGACAATATCGTGTTTGCCGGGGGCGTGAAACCGGAGCATCCGGGACGGATGACATGGAGCGAATATGCCAGGTTCCTTGGAAAAGTGGATCTGACGTTTTCCCTTATGTACACGCCGCATCCCAGCTATCCCCCGCTGGATTCGCTGGCGTCCGGATGTGTCTGCGTGACCAATTCCTTCGAAAACAAGACGGACTGCGCGTTCGGAAATAATATCATCTTCCGCGAATTGAGTCTGGATGCCCTGTGCGACGGTTTGCGTGAAGGAGTGAAGCTTGCCCTCGACACTCCGGCACGCCGTAGGAATTTCGAGGAATTGTCGCTTCCTTCGGACTGGTCGGAGACGCTGAAGGATACGCTTGACTTCATGGAGAAATACGGCTGATGTATCGTCTGCGCCTGACAATTCCGGATTGCCGGGATCCGTGGCTTTTGCCGCAGGAACGCCGGATGCGAGTTTTTTACGAAGCATGCGCATCCGGCCTCAAGTGCATTGTGGCGATATACAACCGCCCGGACAATTCGACGTTCCGCTACAGGGTCTACAATGTCTTCCGGGCGCTGGAGAACAGCTCTTCCTTCCGCCTGTGCTATTTCTACGAAAATGAGCTCCAGAATGTGATTCCCCGGCTCGGTTCCGCCGCCGCGCTGCTCCTCTGCCGGACAGCCTGGACTCCGGCGATCCAGCGGGCGATCGACACGGCGCGCACGAAGGGGATCCCGGTGCTGTTCGATGTCGACGACCGGGTATTTGACCTGGATTGTCTGCAACTGGTCGCGAGCACGCTGGATGCTTCACTGGAGGATGAAGGGCAGCGGACCTACTGGGTGAACTATGTCGCATCGATCTGCATGACGGCAAAACAGGCGGACGGGTTCACGACGACCAACGCATTCCTTGGCGGCCGCCTTCAGGACAAATTCGGAAAGCCGTTCGTCTGCATTGAGAATTCCCTGAACGAGGAACAGCTTGTTGTTTCGGCGGAACTGCGGAAACTCAAGGCGGAGGCCGACCCGGACGGCGATTTCGTCATGGGATACTTCAGCGGCAGCCCGAGCCACGTCAACGACCTGAAGACAGCTTTGCCGGAGCTCGTGGCGCTTCTGCGTCGATATGAAAACATGAAGCTGATGGTCGTGGGGTATATGGATCTGCCGGACGGCATGGACGACCTGGTCGCGGCAAAGAAAATATTCACCATGCCGTTCGTTGATTTTCGAACATTGCAGCTCCTGATCGCCCGGATCGACCTGAATGTCGTGCCCATGGTCGAGAACAGTTTCACCGACTGCAAGTCGGAGCTGAAGTTCTTCGAAAGCGCGGTGGTCGATGTCCCGACGTGCGCCGCGCCCGTTTATGCGTACCGGAATTCCATTCAGAACGGAAAAACCGGGTTCCTGTGCAAACAGGGCGAATGGTATTCGACGATCTCCGATATCTACTCGGGAAAGCATGACCTGAAAGCGATCGATGCCGATGCCAGGAACTATGTCCTGAACCGTTATTGCGGTGCGAACTTCTTGAATTCGGTCGAGGTTGCCTACCGTTCGATCCTGCGGCAGGTCGGCGGCGAGGCATGAGAACGGCAATACAGCGCAAAGGCAGGCACAGACAATGGTCAATCCGTTCCTAAGAGATATCCTGAGAAAAACGATGCCGTTTCCGGCCAGAGAGTTCCTGCGCCGGGTCTATTGGCACACGGTCGGACGGGATCATCTGTCTTTTTTCCGGGAGACGGGACGGCACGCGCTTCAGCTCCTGCCGGTTTGCGGCGGACCGCGGGTCAGCATCCTCTGCAGCGTCTGGAACACGCGTCCCTGTCTGCTGCGGCAGATGGTCCGCTCGGTTCTGAAACAGTCCTATCAGGACTGGGAGCTGGTCATCAACAACTGCAGCGATCCATCCCATCCCGAGGTCGATTCGATCCTCGCCCGTTTTGCCTCGGCCGATGCCAGGATAAAGGTCCAAAAAAAAGCAAATCAGGGGATCGCCCTCAATACCAACGCCGCCGCGGACTGCGCCGCAGGGGAATTCATCTTGCTCATGGACCATGACGACATGCTTCTGCCCGATGCGCTGGATCACCTGATGAACGCGCAGAAACAGGCGGATGCGGATTTTGTGTATGCCGACGAATACTACCTGGTGACGCAGTATCGTGTCGTATGGCACCGGCGAAAAAAGCCTTTTTCCATGAAGGCGCTGGAAGAGAATAATTTCATCAATCACCCCGCTTTGATACGGAAAACGCTTTTTTCACAGGCTGGCGGGCTTCGTCCCGGGTTTGATGGTTCGCAGGACCATGACCTTTATCTGCGCCTTCTGGAAAAGACCGCGAAAACGGCATACGTCCCTGAACCTCTCTATGTGTGGAGGATCCATCCTGATTCCTTTTCGCAGAGTTCCGTTCAGAAATGCATTGAATCCGGGAAGAAGGCGCTGGCGGAGCATTTCAGTCGGCTTGGCGTGGCGGCTGTTGTGGATAACTACAAAAACGAGACGAGATACAAGGTGCGCATTCCGGACCAGAAAAGCTGAACGCTATCAACCTGCTGCAACTGTTATGAGATCATTTCCGATTCAGATTCTTTTGGCGACCTACAATTCCTCCCGCTTCCTGCGCGAGCAGATGGATTCCATCCTGGCGCAGGACTGCCGCGTTTTCGAGGTCCTGGTCCGGGACGGCGGTTCCACCGACGATACCCTCGACATCATCGGGGAGTATCAGCGGAAGCATCCTGAGACGATCCGGTTCCTGGGGCAGGGACCCGCCACGGCTCTGGAGAATTTCTCCTCCCTGCTGGCGGCCTCAGACGCTCCGCTGGTCATGTTCAGCGACCATGACGATGTCTGGAAGCCGGGCAAGGTCAAAGCCTCCCTGGAAAAGTACCGCGAAATGGAAGCCGAATACGGATCCGATACCCCGATCATGGTCTTCACCGACTCCGAAGTCGTCGATTCCGAACTGAATCCGATCTCGCGCTCCATGATCCGGTTCCAGAACCTCAATCCCCATCTCCTGACCCTGAACCGCCTGATCGTCCAGAACGTCCCGTCCGGCAACACCATGCTCGTGAACCGGGCACTTGTCGAACTCGCATCCCCGGTCCCGTCCGCAGCCGTCATGCACGACCACTGGCTGACGCTCGTTGCCGCGACCATGGGAAAGATCGGGTTCCTCCCGAAGCCGACCATCTACTACCGCCAGCACTCGAACAACGTCTATGGCGCATCCTACTATTCCTTTTCCACCTTCTGGCGCAAACTGCGCCTGGGAAGGGAAAGGATCCGGACGCGGTTCCAGCAGAACATCAACCAGGCGGTCGCGTTCGGCGCGCGCTACTCCGGATCCCTGAGCGAACGGGACCTGAACATGCTTGAGGATCTGAAGGTGTTTCAGACCCTCGGTCCTTGGACCCGCAGGCGGGTCCTTTGGAAGTACGGCATCTGGAAGTCGGGGGTCTGGCGCAATATCGGGACCTTCCTGTTCATTTGACTTTTTTTTGTCGGAAACGGGAGCGGGAGAGGGATCCGGCAGGACGGCGTGTCTGACGGCAGTCCTGCGATTGGCGAACGGCGCCGGGCGGGACATCCGGCATGCGCCCGGACCGGCATCCCGTTTTTCCCGGACAAATTGTATTTTTACGACTTGAAATCGCGGGAAGCGGTGCTATGTTATTGTGACGAAATGTAATCCTTATTTTTGAAAGGATCGTCGTGCGGGCGGATCCCGGGGCTCGGGACCCATGCCGGACGAGCTTCAAAAAACAGGTGTTTTCCGGGACAAACAACAAGCTCAACATAAGGACCTTTGACCATGCCTGACATCATCACGAATGACGTGCTAATCATCGAAAACGGAGAGACCAGCTCCGGACTTACCGTCGGAACCAGCGGAGAAATCGATGTTATGGCGGGCGGGACGCTTGCCGACTCCTTCGCCACGACCGGCGGCATGATCTACGTCGACACGGACGGGATCGTTCAGCGGATTTCCGCGAGCGGGGAAAGCGACATTTATGTCATGGGCGACGCCTCGGATCTCACGGTGGAAAGCAAGGGCCAGTTCGACATCGACGGCACTCTGGACTCCGGCCTGATCAAAGACGGCGGCATCGGCACCGTCTACGACCTCGGGACCGCTTCCGGCGTCACGGTCCTCTCCGGCGGCAGGTTCCTTAATTCCGGCGGCATCGTCCGGAATACGGCCGTTATGAGCGGCGGATCGTTCACGGTCCAGTTCAACACCGCGCAGACTTCCGGGACCAGCGTTTACGGCGGCACCATGCGCGTGAACAGCGCAGGCAACGCGTTCGATACGCTGATGGACGGCGGCCTGCTGGACGTCCTTTCCGGGTCCGTCAGCAATACCGTCGTCTCCGGCGGCACGATGCTGCTCACCGAGGCCGCGGCGGACACGACGGTCCTTTCCGGCGGCGTCATGCGCGTGGTCTCCGGCAACACGATCGGGAACACCACGGTCAACGGCGGCCAGCTCGAGGCGAACTCCGTCGTGGCGACCGATACGAATGTGCAGGCGGGAACGGCTGTTTTCTCGTCCTCGACGATTTCCGGCCTTGAGGTCGGCTCGGGCGCCTCTGTGACGTTGGACAATGCGTCCACGCTCGTCGGCACGCTGGTTTTTGCGCCCGGCGCGACCGTTACGGTCGGCGGAATCCTGGCGTTCGACACAGCGTACACGACCATGGTGAACGCACAGGTCACCGGTCTCTCCGCCGTTACGGGCGACGCCTCATACACGCTGAATCCGGATGCCGCGGTCGGCACGTACAAGCTCGCCACGGATGCGGCGGGTTTCACCTCCGCCGTCACCTTCGGGGACCAGACCCTGACCACCTCCGACGACGTCGCCAAATACGGCGACCTCTACTACAAACTCCTTATCGCCAACACCAATGACCTCATCCTCAAAGTCATGGACGACAACGAGGGCGATGTCTTCTTCACCGGGCATTTCGCCGGCGGGAGCAAGTCGATGCTCGCCAGAAGCGTTTTCGGCTATGTGGAGATCTATTCCTCCGATACGGGCGAAGTCTGGGGGACCCTGAACTTCGGCTACAGCGGAAACTTTGTCAGCGTCGGCGATTTCAACGGTGACGGCTTCGACGACATTCTCCGCACAAACTATGCAGGGCAGTTCTTCTACGACCTTTCCAACGGCGACGGCACGTTCACCGCGCAGGACCTCGGATTCGACGCCGGCACCTGGGACGAAATGGGGACCGGCGATTTCAGCGGGAACGGCATCGACGACATCCTGCTTGCCGACCCGAACGCATATTCGGATTCGGACCCGAATGCCGGCCAGCTCGCCTACAAGGAATACAATGCGGGCGTGTCCCTAATCAACGTCTATCGCGACGGATGGGATATGCTTGCGACCGGCAACTTCGGAACCGCCTCGTCCACCTCGCCGGACGCGCCTCCGGACGCGAAAGCCGACATGCTGTGGCAAAACACGTTCACCGGGATCGATGACAAACAGTACTACGGTTTCTGCACGTGGATCACGGACAGCTCCGAAGACTCCTACTGGCGCATGATCGGCGCGGTCAGGATTGAAGAATGGGATTTCCTGGGCGTGGGCGATTTCAACGGCGACGGCACCAGCGATTTCGCCGTGATCAACAGCGATGGCATAGTCGCCATCGGCGGCGTGAAAAACGGCACGCTCTCTTACTGGGGCGTTCTCAACGCCGTCGACACCTCGGAGTGGAGATTTGCCGGAACCGGCGATTTCAACGGCGACGGCACGGACGATATCGCCTGGTGCAACTCCGGCAACCTCGCCGGATACTGGCAGATCAACGATATGCAGACGACCGACTGGGGGACCATCGGCTGGCTCGGTTAAGCTTCCGTCCGCCGCAGCGCGCTCCCCTTGCTGTCCGCCGACGTTTCCAGCCCGGCATTGCCGCGGGAAACGAACGGCGGATTTTTTGTCCTGTGTGCGCGTGGGAAATGCTGTCGCTTGTGCCAGCCCTGCACCTTTCTCCCGGAACTGGAAATGAGTTGAATAATCTGTTCCGTCCTTCCGGGTCCGCGGCTTTGCGGGAAATGGCGGATTCCCTATCCTCAAAAGATGTTCGGTTTCCGCACGTTTTTTTTAAGGAAAAAAACTGAAAAACCGTGATTCGCTATTGAAAAACGTGAAATCGGCGTTAAGTTATATAGAATATAAACACCTTGACCCGCTCTAGGAACCGACCGTGGATTTCAATACCGACAATCTGCTTCAGAAAATCATCACTCCGCCTCTTGTGACGGAAAACGACGCCTATTTGCTCAAGTTCGCGGAGAATGAGGACGAGATCTTCGCCGCGCAGAAACTCCGCTACCGGGTGTTCAACTGCGAACAGAACCGCGGACTCGACTCCGCGAAGGACGCCGAGTTCGACCGCGATGAGTTCGACGAAGGCGCGGCACACCTGATCGTCTTCGACAAGTCGAACGGGATGCCGATCGGTACGTACCGCGCGATCGGGCAGCTGGGCAACGACCCGGAAAAGATGTATTCCGCCCGCGAATACGAGGTCAACGGCATCGAACGTTATGTGCCGCAAATCATCGAAGTGGGGCGTTCCTGCGTGGACAAGGACTACCGCAACGGCGCCGTGGTGGCGTTCCTGTGGAGTGGAATGGCGGCGATCACGCTGCGCTCGGGCTGCCGCTATCTGTGCGGCTGCGTGAGCCTGGAAGACGCGCAGCCGGCTATCGCGTGGGCGGTCTACGAATCCCTGCGCGCCCAAGGGCTGTATTTCCCGGACGTCGACTTCAAGCCGCGTCCGCAGTTCAGTTTCACCCGTCCGGACCGGGCGGAGGTCGAAAGCATCCTGAATGACCGTGCGCGTCTCCGTGCCGCCATGCCGCCGCTCCTGAAGGGCTACATCACGATCGGCGCGAAGCTCCTCGGCGAACCGGCGTTCGACTACGAATTCGGCTCAATCGACCTGCCCGTCATGGTCGACATGTGGCGTCTGCCGGACCGTTACCACAAGCATTTCTTCCCGAACATCACGTTCCCGGGAGACTGACCGATGCGGATTCTGCGCAGGCTTTATCGCGTCGTCGCGCTTTTCCTGTGGGGAAACTTTCACTGGATATACTGCCTCCCGATCCGCTATCTCTACGAGGAAGAGCACAGCATCCGCCGCATGGCGCTCCAGACGAAATGCTGGGGCGGCGGCATCGCCAAAATCCTCGGCATCCGCACGATCATACACGGCGATCCGGAGGCATACAGGAAAACCGGCGGGCTGGTCGTGGCGAACCATCAGAGCTACGTCGACATCTTTCTGCACGCGTCCATTTTCGGGCTGCGGTTCACGCCGAAAAAAGAGATCAAGTCCTGGCCGATTCTCGGCTGGTACACCGACATGATCCGCCCGATCTGGGTCGACCGCGACTCCAAGCAGTCCGCCGCGAGCCTCATGGAACAGTTCCGCGACACCCTTCGGAAGAAGATCCCGCTGATCGTCTATCCCGAGGGCACCACGTCCGACGGGCAGCACGGCCTGAAGGAGTTCAAGACCACGCCGTTCGAGACCGTCTGCGGCACGGACATCCCGATCCAGCCCATGATCTCCATCTACCGCGTCCAGGACGGCGACATGCATCCGGCATGGTACGGCGACGCCACGTTCATGCCGCACCTCTGGGCGATCCTCGGCAACCGCAGGTCCACCGCCGACGTCTACATCCTCCCGCTCATCTACCCGGAGGGCCGCAACCGCAAACAGCTTGCGAAAGCCGTCCGCGACGCCATGCTGAAAGCCTATTGCGAGCATACCGGCTGGACGCCCCCCGCTCCGCCGGAATCGTCCGTCGTGCCGGAAACAAAAGAAAAGGAGGCCGAACGTGAACAACAGCACGCTTGAGAAGCTTTCCGCCGTTTGGACGCTTGCGACCGGGCGGCCCCTGCCGTTTCTGCCGGAGCCGAAGGAGATCCCGGAGGATTTCCCGGTCTGGTTCCCGCTGGTCGGGCTTGTCGTCGGGCTGGTCTGCGCCCTGGTCGCCTGGATCGTCGTCTGGCTTTTCGGCGGGTTCGCGGGTTCCCTGTTCTCCGGCATCCTGGTCGCGCTTCTGCTTGAATTCATCACCGGATGGCGCGGGTTCAACGGTGCGGCGCTCTTCGCCATGCGTTTCTTCCCGAAAGCCGCCGACGCCGCGCCGGACAAGTTCACCGCCCAGCCGATGTTTTTCGGCGCGGTCTTCTTCGCCGTCCGCGCCATCATGCTCGCGGCGGTCGCGAACGCGGGCGGGACATGCTGGCTGATCGCCGTCCTTCTGTGCGCTTATTTCGCGCGCGAGGAACTCAGCGCCGCAACGACGCCGTCCGGTTCGGAACTGATCCGCTCGAGCGTCGCGGAACGCCGGAAAGGCGCTGTGGCAGGCTGCGTCCTGATCCTGCTGTTCATCCTCGTCAGCCGCCGTATCTGGGGCGCCGCCGGGATGTTTCTGCTGACGTGGCTGGCATCCTGGTATCTGATCAAACGTTCCGAGAACGGCTCGCTGAACTTCGACCGCAGGGCATTCGATACGGCGGCCTATCTGATCGAGACCGCGCTGCTGGTCCTGACCGTGATCTGCGTGCACCGCTGAAAGGCTCCGGCATGTCCAGCACCATTCTGAACCAGCCGCCCGGAACCCCCGCCGGAACATCCCGCGCGCCATGGCTGTTTTTTTCCGCGGCGCTCCTGCTGGCATTGTCGCTGGCATATTTCGCGGACATCCCGGAACGCGACATCGCGACCCGTTTTGCGCCGATGGCGGAGGCGTTCGCGGCGGGGAAATGGCACTATGCGTTCCATCCGCGCATCCCGATGCTGTATCCGGCGCTCTGCGGCGTGCTCGTTTGGCTCGGCGGCATCACCGGGTTCACGGCGGCAAAGATCCTCAGCGCGGCATGTTTTGCGGCGGCGGTCTTTCCTCTGTTCCGCGTCATGCAACGCGTCTTCGGCGAACGCACCGCGACCGGCGCGCTTCTGGTCTACATCGTCAATCCCTTCATGCTCCGGCTCGCCGGGACCGGGCTCCGTGAAAACATGAAATGTCTGCTGCTGATCCTGATCGTGCATGCGGTCTTCCTGATTCTGGAAGATCCGGACTCGTTCGCGCGGCATCTTTATCTGGGAGCCGCCGCGGGCATCCTCATGATCACGCGCTCGGAGATGATCCTCTTCTGCGGGCTTGTCCTGTTCGGCGTGATGATTCGGGAGGCGCGCTGGAGCCTGGATGCGACCCGAGGAAACCTTGAAGCGGATCCCGCGAAAAAGAAGTTCGTTCCGGTACCGTACCGGAGCCTCGCGGGCACGCTCCTTGCCGCCGGGTTTGTCTTCCTGCCCGCCGCCGTCAACCACGCGGTGTTCGGACTGCCTACGCCGGAGGTCCGGTATCTTCAGATTTTCGAAAGAGTGTTCGGACGCGCGCCGTCTCTGGTCGATGCGGCAATGATCGCCGGGCTGATGCCGTTCGCGATGGCGGCGGCGGCAAAGCTCCTCGCCCGCGCTTTCTACGGCAAATCCCTGAAAACGGCATTGATCGTGTGCGGCGTCGTGTTTGTCGCCGGATTCGCTTTTCTGTTCGTCCGGCAGATGCTCCGGGCGGATTCCGGGACCATGAAGGAATTCTTCATCACGTTCGAACGCGCATTCGATCCGCTGTGGACGGTTCCCGCGCTTGTCGGGCTGGCGTTCCGCCTTCGCGGCCATGTCTTTTCCTCCGGCGAAAAGCTCCTGCTCGCGTTCATCGCCGTCCATGCCGGCGTCATCGCCGCCCAGCTCCTGATGTATGAGGGCTCGCTCACATTTTCCGTGCGCTACCTGCTCCCTGCGTCCCCGCTCGGATTCGGCTGGACGTTCTGCGGCATCGCGGTCATCGCCGGATTCCTTGCGCGTTATCTGCCGCGCGTCTCCTCGCGAACCGCGCTGGCGGTCCTGCTCGCCGCGTACGTCCTGGGAGCGCTGTTCCATTGCCTCGGCCCGATCCTGAAGGATTATTTCGAGCCGCGCCACAAGGCGGTCCGCAACGCCACGCACCAGCTTGCCGCGCTCTTCCGCGCCAATCTTCCCGCGCGTTCCTGTGCCGCTCCGCCGGGATTCGACCTGCTTGATTACGAAAGCTGCGCCGCGCCCGGCATGTACTTCGAGCGTGACAGCAAGTACATCGTCTCCGCCTATCTCGCTGGCGGACGCCGCGTCCGCGACCTGAAAAACGCCGATTTCTACATTTCCGAACCGGGCGGCTCGCCGGCCGCTCCGCCGGACGATTCCTGGGCGCCCGCGGGCGAGCCGGTCCCGATGGGACGCGGGACGTTCTGCACGGTGTTCCGGAGGAAGGAGGCGGCGTTATGACCGCCGGACGGATCCGTATTCTGTTTCTGATGCTGGCGGACGTGCTGGCGCTGTCCGGCTGCTGGCTCGGCACCGCCGCGGTCTATCACGCCATGGGCGGCGACTACCAGATGTCCACCTACGTCGCCGTGTGGCCTTTCCTGTTTGTCTTCATCCTGCTGGCTGCGGTCATGCGCCTTTACCACGGCAACCCGTTCTGCCCCGGCATGGCGCTGGATCCAGTGGAGGAGATGCGCCGCCGTGTCTACGCGGTCCTGGTCACGTACCTGCTGCTCTTCTGCTACCTCACGTTCTCGCGCAGGACGGAGGCGTATTCGCGCGTGGTCATCGCTGCCAGCGCCTGCCTGAACCTCTTTCTTGTCGGATTCGTGCGCAACCTGGTCCGGCGCGTTCTCAAATGGGCGGATGTCGGACAGATCCCCGCCCTGATCGCCGGCGCGGGGAAATGCGGACGCAAACTTGAGGCGGAGCTGCGCGACAACGCGCATTTCGGGCTCAGGATCGTCGGTTTCGTCGATGACGATCCAGCCATTCAGGACCGCCTCGGCGCGCTCTCCGATGCCCCGGCGGCCGCCGCCCGCACCGGCGCCGAGTTTCTCATCTGCTGTCTCCCGCCTCAGGCGATCACAAAGTGCATGCGCGAATACATGAAGCATTTCCGGCAGATCCTGCTCATGACCGACGACATCGGCATCCCGGTCGCCTGGGGCACGCCGGTCTGCCTGCGCGAACTCGCCGGACTGGAGATCCGCAACCAGCTGCTGCGTCCGCTCCCGCGCCTTACGAAATCCGTTCTGGAGTTCATCCTCGCGTGCGTCACCATCGTGCTGCTGATCCCCGTGTTTCTGGTCCTGGCGCTCGTCGTGAAGTTGTCCGGCAGGGGGCCGGTCCTGTACCGCGCGGACCGCCTCGGCAAAAACGGACGACCCATCCACGTCTGGAAGTTCCGCACGATGTACACGGACGCCGACGACCAGCTGGAACAGATCCTCGCCAACGATCCGAAGCTCGCCGCCGAATGGCGCGCCAATTTCAAGCTCGAGCACGACCCGCGCATCACGCCCATCGGGCGCATCCTCCGCAAGACCAGCCTCGACGAGCTGCCGCAGTTCTTCAATGTGATCACCGGAGAACTTGCCATGATCGGCCCGCGCCCCATCGTGAAGGCGGAGATCGGCTATTACGGCGACAATTACGAGGCTTTCTCCCGCGTCAAGCCCGGCATCACCGGGCTCTGGCAGGTCTCCGGGCGCAACGACACCGGCTACGACAAACGCATCCTGCTTGACATGTGGTATATCCGAAACTGGTCCGTCTGGCTGGACATCCACATCTTCTTCGCCACCATCGTCGAGGTCATCCGATGCCGGGGCGCGCGATGAGCCGGGACGCGGAATCGGGCGGGGGCTCCGCGCTGAAGACCGCGCTGGTCCATTACTGGATGACCTCCATGCGCGGCGGGGAGAACGTGCTTGCCGAACTCTGCCGCCTCTACCCGGACGCCGACATCTTCACGCACGCCTGGAACCGGGAAAAAGTCGGGGAGCCGTTTGCCGCGCACAAAGTGACCGAGACCTTCATCTCCCGTCTGCCCGGCGCGCGCAACGGCTGCCAGAAATATCTGGTCTTCATGCCGGAAGCCCTGCGCCGCCTCGACCTCTCCTCCTACCGCCTTATCATCTCCAGCGAGTCTGGCCCCGCAAAAGGCATCCGCAAGCCCTCCGGCGCGGTCCATGTCTGCTACTGCCACACGCCCATGCGTTATCTTTGGGACATGAGCGACCTGTATTATCAGGCGGCCGGACCCGGCGGCAAGCTTGCCATGAAGCTCTTTCTCCGCCGCCTGCGCGACTACGACAGGCGTTCCGCCGACGCCGTGGACCATTTCATCGCGAACAGCGCGTTCGTCGCCGACCGCATCCGCCGCGTCTACGGCAGGGACTCCGCCGTGATCCATCCGCCGGTCAACACCGCCTTCTTCAGCGATCCGGGACGCCCCGGCGCGAACGCCCCGAAACGCGATTTCTATCTCTGCGCCGGCCAGATCACACCGTACAAACGCGTCGACCTTGCCGTTCTCGCGTGCATCCGGCTCGGACGCCGCCTGGTCGTCGCCGGCGACGGTCCCGAACTGAAGCGCGTTCGGCAGACCGCCGGGAACTCCCCGCTGGTCACGTTCGAGGGGCGCTGCACCAACGAACGCCTCCGTGAGCTTTTCACGCATGCGCGCGCCCTGATCTTCCCCGGCATTGAGGATTTCGGGATTGTCCCGCTGGAGGCGCAGGCCGCCGGGACTCCGGTGATCGCGTTCGGGCGGGGCGGCGCGCTGGAGACAGTCCTGCCCGGACGGACGGGGCTCTTCTTCCCGGAACAGACCCCGGAAGCGCTTGCAAACACGATTGAGGAATTCGAGGCGGCTCCGGCATGGGATCCCGCCGTCTGCGCTGCCCATGCCGCTCAATTCAACCCCGAACGTTTTCGCGCGGAGATATCCGCCTTCATCCGCTCCGTGACCTGAGTTTCACGGACGGTCATGCCAAAACAAAAAAGAAGCGTCCGCTTCCGAACGGTGTGTGCCGTGGAAGCGGACGAACTGTTTTTGTAGAGGTCAGCAGGTTGAAAAACAGCCTGTCGTTCGGCTCTTACTTCTTGATGAAGCGGAAGGAGAAGCCGCCGCGGCCGATCATGCGGACGGTGATGACGTCGCCGGCTTTCGCGGTGCCTTCGGCGATGTCCCATGCGCGCGGATCGTCGGGCTTCACGTCGCCGTTGATGAAGTAATTGGAATCGACGTCCTTGCCGTCCGCGATCTTGCGGAAGGAGTAGGTGTCGCCCGCCTTGCCGGGGACGGTGAACTTGACTTCGCGCGTCTCGTTCTTGCCGTTGATGCCGCCGACGTACCAGGTGTCGCCTTTGCGGCGGCCGAGGATCGCGTAGTCGGCGGGTTCGCCGCCGAGGTACTTCGTGTCGTCCCAGGTGGTCGGGAGGCCGGCGATGAAGTCCTTCACCTTTTCGGGCAGCGCGCGGAACGCGGACGGGCGGTCCGCCATGTGCTGGCAGGCGGATTCGAAGACGACCGGGAGCGCGAGTTCATGCGCGTGGGAGGTGAGATGCTTGTGCTGGGAGTTGGTGAACGCTGTGGGTGTGTAGTCCATCGGGCCGACGACGTTGCGCGTGAAAGGCAGCGTGGTGTTGTGTTCGGCGGCCGGCTCGGTCATCATCGGGTGGTTGTTGTACTGTTCCGCGCCCCAGACGCACTCCATGGACATGAGGTTGGGGTAGGTGCGCGACCAGCCGCGCGGGAGCGTGGCGCCGTGGAAGTTGACCATGATCTTGTGCGGCGCGGCGTCCTTCAGGATGTCGACGTAGTACTGCATCATGCTCTGCTTGTCGCTCTCGAAGAAGTCGATCTTCACGCCCTTGACGGTCTTTTCGGTGAGCCAGGCGAATTCCTTTTCGCGGGATTCGTGGGTGTTGAAACGGTCGCGCGGGCCGCCGCCGACGTAGTTGTGCTTGCCGCCGGAGTTGTACCACAGCCACACGCCGACGCCTTTTTCCTTGGCGAGCGCGAGCGCGTCGTCGATGTTGCCGCCGTTGCCCATCACGTCCCATTCCCAGTCGATCAGGACGTTCGGCCACTTCATTTCGGAGGCGAGCAGGATGTAGTCCTTCACGATCTGGAAGTCCTTGCTGCCGTGGTTGTACGCCCAGTAGACCCAGGACGCCACGCCGGGGGTGATCCAGGAGACGTCGTCCACCGCGCATTCGGGCGCGAGGTCGTCGATGAGCGTGGATTCCACGATGTCGGCGAGCGTGCCGATCACGGCGCAGCGCCACGGGGATTTCCACGGGAGCGTGGTCGTCGGGTTGACCGCGCCCTGGTTCGCGCCTTCGCCGGGATCCGGATAATGCGTGGTGAAGCTCACGCCCTTGTCGTCGACGGAGGACACCAGGTAGGTGCCGCAGTAGGTGCCGTCGAACCACGTCTCGGAGAGGAGGCCCCACGTGGACTTGTCGGCGGAGTTGAAGAGCAGGGGATAGTTCCAGTTCCGGTTGGCGCCGCCTCTGCGGCCGCCGCCGAACCCGCCCTGGCCGCCCTGCGGACCGCCGCGGAGCTGGTCTGCCGTGTAGGCGATGTAACGGTCTTCGTAGCTGGTCACGCGGCGCTGCATGCGGAATCCGTCGGTCAACGGGAACGTGAACGACGTGGATTCGCCCTGGAATTCGACGTCGCCGGATCCGCCGACGCTGTAGCGGAACGCGAAGGAATCGCTGCCGGCGCGCACGATCACGCCGATCTGGTTCGCGCCTTCGCCGAAGACGAGCGTCTTTTCGTTCATGCGGACGGTGCGTTCGGAGCGCTTGCCGTTCACCGCCGTATATTTCTCGGTCACGAGCGCGACGCTGCTGCCGGACGGGATCTGCCCTTTGAGTTTCAGCTGCGAGAAATCGTACTCCGCTTTGTTCGACTTCAGGCCGAGGCGGACCTGGAAGACTTCCGACGCGTTGCGTTCCACGCGGAGCACATTGCCTTCGTCGAGGTACACGCGAATCGTCTTGTCCGCGTCCGGCGAGGTCAGAAAAGGATCGGCGGCGGAGCAAAGTCCGGCGGCGATGAAGACCGCGGCGCAGGAGAGGGCCGCTTTCATGGAGAGAGAGAACTTCATGGTCTGGTTTCCTATGGATGAAGGTTAAAAGTCAGGTCGAAGATTCCGATTCACTGTAAACATAGCACAAAATGACGGTTTTTCAACAGGATAAAACGTTTTTTCAACGTTAATTTCACGTTAAAACCGCGTGACGTGACGCCCCAAGCCGCGACCCGTCGCGGCGGCGGCATGGGCGGTATGGGCGGCCGCAACGGCTTGCCCTGTTCGGGGGTGCGGCGGTGAAAAAACGGGCGGGAGATCAGATGCCGTCGAGCATGTCCCCGAAGTCTGTCACGGGCTTTGCGCCCTGCTGCCGGATCAGTTCGTTGCTTCCCATTGCCAGGGGGTCGTCCTCCGCGCCCGGCACGGCGAAGACACGGCATCCCCGTGCCCGTGCGTATTTTGCCGTCCTCAGCGCGCCGCTCTTCTTTCCGGCTTCGACCACCAGCGTGCAGCGGGAAAGCGCCGCGATGACGCGGTTCCGCCTCGGCAGCGTGCTGCGGGAGGCTCCGGTGTCCATGGGGTATTCGGAAACGACCGCGCCGCCAGCGTCGGTGATGGCGCGTGCAAGCTCGCGGTTCTCGGGCGGATAAACGTTTGCGAGGCCGCTTCCGGGTATGGCGACCGTTCTGCCGCCGGCGTCGAGCGTGGCTTGATGGGCGGCGGTGTCGATCCCGCGCGCCAGCCCGCTGACCGTGGTCCAGCCGCCGCGTGCCGCTTCCTCCGCGAAACGCCGTGCCATGCGGACGCCCCGGTCCGTCGGGGTGCGCGTGCCGACGATGGCGACGGAGTTCCCCGTTCCGATGCCGGCGGGCAGGGTCCCCTGCACATAGATGCACAGCGGCGGGTCGGCGAGTTCGCGCAGGGATGCCGGATAATCCCCGTCGGTGCGGCACACGATGGCAGCCTTTTCCCGTGCCGCGAGTTCCATTTCGCGGCCGAGGTCGGCGAACTCGCGCCAGCGCGGGATGAGTTCGGCGATCCCGGGGGCGATGCCGCCTAGGCGGACAATGTCCGCAACGTCCATGCCGAAGATGCCGGAAAGCCCCCCTGCCGCTTCAAGCAGGGCGCCGGACGGCGAAACATAACGGTTCCACGCGGAAAGCCCGCCGATCCCGTTCAGCATGTTGAGGATGATGCACGCGTCATGGTCGTTCATCGTCTTTTTTCCTCCGAATTCATCCGTCTTGTTAGAGAATATGCCGCCGCGCTTCCGTCTTTTGCAGGGCACATAAAGATACCCCCGCCGCGTTCTTTTGCAGGCGGGGCGTATCCGAAATGCTGTTGAAGTTTTTGGACTTGCCGGTCACGCGAGGGCGGAGACGGTCTGCCAGCCTGCCATCTGTTTGTTGTTGATCTGCCAGTAGCCCGCGAGCCCGGATTCGGCGCTGCGCCACGCGATGTCGTCCGTGCCGTCGCCGTTGAGGTCCGCGACGCCGACGAGGCTCCATTCGGACGCGTCGACCTTGCTGAGGATGGACCACGAGGCAAGCCAGCCGTCCGACATGCCCCAGATGCCCACGACGCCTTCGCCGTTGACCATGGCGATGTCCTTCGTGCCGTCGCCGTCGAAGTCGCCCGCGCAGAGGAAGTTCCACTCCTCCGGGTTCGCCACGCTGACCATGCGCCAGTCGACCGGGTTCCCGACGATCCACGAGCAATACGCGTTGTACGTTTTGCCGTCCGCGCCGAGGAAGCTGTTCTTCCAGAGCATGTCGCACTTGCCGTCGCCGTCGAAATCGCCCGTCGCGATCATCTCCCACGAGGCGGAGTAGCCGTTGATGAGCGTCCATTCCGTGCCCGCCTTCCAGTAGCCGATCAGGCCGACTGTCTCGGACGCGCCGGTGGGGTTCGCCACCAGCACATCGTCCTTGCCGTCGCCGTCGAAATCGCCGATGCCGAGGATGTCCCATGCGGCGTCCTTGAAGTTCAGGACCTGCGCCGTGAACGTGCCGTCGCCGTTCGACATTTCGCCGACCACGTAGCCCGCGGCGTTGATGCGGAGCACGTCGTCCCTGCCGTCGCCGTCGAAGTCGCCGATGCCGACGGGCTCCCAGCCGTCGCCGAGCGCGACCGCGCCCCACAGCGCGCCGTTCTCCGCGTAGACCGACACGATGCCGCCCGCGTACTTCGCGAACATCGGCGTGCCGTCCCCCGCGAAATCGCCGAGGAAGAACCGCTTGTCCGCCTCGGGGATCGCCTCGCCGGTCACGGTGAACGCGTCGCCCTCCGCGATCTCGGAGGCGTTCCACGCCTTGTCGAACGCGTGGACGGTCCAGTGCCAGGTACCCGCGCCCAGGTCCTCGATCACGAGGGTGGTCCGGTTCGTCGAAACGGTGAATTCGTGTTCGCCGTTCCAGTATCTCACGATGTATTCGTCGATGCCGGAGCCGGCGTCTTCCGACGGGTTCCACGCGAGCACGACCATGTGTTCGGAGACGCTCGCCCGGAGGCTGCCCGGCTTCTTCGGCGCGATATTGTCGATGTTGTTCACTGTGTAGGAGACGATCTCGGAGACGTTTCCGGCGTCGTCGACCGCCTTGAAGTAGACGGTCGCGTTTTTCGTGACGGTCACGCCGTTTTCGAAGTCGTAGGCGAGCCATTCGCCGTTCGCGCCGATCCGGTAGTACGCGGTCAGCATCTCCTGGTCGTCCGAGAATTCCGCCGTGACGACGACGTCGCGGTTTGTCAGCTCGACGGTGTCGGCATTCACGTTGAACACCTTCGGCGGCGCATTGTCCGGCGCGGAGACCGTCAGCGTCAGGATGTCGTCGATGATCCGCAGTTTATAGACCGCGTCCCCTATATTCAGGCTGCCGTCGAGCGCGATCGTGCCGATCGAGCTCCCGTCCCGGTTCACGACCGTGAACACGGCGTCGTCCGTGGCATTCGTCCTGCCCGCCTCCGCGTTTCCGGCGAGCTTGTAGCTGCGGGAACCGGACGCCGGGACCGTGTCCGCGTCCACCGTGATCGTGTAGCTGCGGGTCGGGAGGGTGGATGCTTGCGGCGGTCGCGAGAACGTCAATATCCGCAGATCGTTCAGCAGGGGCCGGGAGTCGTCCGCCACCGAGAGGTCGAAGTCGACGACCGTGAAAAAGAGCGTGTTGAATGTCCCTTCGATCGTCATGCGCCCGGAAAGCTTCGCGATCCCGGAACCGGCTTCGAGAGTCCCGTCCCGGATGGTGAAATTCCGCAGGGTGGCGCCGTTTTCCAGCCTGACTCTGCCGACGGAGCCTTCGATTACAAGGTTCTCCGCATAGGAGCCGACGTCCACGAGAACCGAGATATTCACATGCGCGCCGTTGCCGTTCAGCACAGCGCCGTTCTTGACGGTTATCACAGAAACCTCGGCGTCCTCCGGCAGCGTGACCGTCCCGCCGACGATGGACAGTTTCTTGCCCGGGACATATTCGGCGAAGGCGTCGTAGCCGATGGTCGCCGTGGAACCGTCCGCCATTTCGACCGTCGTGCCGTCCTCGAGTCCGGCCCAAAGGGAGTTGACATAGACCAGGTCGACCGTATCCGCGATCTTTTCGACCATGAAGCGATACACATGGAGGATCCCTGAGGCTACGATCTCCCGTCCCACGAACGTATAAAGATTCCCGTTGTATTCCAGGTCGTGTCCGATGGAGAGCGTCCCGACCGTTTCGCCGTCCGTGTTCACGACCGTGAAAACGAGGTCCTCGTAGAACCAGATCTGGCTGTCGCCTATATAGAGATATTCTCCGGGCATCTGGTACCCGCTGCTTACGGTCAGCGTGAACTCCGCATTGCCCCGGACGTGGTGGAATCCGCTTCTGTTGTTTAAACTTCCCGGGCGCAGGCCGACCGAGATATCGAGGTCCATGACACCGTTGTTCACGATGGATGCGCCGTCCTGGAAATCGAAGAAGGAGACGGAGAACGTGCCGCCCTCCTCGACCGTGATCGCGCAGCCCTCCCTGACCGCGGAGACGGCGCCGGAGAGGCTGGCGCCGGTCCCGACCGTGATCGTGGTCCCGTTGTCGACTTCGGTGTTGAGGACGGCTTCGCCGAGGACGATGATGTTGAGATTCGACTTCCAGAGCCTCTTCGGGATGCGTCCCTTCTCCACGACGACCGTGCCGCCGTCGGAAACCGCGGCGAACGCGGCGTCGTTGTAGAAGGCGTTGACTCCGATGACCGCCAGGTAGCCGGACTGCAGCACCACGAACGCGCCGTCTTCCAGCCCCTCCCAGTCCGAATTCAGGTAGATGCGGGAGGTCTCCACGAGCCTGGTGACGCCGAGCTCCAGTTTGCCCATGTTGTCGCTCGAGAGGTGGTAGGCGTTTCCGTCGGTCGCGTACAGCGTCTTGCCGACTTCCAGCTTGCCCAGCTCCTCGCCGTCGCTGTTCAGCACCGTGATGATGCCGTCGAACAGACCGGCGTCCTCGGACAGCGTATAGACGCCTTCGCCCTGCGAAAGCCCGCCGACCGTCAGCGCGAAGTTCGGCGCGCCCTGCACGCGGGCGAACCCGCGGAAAAGCGGTCCGCCGTCCGCGGCCGCGCCGGTCATGTCGAGGTTCAGTATGCCGTTCACGAAGAGGGATGCGCCGTCGTCGAGCACGGTCCGGCCGACGGTCAGCGTGCCGCCCGCCTCGACCGTGATCGCGCCGCCCGCCGCGATGGTGATGTCGCCGGAGAGCGTGCCGCCCGCCGTGACCGTGATCGTCCGGGCGGACTCGACCGCGCCGTTCAGCTTGAGCTCGCCGCCGCGGATGACGACGCTGTTCGCGTTCCCCAGCGCCCCGGTGGAGACCGTGCCGTCCCAGAGCACTGCCATGCCGCCCTTGCCGACTTCATAGAACGCGCCCTCGTCGGCGAACGCGTCGACGCCGACCGAAACGCGGGATCCGTCCGCCAGCGTCACGGTCTTGCCGTACGCGACGCCTTCCCACTCCGTGCTGATGTGGACGCAGGGGACGCCGTCGGGGCGGGACACCGTGAGGCAGAGGTTGCCGAGGGTGTCCAGGATCAGCTTGAATTCTTTCCTTTCGTACAGGAACGACTGCCCGGCGGTCAGCGTGGCGAGCGCCGTTCCTGCGTCGTTCCGGACCGTGATGACGCCGTCGAACCCGGCGGCGTCCGAGGACAGGACATACCTGCCGGCGGCCTGGGTCTCGCTGACGGTCAGCACATAGGAAGGCGTGCCCTCGACGCGGGAGAGCCCGCGGAAGAGCGCCGCGCCGCCCTGGCCGATCCCGGAAATATCGAAGCACAGCGTGCCATCGATCCTGATGGTCGCGTCGTCCTCGACCATGATCTGTCCGGAGACCGTGACGATCGCATCGTTGTCAATGAAGAAATGCGCGGCGCCCCGCTGGAGCGCCTCATCGGGCATGGCGGAGCATTCGACGGACAGCACGGCGCCCGCTTCGACCGTGAGCGTGCCGCCGGACTCGATTTCGAAGACGCCGGAGGCCATGCCGCCGCCTTGCACAGTGATGGTGCCGCTGTATCCGGTGCGGATCCTGCCCGTGGCAATGCCGCCGTCGTTCACCGCGAGCGAGCCGCCGGACATGAACGTGTACGCGCCGGAGATCGTGCCGCCGTCCTCGACCGTGACCGTTTTGCCGAAACCGGTCGACCAGGACCAGGCGGGATCCATATTCAATTCCCCGCCGCGGACCGTGATGCGGACGGCGTCGCCGAAATCCACAGGCGTGGCCTGATACGTCCCGCCCAGGATCACGATCGTGCCGCGCTCGGCGACTTCGGAGGCCGCATCCTCCAGTTTGGAGAACGCATCGTATCCGACCCACGCGGTCCCGCCTTTCGGCAGCAGGACGATCGCATCGTCGTCCAGTCCCGCCCACTCCGCGTTGAGATACACGGTCGGGGCCAGGTCGGGATCGACCACGTTCAGGCAGAGGTCGCCGGTCTCGTCCAGCTCCAGGGTGCAGGTCTTCCTGCCGAGCATGTACGAATCACCGACGGAAAGCGTCGCGAGTGTTTTGTTTACGTTGAAATCTAAGACTGTGATGACGCCGTCGAATCCGGCGGCGCCCGATGCCAGCACATACTTGCCCGCGGACTGTTTTGCAATGTCACTGATCCTCAGCTCAAAAGAGGACGGCGCGCCCTGAATCCGGGAGAGGTCGGAAATGCGCGCGTCGCAGCCGCCGGTCAGCCGCGCGATGCTCAACCGGATTGTGCCGTTCACCGTGACGTTCGCGCCATCGCGGATCACGATTTTCCCGTCATAGAGAGCAAGTTTTCCGCCCACCTCCACCGTAAACGTTGCGCCGGACTCCACGGTGAAGGCCACGTCGAAGGATTGATGGAACCCGATACCGCCGATCGCGGCGACCGAAATGACGCAGCCGGGGGCGAGGGAGAAGTTCTCGCTCATGTATAAGCTGCCTTTGCGTATGATGACGTTGACGCCGCGCTGGGGCACGGGGTCATACGGCATCGACCCGTATCCCCCCCCTTCGATGATCACGGTGGAGCCCGGGCTGAATGTATTTATAACATTTCTCCAGAACGCGTTGTATCCGATGATGGCGGTCCCGCCGTCGATCGTTTCGACGACGTCGCCGTCCTTCTTGTCGTACCATTTGGTGTTGAGGTAGTAGACCGAGGTGACATCCGGTTTCGAGACGTCCAGCGTGAGGTCGCCTGCCGACGTCAGCGCCGCTTCGTAGCGGATGCCGTTGACAATGAGGAAACCGCCTGCCGTGCTGAGCGCATATTTGTTGCTGCCGAGCCTGAGCTCGACCCGCCCGACGCCGGACGCCCCGGTCGCGACCAGGTAGGTCCCCGTGGCAAGGGCTCCGGCGGCGCGGATGGCGTAGGTCGGCGCGCCCTGGATCCGGGAGAGGTTTTCGAAGACGGCTTTGCCGCCCGCGCGGGAAATGTCGAATTCGATCGTTCCGTCGACCGTGATGGACCCGGCGTTCGAGGGGCCGGACATCAGCAGCGTGGAGGTGCCGTCGACCGTGATGGACGCGGATGCCGCCGCTTCGCCCGCGATCGCCAGGATGCCGTTCTGGATCACGGAGACGGATCCGGTGAGCACGTCGGTTCCCGTGAGCGACAGCGTGGCGCCGTCCACGACGACCGGGTTGGAGTGCGAGCCCTCGGAGAGCTGGAAATTGCCGCCCGTGATGTTCACCGTGGCGCCCACCCCGACCGCGAACGCGTCGTTCAGGTTCGCGAACGCGTCGTACAGGTAGATCGCCGTGCCGCCGCGGATGTTCACGATCTCGCCCGCCTGTTTGCCCGACCAGGAGGAATTGACCGTGACCGATTCCAGCGGGGGGCGTTCGTTGCTCACGACGAGCGAGAGGAAGTATTTGCCGTCGGACGGCAGTCCGCGCAGCGTGTAGTACACGCCGAGGATATTGACGGACTTTCCGATCTCGATCGTCCCGAGGGTCGTGCCGGAGACGTTGCGGAGCGCGATGGAGCCGCTGAAGTTGTCCACGGCGTCCGCCAGCAGATACACGCCCTTTTCCTGCGCGATGTCGATCGTGATGGAGTAGGAAGCCGGTGCGCCCTTGAGACAGGAGAGCCCGCGGAAGAGCATCGGCGCGCCCGCGGTCGTGCCGGAAATGTCGAAGTCGATGGTGCCGTTGACCGTGATGTCCATGTCCTCCGTGAAGGCAGCCGTGCCGATCAGCGTGCCGCTTGCCGAAATGACGACCGTGCCGCCCAGCGCCGTGACGTCCCGCAGGACCGTCTTCCCTTCGGCGGAGAGCGTGCCGCCCAGGACCGCGCCGTCATGGAGTTCGATGGTGAAGCCCGAGCCGGTCTTCGTGTCTCCGGCGAGCGTCGCGCCCGACTTCACCGTGAGCGTGCCGTTATAGACCGTAAGGCTGTCGGCGGTCGCGCCGCTTTCCAGCGTCAGGTCGTATGCGTAGCGCGTGCTCCCGGTCCCGCCGCGCACGACGGATCCGGCGCGCGCCACGGTCTTCCGCGTCTTCTCGTTGTCCAGGTCGTTCAGCACGGCGATCCCGCCGTCGATGTACGCGGCCGCGCCTTCGGCGGATGCCGCGTGGGCTGCGGCGGCCGAGCCGAACGCGTCGACGCCATACGTGGCGGACGCGCCGCTTTGCAGCGTCACAGTCTCGCCGAACGCGAGGCCGTCCCAGGTCGAGTTGATGTAGACGGTCTCCGGCATCTCGTATGTGCCGACCGTGAGCGTGAGCACGCCGTCCGTTTCCGCGATCGTGTAGGACTTGCCGTTCACGCGGTACGTCCCGCCGATCGTGATCACGTTCGGTTTCCGGGGCGTGGCGCCCGAGGCGTCGGGAATGTAATAGATGATGTTGCTGTTTGAGGTCTTTTCCTGAATGGTGAAGTACGGCGCGAACCCGGCGGCGTTCGTGCCGAGCACATAGACGCCCTGTGCTTGGTCCGCCGAGATCAGGATCGCGCAGTTCGGCGTGCCGGCCACGTACGCCAGACCGTCGTACAGCGCGGGCCCGCCCGCGGCCGCGCCGGAAATGTCGAACGCCATCATGCCGCCGGACACCGTGATCTCGGACCCCGCCTCGAACGTGCAGTATCCGGTCAGCACCCCGCTCGTCACCGTGAGCGCGGCGCCCGCGGCGACCGTCAGGCTCTTCGCCGTGCCGCCGGACACCGTGACCGAGCCGCCCGCGGCGACCGTCAGGTCCTGTACCAGAGATACGGATTTCGCGGTGACCGAACGGTACACGGTCGTGTTTTCGAGGATGATGGCGGCGGAGACGACAACATAAATAATGCCGGACGTGTTGTAGGTCAGGACGAGGTTGCGCGTGACGCCCGCCGCCGGCGAGAACGTGCCGCCGGACACCGTGATCACGCAGTTTTCGTCCCCGAACTCCTCGGCCGCCGCCAGGTCGTAGAACGCGTCGACGCCGTACGTGGCGGTGTACGAGAGATTCGTGTCCGGGTTCGTGACGCCGACCGTGCTCCCGACCGCCAGCGTGTTCCAGTCGAAGTTGACGTACAGGTAGTACGGCTTCTCCGTTTCGGGCGTGACCGACAGCGTGAAGCCGGCGTCGCTTGTGAGAATGAAACCGCCGCTGGCTCTTTTGCACACGAGCGAGTAGCGCATGCCGTTGATGACGGCGTCCGTTTTGATCTCCTGGTAGCTCCCGTCCGCCTGCTGGACGTACCGGATCCCGACCGTGCCCAGCGCATTCCCGGAGGCGTCGACCACGGTGAGTGTGAAATCTTCGTAGCCGTTTGGCGTCGCGACGAGCTTGTACCCGCCCGCGGCCTGGCTTTCCCCGACCGTGAGCCGGTAGGTCGCCGCGCCCTGGATGTCCGCGATCCTGTTGATGAGCGCGTCCGTGCTCCCCGCGGAGCCGGAGATGTCCAGGTTCACGATGCCGTCGACCGTGATCGTGCCGGACGCGTTGAATTTTTGCGTGACGGTAAGGACCGCGCCCGCTTCGACCGTGAGCGTGCCGCCCGAAACGGCGATGTCCCGCGCGGACGCCCCGTTCTTCAAGGTCAGCGTGCCGCGTTCGCCCACGGTGGCGCCCGTGACCGACGCGCCCGCCGCCACGTCGACGGTCCCGGTCAGGACGCCGGGGAGCGCCGCCTCGCAGCCGGTGACGAGCACGAGGCCGTTTTCCGCGACCGCCTCGGACGCCGCGGCGAGGTCCGCGAACGCGTCGTAGCCGAACGTGGCGGTGCCGCCGTCCGCCAGCGCGACGGACGTGCCCGCCTCAAGGCCGGTCCAGGTCGTGTTCAGGTAGACCGGGTTCGGATCGGGAAGGATCTCCGGACGCTCCGTCCAGATCGACAGGTATAGGGTATCGTATTTCGTTTTCGCGAGGTAGTAGCGCCCGCCGATCTCGGTGAGCTCGCCGACCGTGAGCGTGCCGAGCGCCGCCCATGCGGTGTTGCGGACCGTGAGCGTGCCGCTGAACCCGTTCACGCCGTCCGCCAGGACATACCGACCCGTTGCCTGTACGTCCGACACCGTGACCGTGAACGTCGGCGCGCCGGTAATGGCGTTCAGTCCGTTCAGGATCACCTCGTTGCCCGGAGCCAGATTCGTCAGGTCGAAATCCACGATGCCGCCCGCCGCAGCCGTGACCGTGGTCCCGTTCACGAACGACATCCGTCCCGTGAGCGTGCCGCCCGAGGCGAGCGTGATCAGCGTGTAGTTCGTTGCGGACAGGTTCCGCGCGACGCCGTCGCCGGACACCGTGATCCGCATCCAGGACGCTTCCGCGTCCTCCAGCAGGCCGCCCGCCTCGACCGTGAGGTACCCCAGCGCCGGAACCGTGGAGCCAGTGATAAAGATGGGATACTGGGGGCCGTCAACGTCGACGAGCGAGAGCGTGTCGCCCGACAGGACCGGCACGCTGCCCCCGTACCCCGCGAATGCCGTATCCGCGAAGCCTCCGCCGGTCCCGGAAACGAGAATCCAACTCGGATCCGTAAAGACAATCCATCCGCGGGAATACTCGGCGATGCCCTGCAGGGCCGCGCCGCGCACCGCGCCGCCCGCGCCGATCGTGATCTCGCCCTTGCTCATCGTCAGCCCGGAGACCAGGCCGCCCGACACGCCGAGCGTGCCGCCGTACACCTGCACGTCCGCGGCGTATCCGCCGGACACCTGCATCCTGCCCCCGTCCGAACTCAAGGCATACACGGTCGAACTGCCGGAACTGGTCGTGAAGCTCGACCCGTTGAGCACGACCGAATGCGCCGTGCCGCCCAGCACGAACTGCCCGCCGAGGTTCACCGTGGTCCCCTCGACCGAGGCGGATTCGCGCACGGCGAGGATGCCGCTGTCGGAGACCGTGGTCCCTTCGACCGTCGCACCCGCCTGAACGGACATGGTTCCGGCGGTGATCCGCGTCTTGCGGAACGTCACCCCGGACGACACGTCCAGATTCGTGCCCGTGTGCCGCAGAAAGCTCTTCGAGACCAGCGCCCCCGCCTCCGCGTTCAGCGCCGCGCCGTTCAGGTTCGCGTTCAGCAGGATCGCGCCGGACCCGAGGTCCAGCGTGCCGCCGTTCAAATCGCCTTCCGTGATGACCGTGCCGCTCAGCGCCTGCGCCGTGCCGCCGTTCAGGTTGAACCGGAACGCCGCCGCGTCCTGCAGGAGCGCCGAGCCCGCCCGTTGAATGTTCGCGTCGTACACCGTGCCGGACTGCACGTTCAGGTATCCGCCGTTCACGATCGCCGTGTGCGCTTCGCCCGCCGCCGCCACGTACAGCGTGCCGCCGGCGTTGACGTCCGTGTTGTACGCCTGGCCGGAAATGATCTCCATTTCGCCGCCGGAGATGGTCGTGTCGTACATGTAACCGTACAGCATTTCGAGCCTGCCGCCGTTCACAGCCGTCTTCGACCCCTGCGCCCCGGACACCACGCGCGCGTGGGCGCCCCAGTTCACCGTCGTGTTCGCCGCGATGCCGCCCGACATCTGGATCGTGAACGAGCCGCCGCTTTCGACGACCGTGTCGCCCACATATCCGCCGTACACCAGGTAGCGGCCGCCGTTCGACACCGTCACGTTCAGGCCGGACCCGCCGTCGTACACCATGCCGTAGCCCTTGTCGAGGATCGTGCCCGACTTCCAGACGCCCTCGAACACGTCCATCTGGCCGCCGTTCGTCATCGTCACATTTTCCGCCGAGCCGCCGGACAGCATCGCGCCGCCGCTGTCGTGCAGCGAGATATTCTGAATGAGTCCGCCGTCCTCGACCCAGAGATAGCCGTAGTTGACCGCTTCCGTGTCCGTGACGGTCGCGCCCGAAAGCACGCTCACGACGCCGCCCGTCTCCACGGTCAGCCCGGATGAAATGACGTTCCCCGACAGTTCGATTTCGCTCGTGATGATCTCTGCCATGTTCTGCCTCCTTGTGTCCCGGTCCCGGACGCCTGTTCGTGCTCTCGATCCCCCGGACCGCTTGTTTCGAAGTCTGGTTTTCCGTGTCGTAACGGCATGAAAAAACGGTTTTTTTCATTATTTAGACACGCAAACATCGGAAAATCTTAGCGAAAATCCGCTTTTTTCTAAGAAAAATACAGCAAAAATAGATTGTTTTCTAAAACGACCGCATCTTTCTCTAAGAAAAAACGGTTTTTCCACGGCTTTTCGCAATGATTCATCTGTGTTTTTACTAAAATATATCACACGAAAGCAAGATGTCAAGCAAAAAGTTTTTTTGCAAATATGCTTTGTCACGCATCGCGTTTCCTTCGACTGGGAAACGACTGAAAAAGGCAAAAAGACGGGATCCGGAATGATTTCCGCGAAAGCGGCGGATATTTCCGCCATGAGGATAGGATCCACCCGGAGACGATCGGAACTGTTTCTGTTCAGATGCGAAATGCTCCGGCGGTCGGGAATTATAGTCTATGTCCGTCAATCTTGAAGAGCGCCGAACGGAAAAATTCCTTCAGACGCCGCAATTCCGTTGCCATGGCGTCCGGCGGGGGAAGCTCATCCAGTTTTTCCGCAAGGGATTTCTTTTCCATAATGTTCCAGACCAGCGGGCTCTCCGTTTCGTCATAACTCCCGAATGAGAACAGGATGCCGCACTTGCCTTTATTGAGACGGTTCTCCAAGGCGGGGATCCCTTCCGCGCGGACCCGGGAGCCGTATTGGCGGAACAGGCTGAAAACGACAATATCGGCTTCCATGTAGATTGGAGCCGGCAGTTCAGTGAATTCAAATGCGCCAAGGCATTCATACCGTTCGATCATGGCGGGCACGGCAGATGCGTATTGGAAAAGAGCCGACATGACGATCTTTCCATCTCCCAGAAACATTATTTTTTTCTTATTCTGCGCCATGATCAGATCAGAAATAGTGTTTTTCGAGCCATTGCGGATCAAGCATCTGCCTCATATCGGATGTTTGGGCGCGTATTTCGCCCCGGATCAGGATGACGGCACGGTTGATCCACTGAAGCAGTTCCAGACGATGTTCGACCATGAGCACCGACTGGTCCGGATTGTTCTGAATGAAGCCGTGGATCCGCTCCATGATGTCAACGGCGGCTTTCGGCGAAAGCCCGGCGGTCGGTTCGTCCAGCAGATACAGCGTCTTTTTCCGCAGGAGCACCATTGCAATGGCAAGCGCCTGCCTTTGTCCGCCCGAGAGTGCTCCGGACCGTTTGTTCATGTGGGGACGAAGCAGGTCGAAGACTTCAAGCACGCGGCAAAGGGAGTCCTTGAATTCATTCCTGCGCATTGTGAGGCCCGCGATCTTGAGATTCTCATGCACCGTAAGCCCCGGGAAGATATTGCCGGTCTGCCGCAGGTATCCGATTCCGGCGTTGACGCGCATTGCCGTTGAAAGCTGCGCGATGTCTTTTCCCTGAAACCGTATTGTTCCCGACGTCAGCGGCAGAAGCCCGATGACAGCCTTGAGGAGAGTGGATTTCCCGCAGCCGTTCGGGCCCGCAAGCAATACGGATTCGCCGGAGTTCACGGCAAGCGACACTCCGGTCAGCACAGGGCGAGTCCCGTAACCGCAATGGGTCCGGTCAAGTTCGAGCAGGGTCATATTGTTTCTCCCGACAATCCCATATACAATTCCCGTACTTCCGGGTTTTCAAGCACACATTTCTGTGTTCCATGGCAGAAAACGGTTCCTTCATGCATGAAATAGATATAGAACGCAAGCGCCCTGACCGCGCGCATGTTGTGTTCGATCAGCGCGATGGAGACCTTGCGGTCCTCTATCATCCGCTTGATGAGCGCAATCATCTTTCCCGTCATTACGGGCGACAGGGCGGCGGTCGGTTCATCAAGCAGCAGCAGGCGCGATTTGTGGGCAAGCAATCTGGCGATCGCGAGGAGTTTCTGCTGTCCAAAGGAAAGCTCGCCGCCTTTTTTTTCCGCGGAATCCGCCAGCCCGACATATTCCAGCCAGGACATCGCTTCATCATGGAACCGCCTTGCCTGTACGCTGTGTTTCCAAAAACGGCAGGCGGAGAACAGGGAATAGTCCTCCGGGGAGAGCAGCGCCGCGCGGACATTGTCAAAGACCGTAAGGTTTTCAAAAATGCGGACATCCTGGTACAGCTTGCCGACTCCCATCCTGGCGATCTGCCACGGCTGGAGCTGCGTGATGATTTGTCCGTCGAGGAGCACTTGGCCCCGGTCCGCCCGGAGATTGCCGGTCAGGATATGGAACATCGTCGTCTTGCCCGCGCCGTTCGGTCCGACAAAGGCAGTGACGCGTCCCGGGAAGATTGTGATGTCGACATCATGGAGAGCCTGAAAAGAACCGAAACTCTTTGTGATGTTTTTTGCCACCAGTTCCGGCGGCTGCGTGGTTTCGGGGGGACGTTTCATTTTACCGCGTACTCCCCGGCAAGTCCGCGCGGCCTGAAGTACATTAGGACCACGAGCAGAATGCCGTAAATGATCTCGCGCATGTTGGCGGCAATGGTGTCCGGCATCCCGACAAAACGCAGAATCTCCGGCAGGGTCAGCATGAACAGTACGCCGCAAAGCGGTCCCCGGATGTTGCCGGACCCGCCGACCAGGAGGATCGAGGCGATGAAGATACTTTCCGTCAGGGTAAACGATGTCGGGTCGATATAGGTCACGTATCCGGCGAAGCACACGCCCGGAATCGCCGCAAGGGCGCTGCTGACCACCATTGCGCGGGTGTATTGCCTCCGGGGAGAGATCCCCAGTGTCTGGGCCGCCGCCTCGTTGTCGCGCAGCGATTTCAGCGACAGGGCAAACGTGCTTCGGCATATCAGCGTCACCAGGAGAAGCACGATCAGAAATATCACGGCGCAGAAGAAAAAGTATTGCCATGAGCCGTCAACCGTGAACCCGAAAATGCCCGGGCGCGGGATGCCCGAAATGCCATACGGCCCGCGGGTCAGAGAGATCCAGTTGTACAGGATCACATACACGATCATCTGAAATCCGATCGTTGCCAGTACGAAAGTCTCATTGCGGAAGCGCAGCGCGGCAATGCCGAACAGCCAGCCGACCAGTGCGCAGAATGCGATCGCGCATGGCAGCGTTACCAGGAACGGCAAGCCGAAGTGCAGGGAAAGGAGCGCATAGACATAAGCCCCGAGCCCGTAAAAAGCCGCTTGCGACATTGTCAGCAAACCGCTGAACCCGATCAGCAGATTCGCGGAACATGCCAGCATCCCGTAGATCGCAAGCATTGCGCCGATGTGCAGAATATAATTCATGAACCCTGTTCCTCCAGGCGTTTGCGAGTCCCGAAGATCCCCTGCGGCTTCAGAAGCAAAACGCAGATCAGGACCCCGAATGTCACAAGATCCGTCCAGCGTGCCGAGAATCTCCAGACCGCAAGGCTCTGCAGCACTGTGATCGCCATGGCTCCGGCACCCCATGCCCAGTAACGGTCCGTCCCCCCGAAAAACACCGCGACCGAGGCAAGCAGCAGATAGTGCATCCCGACATGGGGATCCATCCCGATGTCGTAGGAAAGCAGAAGCGCGGACATGGCTACCATCAGGCCGCAAAGCGACATGACGATCAGGCGCAGCAGATTCAGCGGCAGCCCCAGCACGGGGATGAGCTCCGGCTGATCCCCCATCGCCCAGATCGCCTTGAACCAGTCGCTCCGCTGCACCAGGACGCCGGTTAATCCGAAGGCTGCCGCCGAACAGAAGAACTGAAGCAGCTGGATCCGGGTAAAACGGAGCCCGCAGAACGCCACCGACGGTTCAAGCTGTGTTGAAATGGTCTTGACCTCATTTCCAAATGCCAGAGCCAGTGCGTTCTCCACAACGATCATGATCCCGAGAGACGCGATCATCGTGGCGCCGGAGCTAACGCCTTTCCGCAAGAACGGCCGGTAGACCACAAGTTCGATTCCCCACGCGAAAAGGACCGACAGCGCCAGCGAAACCGCGGCGGCTGCAAGCATCGGCAGATGCAAAACGGCTCCGAACAGATAGAACATGTAACAGGAAAAGATAAACTGCCCCCCGAGCGCAATATGGAAAACGCGGAATGACCGGTATACAAAGCCGAATCCGGCTGCAAGGCATGCCGCGACTGCCCCCTGTACGATCCCATTTCCCAGAAGCTGCAAAAAAAGGCTCATGGCTTCAGCACCTGCGACAAAGCTTTCTTGATCTCATCGGGCTGGAGCGGTTTCCTCAGGAACCGGATCGCGCCGCGCTCGATCGCCTCCAATTCATATTCGATCGTCTGGTAGGCGCTTGTCATGATGACCCGAGTCTCCGGAGACCGTTCCCTGATCCAGGAAAGGAGATCCATCCCGCTGACATCGTCCGCCCGGGTCTTGTCCAGACGCACGTCGATGATTGCGAGATCGACCGGAGAATGAGCGGCAAAGAGAGAACGTGCCTGTTCGGCGGACTCGGCGATCAGTGTTTCCGCATCGTCCGGCAGGTACATTTTGAAGGCAAGCGAATACTCGCCGACATCATCAACGATCAGGATTCTGTTTCGTTTCGGATTATTCAAAATCAGTCCTTGTTCATATGGTTTGCAACTGTCTGCTCGAAAAAGCATTTTTCATGCCAATGTGTTACGAAATCTGTTCGTTTCCCAGCTTCGGCAGCCAGCCTCAAATCGTCCGGCATGTCGAAAGCACAAGAAAGAACATGTCTGAAAGATGTGATCTTTTTGTCACGCAAAGAAATGGACAACATCTGGAAACTCCTCGTTCGCTTCCGGAAACAGGGCGAGAGCTTTTCTGAGACGACGTTGAAACACGAAACGGTCATTATAGCCAAGCTGTCCGGCAAGTTCGCTTTTCGTGATCCGGTCATGTTGCGCGAGCGCCCGGCTGCAGAATTCCACCTCGGCACGGGCAAGACAACGGTGGAAATCCGTGATCTCCGCTCCGCTTGAAGTGTTTGTGCCGATCATCGACGCCGGAAGATGTTCCAGCCGGATGGTCTCATCCTGTCTGGCGCGCGCCTGGATCGCGGAATACTCCACGACATTCCGGAGCTCTCGTACATTGCCGGGCCATTTGCTGCGCATGAACAGCGCCAGCACCGGATGGTCGAAACCCGTCGCGGTCGTGCGGTTTGCTTTCAGCATCTCCGCGAGAAAATGTTCCGCAAGCGGGGAAATGTCCTTGGGGTGGTTGCGAAGCGGCGGCACACGGATCTCGAATGCCTGAAGCCGGTAGTACAGGTCCTCGCGGAATTCCCCTCGTTCGATCATGGCGTCCAGATTGCGGTTCGTGGCGGTCACAAGCTGGAAATCCGCATCGATTTCCTTCGTGCCCCCGAGCCGCTGGAATGTACGGCTTTCCAGCACGCGCAAAAGCTTGACCTGGGTTTCAGGATCGAGGTCCCCGATCTCATCAAGGAACAGCGTCCCCCCGTGCGCTTCCTCGATGAATCCCTTGTGCTGCGTGGCGGCCCCGGTAAACGCCCCCCTCTCGTGTCCGAAGATCTCGCTGTGGATCGTGGTCCGGTTCATTCCGGCGATCGAGACCGCGACGAACGGACCGTCTTTGCGGCGCGGGCTCAGCTGGTGGATGTTGCGGGCGACCAGCTCTTTCCCCGTACCGCTTTCCCCCCGGATCAGCACGGACACCTTGCCGTCCGCCGCCACCAGGTTGATCCTCTGCTGGATCTCGCGCATCTCGGGACTGCCGATTACCATGTCGGGCGAATCCACCTCGGCAAGGCGTTTTTCCAGCGAGGCGACGCGGCGGCGGAGATGCCCCTGCTGCAGCACCACGCCGATCATTTGCTTGATGAACGGGATGGAGAACTCATCCTTGTTCAGATAAAGCTGCGCGCCGGATTCGATCGCCGCGATGTGCGTCTCCGTGTCCACATATTTCGTGACGACGATCACAAGCTGGTACGGGTCGACTTCCATGATTTCATTGAGGATGTCAAGTCCGTCGCGGTCGTGTTCCAGGCGCATGTCCAGCACGATCAGGTCGAATGCGTATGGCCGGAACGCTTTGCGAAACATCTCCGCGGATTCGGCATGCTCGATCCGGTAACGCCCGTTGCACTGCTGTGTCAATGCGTCGCGAAATGCTTTGTCGTCGTCTACGATGAGCAGTTTATCCATTTGAAATCCTCCTTCCGATATAAATATATCACGCTTTCGATGAAATGCAACAAAAACATCACAAAATACCTCGTTTTTTTGAAGCGTGAAGCCGGATGACATAAAAAGGATTCAAAAAAAGCAATCGTGGACCAATGATTGTCATCCTCTTCTTCCCCTCCCGGACGATTGCATGGATGTGTTTTGGGGCGTTGCCGGGCGAAAAACAAGAGTGTTTTTTATGCCGGCAGGAATGGACAGAGGAATCCCGGCAGGAGGACGGTTGTACGAACATCAGCTCGGAATTGGCGGAGGATTGCTCGCGGCGTGCACGTCGGATCCGTTTATCTGAGCGTGTCATTGAATCGACGAATCGCGGTTGTAATAGAAATGTCTTTCCGGGCGAGGATCGATGAGGCCGTACCGGAGGGTTTGTATGATCCAATTGAGCGGTCTATGTGCTGCCGCCGGCAGAGGATATGCGAAAAAATGTGAGTTTTTTTGGGTTTTTGGCACGCAAACTGCTTGACTTTTATGCAAACCGTGTTATATTTCGCTTACAAACGGTTAAATAAATCTAATTAAGGGTTGAAAAAAATGAACCGTAACACAAAAATCCTCACCATTGTCATCGTAGTCGTTGCCGTCTGCGCAATTGCTTTCTTTGGTATCCGAAACCAGATGAAACAGCATTCCAGCGATGATAAAAACGTCATCAAGATCGGAGCGATTCTTGCAATGACTGGTCCAGGGGCTGAATACGGACAAGAGGCTTTGGATGCATTAAAAACAGCAATTCTTTATAATCAGGATTTATGCAAAAAAAACAATGTAAGATTTGAACTTGTTGTTGAAGATTCGAAAACCGTTGCAAAAGATGGATTAAATGCCTATAACGCAATCAAGTTAAAACATCCTGATATCAGTGTTGTTTTTTCACATGCAAGCGCTGTAACAAATCTTCTTTCTTCCTACTCAAAAAAGGATAAAATGATTTTAGTGGCAGAGGCAACAAATTCTACTCCGGCAGAAAACAATCCGTTCTATTACATCAATCAAATTGATGATTATGTAACTTCAAAACTTTTGCTTGATCATGCAACAGACGTAGATAAAATCCTTTTGTTCTACCTGAACGATGATTTTGGAAGCAACATTTATAAAAAAATGAAAGACGCAGGCAGTGTAAAAGTTGATGGAGTTTCTTTTGAACATACATCGAATTTGAAGGATATTGTTGCAAAGGCTTCTATCAACAATTATAAAAAGATAGCAGTTGCCGGCTACGGAATGAGTTCGGTTAATATTATCCGTGAGATAAAGAGTGCGGGTTATTCCGGTATTGTTCTCGTCTCGCCCGGTCTTTTGACTGTCGAGAACAAAAAGATTTTAAAAGATTATGCTTCAAATGTGTTTTTTGTTGTCAGCGAAATTCCGGGTGAAGATATTGCAAGAATATACAAAGAAAACTTTGGACGCACATTTTTCTCTTCGACAAGTATTGACTTTTTCAGCGCAGGAGATGCTGTAATAAAAAGTTACAACATGGTTTTAGAGGACAATATTCCATTTAACAAAATCACTTCAACAGATATAAAAAATAAACTTGATACCCAGTTTTTAAATGTAAAGGCATTCCCGTTTGAATCTATCACGAATCAGCGTTTTAATTATAAGGGTAGTTTTAAGACCATAGATGGAGAAAGATTATGATTGGTCCTGTTTTGAAGAATAATTCATCCTTTCACATTGTCCTTTCAAAAAAGGTTTTACGCAACAGCACGGAAAAAGAATTAATAACTGATATCGGCTCGGTAATTGACAGAAGCGCTTCCCAAAAGATTGCTTGGTCTTTGGGAGACAAAACATTCTTTACAGAGAGATATGATGCCGTATTTGTATTTCAGGGAGATGGTATAGTTGATACCAATGAAAAGCTTCATAGCTTGATTCACATTTGTTCGTTTAACAGTTGTATCCTTTTTTATTTTTGGAAATATGATTATGATGAGAACACCCTGCTTCCGGACACACTGAAGAGAAATGTTTTTATTAAGAATGATTCAACCGTATTTCATACAAAGGAATTGAGCGGCTACTCCAACTATAAAGTTTTTATTCCCAAAACAATATTCATAGACAGGACACTTACCTATTCTTATTCTTTGGGTACGCCATTAAAAAGACGTTATTTTTATCCGTCCTTGTCATCGCCTATTGATATGTCAACGCTTGTAAAGCAATGGTTCGAATCTGATGGAAAAAGGTATCTACTGGCAAATGAGTTGCATAAAGCTATAAGAGAAAACATCAAAGAATCTAATATTCCTATTTCTTTTTTGGATTCAATTTCTTTTTCATGTTTTTTTTATGTTACCGACAATAGCGCTGATTTCTTTTCATTGAAACCGTCTGAACTTACAGAGCTGACAAAACTGCTTAGGAAAAGTTTCTATTCCGGTTGTATTTTGCCTTTTTATAAGTATAAATGCGAAAACGATTTCTTTCTCATCAGACCGGAAAAAAAATCCTGGAATGAACGATTCCATCCTGATAGAATAGATGATTATATCGGATGGATTATTAAGCACAACGGATATAATTTTTTAAATGATTCCTTGATAAAAGATGCTTTGGATTCATCAAAATATGTTTTCTGCGGAATGGTGATCGGAAAATACATCCCTCTTCATGAAGGCATTTGCGTTTCTTCCAGTTACTGTTTAATCAACGTTGAAGACAACACGGGCAAAAATGACTATGCCAAATTCTTTGATGCGGTTTTGTGCTCTACTGCAAAGGAAATGGATTTCCTGCTGGACAAGTTTGTATTGGAAGATACACGCAGCCGTTTCATGCGAAAATCCATTTCATCCGCAATTGGCTCCATCATGTCGCGGAACGGTTCGCACAATATCGGAAGCCATGTGCTTTCGACTTTGACGCATCATGTCGGCACCATGCCGGACGACCGGGTGCTTTATCAGTACATTCAGCAGCGCATGGATTATATCGCTACGATTACGACCGACATCCCGAACTGGGGGGCATCCACGATGTTCGTCGGCGACATGATGAAGACATTCTTCTCGCAGCATCATCTTCTTGAATTCATTTCCGGCAGTGAAGGACTTCACGCCTATTCGTTCCAGGATCCGAATCTCAGTTTGGAACTTCGCAGAAAGCAGGAAAACACGATCAAGCTGCATATCCGCCGTATTGGAAAGGGGGCGGGGAAGCTCGCGTTTAACAAGGACTTCAAAAAGACAGAGGAAAAAACAGATTGGGACGATGTTGCAAACGCAAAAGCAAACGCATTGCATTTTATTTGTTATCCGGATCGGGAAAAGATTCATTTTATTGATTACGTGGAAGACCGGCCGATCCCGCTTCAGGAGGATACCACGTTGTCCATTCCCGGCGGAGTCGTAGGGGAGCACGCGTTCTTTACGATTCTGGAAAATATTATTCGGAACGCCGCCAAGCACGGTTGGGCGACTTCCTCCAAAAAGGAAAAGAACCTTGAGATTTATATTGACTTCATTGACAACCCCGACAGTGACTTTGTTGAATTTACCATTTGGGACAATATGTCCGATGTCCTGAAGCCGATTAAGAAATCCGAGGGAGGATCAGCGGAAAAATATATCAAACTTTTTAAAGTGTTAGCCTCCGTCAAGGATATACTGTCTGCCGAGATTGATATTTCGGAATCGAACGGGGATTCTTCCAATGCCCTTGCCCCAAAAAAGCCGACCAGATCGGAATGGATCAAAAAGAAATTTAAAGGTTTGGCTGGAAAAATAGGAGATATTTCTGAAGAGAATACAGAGCCTGATTCCGATCTGCTGTCGGATTTCGAAAAGAATCTTGATGATATCTTGAAAAACAACAGGCGGGAGTTCGAGCAGATTTTGTGCAAACCGCTGACACGAGAAGAGATTAGGATGATAACCAGGGCGAAAAAAGAGGCGCGGGATTTTGATAAGTGCCTGCCGCTTCACATGTGTCAGCAGCAGCTTTTGGAACAGCCATTGATTACGGAACAGGGCGAACTCCGGCGTGAAAACTGGGGGCTGGCGGAAATGAGGATTTCCGCGGGATATCTTCAGCAGCGCAGCATTACGGAAATCGGCGGACTTGAAGAGTTGAAAGATGATGATTTTATTGTCCATGTCGTTGCCATGCCCGGTGTCTGCACGTGTGAATCCAATCAAAACGGCGGCATTCGCTGTGACGCGAAGAAATGCGACAACAAAACCAACTGCCCCATCGAATCGAAGCTTTATCATCTCGGCTATCGTTTCAAGGTGTGGAAACCGCGTGAGATGCTGATCGTATTTGACGAAACTGACGACAATTATTCATTCGGGGGGCAGAAAATTGCGAAAAATGACCTCATAAAAATGTTGCCTGAATTCAAAAAGAATGGCGTGTATTTCGCGGTAATGTCTGGAAACGAGTGTATCCTTATAAATTCTACAGAAAGCCTAAATGCCACAGATCAATCGAACAACGACATTGTTATCACCGAGTTCAATTTCGGATATGTCGTTTTCAGTAATAAGGAAACGGCTGAAAAATGCGGCACGGCTTTGCTTGAAAAAAACTCTGGCAATATCGACTCTGCCTCAAGGAAAGCCCAGGAGAAGACTGGAGACGAGAAAAACGAGGAATGGAAATCGCAATTCCCGTTCCGTCTCCTGTATGAGAATCTCAAAATAGAACTGAATAATTCCTCTGCTCAGAAGAATATCCAATCCGTAAAGAATGCGGTTTATGCTGCCTGGCTTGAAAAACTGCAGAAGTTTAGAGCTCTGCCGGGCAACAAGAATTGTCTTACGATGCAGATCCAGACGGAGGAGCGCGGCAATGCCTCCGCCGGGCAGGGGCTGATCACAAACCGCAATCTGCTGGAATATGTGTTTCGGAAGAACTATCTTCCGGTGCTTTCGCGTCAGTCGTTCAGTCATATTGAAAACGATCCCTATACATTGATCCTTGATCTGCTGAAGCTCTATCCTCAACCGTACAAGAAGATTCCGGACCAGAAAAACTGGGAGGATGATATCTCGAGGATGATTCGCATCACGCTTCAAAGGATCTGCGAAGACTTCGAGCGTTCATATTATGATATACGAGCCCTGATCCGTCATTCTGAATTCGTGGACGGCGCGAAATCCGAAGATGATAAAAAGGAATTCTGCGGCGTCATCTATGAGCAGATCAATGGTCAGAGAGACGGGGCGCGGTTGAAAAATGCCATCTTGAACATTCCTGAATCTGTTTTCTGTGAAAGGATCCGTGCGTTTTCAATTGCCAGCAAGGGATGCGGCAATGATGAGATCAGAAAGCTGCTTCGTGGAGAAACGTCGATGAAGCATGCATCGCCGTTCGCGGTCCTGGTGGATTCTCCCGTTGAAATCATCACAAAAGAGCTCAAGAACGCCTATGACATCTCCGACTCGCTTCTCCGCAAATACGAGGAACGCATAACCACTCTGCCGCATGGGTATTCCATCAATCAGACCGATGGAAGAGAATCGAAGAAATCGGTTATGAAAGAGCTGAACAAGAATCTGTCTCAGGTCCATATAAAACTTGTGGGCGACGGCGACAACCCAAGGATCAAGTATTGCCGGCATGACAAGGATTGTCCGGAGGGTTGTCTGTATGCCGAGGCGTTAAGCGGATCGCAGTCGTATCTCAATACTCTCCATCGGATTATGCATCCGTCGGATTCGTCGCAGTCGCAGGATCCGGAGCAAAAAGACAGCATCGGGATGTTTGTGCGCCTGGCGGAAAACGCTTTGATGCGGGTCCTGATCATTGATGAACGTGTCAGCAATTTCTTAAAAGACCATACCGCAAACAAATCCGTTTTTGAGGCGATGAAGATTGATGTCGTTGACATACAGGAGGATTTTTTCCTCAAGGAGGATGATTTGAAATGTCCTTCAAGCCTTCCGTTGCTTACGAATACGGAAAAAACGCCTGCGGCTAGTGAGCGGAGATGGGATATTCTGATCATTCATCAGGGAATCATAGACAAAGTCCTTGAGGATCACCACGACGAGAATCATGTCGAAGAGCTGATAAATGAGATTAAATATGTGGACTATAAGGTTGTCACCACCGGACGCGGACGTCCCGACAACATTCCAAATTCCGTCAAGGTACTGCCTTTTTCGATGATCGAGGGTACACTTTTCCGCAATTACCCGGAAAAAATGCTGTTGGTCAATGCCGTGATGAACGCTTTGCCTTACAGCAGGAATAAGCATTGAAAGGAGAATGCGCGGGATGTTCCATTATGTCTACATATCCAAGGACAGCAATGATTTCTCCTCATTTGCATCGTCAGCCGCCCAGCCGATGAATCTTAACGGGCATGAGGCGTTCCTGCTTTCCGATTCAAGTCGTCCATGTTTTGTGCTTCACGAACAGCAGCCCGCGTGCGATGAACTGGCAAAAACGCTGAAAAACGGTCAGGATGATGCTGTCAGGAATGCGGTCCGGACTTTTTTTGATGTCTGCGATCAATGCGGCGTTGTTCAGGACAGCAACGTCATTTTCCTGATTCATTTCGGCGGACATGGGGAAGGGGACTGCCGCCGCGATTCCCGGAGAATGTGGAAAGCAACGGCGGATGATCCAGTTCTGGCGCGGCATCTTTTCATTTCCGTGAGCAAATACAACAGCTGTCCGTCCATTTGTTTCAAGGATAGCGCATTGCGACTGCCGGAAGATAAAAATGAGAATTCCGTGCGCAAACGCTTTGAGCAATGGGCAAATGCCGACAGCACGGTTCCCGATTACGATCACCTTCGGGGAATATCCATTCTTTGTCAGGCGCTTCTGGAAATGAACCTGGAAGAAAGAGAGGAAAAGCTTTCCTGGCCGGGAATGAAATGGTGGCGCCAGTGTCTTTGGAGCGGGAAAAGGTTTTCTCAAATAAATAAAGATGCTTTCACGCAAGCGGAACTGGCGATCCTGGAATCGGGAAACGGAAAAAAACTGAAGCATTTCTGCTCCTGCATCATCAACTATATGGATATGAAAGAGTATTCCGCGGATGATTGTTTGCGGGAGCTCATTTCTGTTATCACAAAAGAAATAAACAAGATTTGAGGTGGTAATATGGACAATAGCGACATTCGTCAGTTGATTGATGATAACAAAGAGATAAAAGAATCTCTTCGTGACATTTATCGGTTGATTGATGATAACAGAAGTGACATTTATCGGTTGGTTGATGATAACAGAGAGATAAAAAATTCTTTTCAAGCTCTCAATACGGTAGCTCGTCCGCCGTGGTGTTTTCCCTGGCTTTTTATCCTTTTTGCGGTTTTGTTGATCGCCTTGATTCTTGCTCCCTTCTTTTTCAAATGTGACTCCGACAGTTCATTTGTCTTTTCCAATCCATGCCAGACGGAAGCCGTTACGAATTCCGGAGAGGGTACTGATTCCAATGTATTGGGAACGGCTTCAGGAAAAACCGCAGATGAGACAACCAAAGAGACGAAAAGTATAAAAGCGAATCTTGGGGGGAACACGAACGAAAAAAGAAAGGGACTCGGAAGCTCTTTCAAGATGACCTGGTACAAGGAGGGAAGTCAATCCTCTTCCTTCATGTATTTGCAAATGGCACTCTGTTTTTTCTCCTATTTCTTTGCAGTTTTTGTTACCAGTCTGATCTGTTACAAGCTCTTCAAGTGCAGCCAAAGAAGCTGGATGCTTGGGAAAAATGGTGTTATATTCTCGAATCTGCTCAATTCGTCTCCGAAACGGGAGGAATATCAGGAGCAGTTCCTTCAGGAAATGATGCGGATTTATTTTAATAAAAAGGATGAATGATGCTGAAATTTCTGTCAGTTTCGTCATCACAAATCTTTCTGAACAGCATAGGGCAGTTGCTGGAAGTCATTTCGACAAGAATGGGAATGCCTGAAAGCAGATCTCTTTCTTTATCTTTTAATCCCCGCGCAGATGAAAACGATACGGACAGGCTTGCAGAATTCGAGCGTCTATTTTGTGCGGTAGATTCAAGTCTTCAGGAGCATGACCCGGTACACGACCGGTTTGTCGGAATCATTGATTGCGGGAAAGCAAAAAATGCCTGGGGAATCCACGCTTTGACAAGCATTCCCGGGATGATGATCCTGACATTTCCTGAAATACAATGGATCCCTGTTTACAATGACGGGACTATCGGATCCAGTACCTTGGGCCTTAGGCGGGCGATTGAACTATGTCTGGGCGGTTATTCGCCGTTGTTCGACGGCGACGGGCTTCGTGGGATCCTGTTGAATCGAATTCGCAACGGCTATGGGAAGAGCGATTTGCGGCGGGATGTCGCCTTTGCGATTGACGAGGAGCCTTATTTCGCTTTCATCAACATCTACACTGCTTTTCGATTCGGATATCGTGGATTCCCCGTAACGACGGCCCGGTGCGCGGAGGAATTGCTCACCGCGCCCGCGAGTGATTCCGGAGTGAATCCGATTCGCGAAAAGATACCCTGTGCGGCCGAGTTCGATGAAACGAAGGAAGGAACCGGGCATCAGGTGAACTCGGTTGTCGTATTTGAGGATATCTGCCTGCGCTTTCCCGATAGAAATGAGGAATATTCGAAAGAGATTGCCTTCGGAGACAAGCGGGATAGGTATTTCCGTCTGATTTCCGACGCTGACCTTCGCATCGTGACCACCGCCGCCCAGCCGGGAGAAAAAAATGCGGTCTGGCATGAAAAAAAGATAACTCTTGAGTCGTATTTCAGAAAAGCCGGGATCGGCTCGATGCCGTATAGAAATGTCATCGCTTCCTATGGTGGAGAAATGAAGCAGATCGTACGGATCCTGAAACGCAGACTATTCAATTATACCGGAGGAAAATGGATCGGGTACTGGCTGAAGAATCTGATAGAACTTATGGTTTATCTTTCCTTGGGGATTGTTTTTTTCGTGTACAAACCGTCCTGTATTTTTATTCTGCTGCTCTTTCTCTTTCTCCGTTTCTCTATCGTCAACTGGCTGAACGACAATCTTAAACTGGATCGGTTCCCCTATGTCGTCAAATACCGCCAATGGGCATTTATGCCGAAATGCTATGTCAATCACGATCCGGTTTGGAATAATTCAGAAAAGGGAAGGGATCGGAACTGCCGTTTCTGGGATGTTGCGCGCAAGCCGCTTGCAGGCATATTCGGGCTTCGCAATAAATGCGGACTGCCCAATGGCAAAAACTGCCCGGCTGTTTACAGCACAGATTTTGTCGTCAATTTTTACCGGCAGGTCATTCGGACCGGACAGTTTGCCGACAATCCGAAGAACAAGCGCGAGGGAAGCGGTCATGCCGCACCGGGGGTGGCGCTAGAGATCGCCACGCGCCTGATTCGGCGGGCGGAAAACATGAAGGAGAAAGTCCTGGATGTGGAAAGCGCAATCTATGCCGCCGTGCTCGCGGATGTCGCGCTTGAGCTTCTGGACAACAAAACGCCTGCCGTTTCCATGGAGGCGGTTTACTGGAAACACCATTATGAAATCGTGGCTGAGTGCGAATTCGTAGGTGTGCGCGCCCACCTGGACATGAAAGACCGGTATATTGATATTCACAACGCGATCGGAAGGATATGCCGCGCCGACAACAACCGTGTCCGGAATACCATTTTTCTCTCCGGCATGGCGGAAATCGCTGAGAAGATTTCAAATCTTCTTTACGACAAGGGAAAACTTGAAGAGGCGGCGTACTTTACCACACATTCCCGCCGCCTGCACCGCAAACTCCTCTCTCCCGCGATGAGGACTTTGATGGCGTATCCCGAATGGGCTTTGCGCAGCACTTGGAATTTCATGTTCAGCTTCGGCGGTTTCTTCCTGCTTTTCTTCCTGTACTGGAAGTATACTTTTGACCAGCCCTTCCTGACTGCGCTTACTTCGACCTTCAAGGTGATGGTCGCCCGGAATATGGAGACTCCGCCCATAGAAACGGACCAGACGAGATTCATCATCATGATGGCATGCCAGATCGCCGGTCTGCATCTGTGTTTTGTCGCCGCTCACTTCCTCATGTTCATGAACAGAAAGTGAAGCGGACGATATTGACGCGGCGGGGATGATCGGGAGGCGTCTTCGCGAGGCGCCGGTATTTTCCTTCCGTCGGATGAAGGATGCGGAATGGCGGGAGATCAGAGTTTTTCCGCGGCGGCCTTGAGTTCGGCAAGGCGGGCGGCGTCCTTCGCCAGGTCATCGGCAGCGGCGGCGCAGATGGATTCGTCGAGGACGACTTCCCATCCGAGGAACTCCGCGATGCAGCGGAACTGGTCGGAGATGAGCTTGTATTCGGGATTGGAGAGGGAATCCGCGCCGCATGCCACGATGCCGATCTTCTTCTTCGTGCGGAGCGTGGGCGTCGCGGCGGCGTCATCCCTGGAATAGAACTTGTCGACGACGTCCTTCAGCTGGGCGGAGATGCCCCACCAGTAGACGGGCGACCCGAAGACCACGAGGTCGGCGCCGGCGACCTTGTTGATGATCTTGACCGTGTCGTCGGACTGGATGCAGTTGCCGCCGTTGCGCTTGCAGGCGTCGCAGTTGCGGCAGGGACGGAACGTGAAGTCGTAGACGTTCAGGGATTCGACTGTGTGGCGGGCTTTCAGACCGTCTTCGATGGCGCGCAACGCGTGGGAGGTGTTGCCGTTTTTGCGGGGGCTTCCGTTCAGGATCAGGACGTTCATGGTGGTTCTCCCGGGAATGTAGGTTCAGTGAAAAATGTGTAGGGTTGAGCTGGAAACTGGAAACGGGGCGTTCTGTCAGCGTTTTTTGCCGTCGCCCTGGGCGTCGTCGTCGGCATCGGTCCTCGGCTTTTTCTTGCCCTGGATCAGCGCGGCCGGATCGCTGTCGATGTACAGGATCAGCTCGATCAGGGCGTCGACGCCGTTGTTGACGTTGAACAGCGTCTCGTCGAGGGTCTTGCTGGTGCGGATGGCTGTCGCGAGGAAGGACCGGAGGTTTTCGTTGATCTGTGCGAAATCAATGACCTTGATCTCCGTCTCAACGGTCTTGGCGAGGGATTCGACCGCGTTTGCGGCGACGCTGACGTTCTGCGAGATGTTGTCGATCTTGTCCTTGACGTCGGATCCGGTGAGCTTTTCGAGGTTGTCAATGCTCTTGCGTGCGGAAGTGACCATGGCGTTCACGTTGTCGATCGTCTCGTCGAATTTCGGCGAGTTGACGCGCTCGTTGATGGAGTCCAGCACGGCGTTCGTGCGGTCGCTGATGCCCTTGTAGTCGATGCTTTCGAGCTTGGCGAGGATGGCCGTGACGCTGCCGCGGAGGTCGCTGATGAGGGAAGGCTGGCTCGGGACATAGGTGTATTCGATCCCGAACTCCTCCGTGTCGTATTTCCGCGGCGAGGCATCCTTTTCGATCTGGAGTTCGATGTACTTGCCGCCGGTGATGCCTTCGAGTTCCATGCGGCAGCACAGGCCCTTCTTCACCGCTTCGACGACATGTTCGTTGAAATCCTCGACCGGGATGGTGACCGGGGCGTGGCCGGCCTGCTGGACCTTGAACTTGGAAATGTTGATCTCCATGTCGATGCGGATGACATTGTCGATGGGATAGATCATGATCTCGCTCACGTTGCCGATGGGCACGCCCTGGTATTTCACGGAGGACCCGACGGAAAGTCCCTGGACCGATTCCGAAACGAGCGTGGAGATGTGCGCCTTCTCCTTGAAGCGGTCCATGGTGCCGAGGATGAAGAGCCCGGCGAAAAAGACAGCTGTCGCCAGGATGATGAACAGTCCGAGTTTGAATTTGCTGTTGTCGTTCATGATGCGGGATTCCTTCCTGAAAATGACATGGAAACGGCCGGGATGTCAGGCATGGTCCGGCTCCGTGCTGTTGCTTTGATAGGTGCCGCCGCGCGAAAGGAACGTGCGGACGTATTCGTCGGCGCTGTGGTCGCGGAGATACGCGGGCGGGCCGTCGTCCACGATGCCCTTCTTTTCCGCGGAGAGCATGATCACGCGGTCGGAGACGCGGAAGATGCTCGGGAGCTCGTGCGTGACCATCATGATCGTGGCATGGGTCTTCTCGCGGATCTCCAGGATCACCTTGTCGAGCATGTCGGAGGTCAGCGGGTCAAGCCCCGCGGACGGTTCGTCGAAGAAGAGGAGTTTCGGGTCGAGGGCGAGGGCGCGCGCAAACGCGACGCGCTTGATCATGCCGCCGGAGAGGTCCGACGGCATGTAGTGTTCGAAGCCGTCCAGGTGGACGAGCGCGAGCTTTTCGGAGACGCGTTTCCTGATCTCGTCGCGTTTCCAGTTCGTCAGCTCCTCCATGGGGAGCGCGATGTTTTCGGCGAGGTTCAGCGACCGGAACAGCGCGCCGCCCTGGTACGCCACGCCGAACTCCGACATGATGGAGCGCTTCTCCTGTTCGTCCGCGGTCACGATGCTGCGCCCGTTGATGAGGATGTCGCCCCGGAGCGGCTTGTAGAGGCCGATGATGTGTTTGAGCAGGGTGCTCTTGCCGCAGCCGGACCCGCCGAGGATCGTCACGATCTGGCCCGGCTCAATGCGGAAATCCAGGTCCTGAAGCACGACGCGCGAACCGTAGCCGATGGAGAGGCCGCGGACCTCGATGGCGGGCGTCGCGGTGTTCACGGCGGGGGCGGGCGTTGCGGTGTCGGCGATGTCAGTCATGGCTCACATCCCCCATTCGTAGAACACGGTGAAGAGTTTCGCGAGGAATGCGTCCGCCAGCACGATGAAGAGGATGCTCGTCACGACCGCCGAGGTCGTGGAGCGTCCGACCGCGATGGCGTCGCTGCCGGTGCGGAATCCGCGCCAGCAGCCGGTCATGGTGATGATGTAGGCGAAGACGACGCTCTTCAGGATGCCTTCGATGAAATACTTTACCGCGACGCCCTGCCGGGTCAGCCGCAGAAACACGTCCACCGGCATGCCGAGCTCGCTCCGCATCACCATGTAGCCGCCCGCGCATCCGACGAAATCGCCGATGACGGTCAGGAGCGGCAGCATGACCAGCATCGCCCACATTTTCGGGACCACCAGGA
>JAFSZN010000155.1 GCA_017455665.1 Lentisphaeria bacterium
AACTGCCCGTCTCCACCGGCAACACCATGATCCAGATCAAGAACCACCAGCAGGAAGCCGCGGCGGCCAACTATCCGCGCATCCGCCTGTTCGAAGTGCCGAAGACCAAGGCCCCCGGCACCGAGTTCGACGACATCGTCGGCGCGGGAAGAAACACCGGCATCTGGATGGAATGCAGTCCGCAGACCGTCCCGAACTTCTCCGCCGCGGGCTATTTCTTCGCCCGCCAGCTCCAGAAGGACCTCGACATCCCGGTCGGCCTCATCATGATCGCGTGGGGCGGCGTCAATATCGAGACCTTCATCCCCGACAGCGAATTCGCGAAGCACAACCGCAATGAAGCCAAGCAGATCGAAGACGCCCTGCTCGCAGGCGCGGCGAATCCGGAAAACGGACAGGTCCGCGGCGGCCAGTTCTCCAGCGAGAAGTTCCCCGGCACGATGTGGGGCGCCATGGCCGCTCCCTGGACCCGCGTCAATGTCGGCGGCGTCCTCTTCTACCAGGGCGAATCCAACACCGGCAACAAGGATTACTACGCGCTCCACAAAATGCTCATCGAGGGCTGGCGCGAAAAGTTCAAAGATCCGAAGCAGCCGTGGGTGATCTGCCAGCTCGCCGGGTTCGAACAGTGGACCCCGATGAACCGTCTCCCCGAGGACCAGTGGAAGAGCAAGCCCCCGATGGGCAGCAGGGTCGACGGCTGGGCGCTTACCCGCGAGATCCAGGACGAGATGTCCTACATCTATGAAAACGTCAGCAGCGTCCCGCTGATGGACATCGGCGACCAGTCCGACATCCATCCGCGCGACAAGCAGACCCTCGGCTACCGCCTTGCGAAGCTCGTCGAGTGGAAGTACTTCGGCGGCGAACTCGGCGTCGGTCCGGTCTACGACCACATGGACATCAAGGGCGACAAGTGCATCATCCACTTCAAGAACGTCGGCAAGGGCCTGACCACCTCCGACGGCCAGGCTCCCGGCGCGTTCGCCATCGCGGGCGCCGACGGCAACTTCGTCTGGGCGGACGCCAAGATCGTCGGCGACACCGTCGAAGTCTCCTCCGACAAGGTCAAGGAACCCAAGACCGTCCGTTTCGCCTACATCATGTACCGCGGCGACGTCAACCTCATGAACAAGGACGGTTTCCCGGCCTATCCGTTCCGCACGGACAAGGTCAAAAATGAGTACGAGCCGAAATGATGACGCTCTGAAAACGTTCTGAAAACGATGCGCCGCGGGGCGGTCATTGATTCCCCTGCGGCGTTTCCCTCAAAAACAGATTTCCCCGGCTTCGCTTTTTACACGGCGTGCCGGGGACTTTTTTTGCTTCCGGCGGGGGCTTTTTCCGCACGATCCCGGGAAAAACGGGGAAAAAACGGAAAAAAACGGAAAAAGGGCTTGACAATTGGGGCAAACAGATGTAAGTTGAAGGCAGAGAGAACAGGACCGGAGGTCCGGTCCGCTCGAAGAACCATCAGAACCAAGGAGGTCTCGTATGGACATTACCGTAAGCGTTCGTCACTTCGAACTTGACAACGAGGTTCGCGATTACGCCGTGAAAGCGGCGGAAGATGCCTTTTCCGAATTCCGCCTGCGCATCAGCAGCGTGAAGATCGTTCTTGACTTGCAGAGAAACCTGATCACGGCGCACCTCGACGCGGCAGTGAAGGACCACCCCGTCACGGCGGCTTCCCAGGCGTTCGACAACGTCTACAAGGCGATCGACGAGGCCGTCGCGAAGGCTTCCGCGCAGATGCGGCGCTATCTCGACAAGAAACAGGACCACAAGCACACGCCGCCTATCGGCGAGGCGACCGCGGAATCCTGATCCCGTAATCCAGTCCGCGGCGGCCTGAACTGAATGTGAACGCCGCGCGGCTTCGACGGCATGCTCCGGCAACTGAAAAACACCGGCGCATGCCGTTCTTTTTCAGTTTTTCCACCGTTTTTATGACAAAAAGCGGAAAAAAGCCTGAAAAAAGATTGTTTTCTGCGAAAAACGTGCTATAGTAACTCTTTTCCATCTTTATTAGGAAAGGATTCCGGAAAAATGAAACAGGACACAACGAAGAAACTCCAGAAACTCTACGAAAAGAACGTCATGAACACCTACGGGACGCCTGCGGTGCTGTTCGTGCGCGGCGGCGGCGTCAACCTGTACGACGCGAACCGACGCAAATATCTGGATTTTTCCAGCGGCATCTCCGTGTGCAACCTCGGACACTGCCATCCGGCCGTTACCGAGGCGATCTGCCGTCAGGCACAGACGCTCGTGCATGTGTCCAACTACTTCCTGAACGAAAACAGTCCGCGCCTCGCCGAGCTGATCGTGAAGAAGACGTTCGGCAAGGGCCGCGTGTTCTTCTGCAACAGCGGCGCCGAGGCGAACGAAGGCCTCATCAAGCTCGCGCGCAAGTGGGGCAACGCCACGGGACGCAACGAGATCGTCGCGATGGAAAACTCGTTCCACGGACGCACGCTTGCCACGCTCGCCGCGACCGGCCGCAGCAAGTACCGCGAAGGGTTCAACCCCGACATGCCCGGCTTCAAGTTCGCGAAGTTCAACGACCTGAAGTCCGTGAAGAAGGCGATCGGCCCGAAGACCTGCGCCGTGCTGCTTGAGGCGGTCCAGGGCGAGGGCGGCATCGTGCCCGCCGACGAGGAGTTCATCAAGGGGCTCGACAAGCTCTGCAAGGAGAAGGACGTCCTGCTGATGTTCGACGAGGTGCAGTGCGGCATGGGCCGCACCGGCACGCTCTGCGCCTGGCAGGGATACGGCATCAAGCCCGACGCATTCTCGTTCGCCAAGGCGATCGCGAACGGCATCCCGATGGGCGCGTTCGTGTGCAACGAGCGTCTGTCCGGCGTGCTGACTCCGGGCACCCACGGCAACACGTTCGGCGGCAATGCGCTCGCCACCGCCGCCTCGCTCGCCGTCTTCGAGACGATCTACAAGGACAAGATCCTGGACAACGTGAAGGAGATGGGCGCGTATCTGCGCGGCAAACTCGAAAAGTTCGTCGACAAGTACGATTTCGTGAAGGAGGTCCGCGGACGCGGCCTCATGCTCGGCGTCGTGCTCGACTTCCCGGCGAAGGACATCCTCCCCGTCCTGCGTGAGAAGGGGCTCGTCGCCCTGTCCGCGGGCGAGGTCGTGCTTCGCCTTCTGCCCCCGCTGATCGTGAAGCGGGAGGACTGCGACAAGGCCGTGCGCATCATCGGCGCGGCATTCAAGGAATATTCAGCTTCGAAAGGAGGTCGGAAATGATCAGACACCTGCTTACCGGACGCGAATTCGACCGCGCCGCCCTGGAAAAACTCATCGAAACCACAGCCAGCCTGAAGGCCGGACGCGGCAAGGCGAACCAGCCCCGCCCGCTCGAAGGCAAGTCCATCGGCATGATCTTCGCGAAATCCTCGACCCGCACGCGCGTTTCGTTCGAGGTCGGGATCCATGAACTCGGCGGCCAGCCGATCTACCTCGACGAGAGCAAGACCCAGATGGGACGCGGCGAGACCATCGCCGACACCGCCCGCGTGCTCAGCCGGTTCCTGCACGGCATTGTGATCCGCACGTTCCGGCAGTCCGACGTGGAAGGGCTCGCGCAGTACGGCTCCATCCCGATCGTGAACGCGCTCACGGACGACTACCACCCGTGCCAGGCGTTCGCCGACCTCTTCACGATCTGGGAACGCAAGGGCAAGCTCGAAGGGCTGAAGATGGCGTACCTCGGCGACGGCGCCAGCAACATGGCGAATTCCCTCATGATGGCATGCAAGCTCGCCGGCATGACGTTCACGATCGGCGCGCCGGAGGAATTCCGTCCGCGCCAGGCGATCATGGACGAGGACCTCGGTCCCGGCAAGGTGGAATGGACCACCGACCCCGTCGCCGCCATGAAGGACGCCGATTTCGTCTACACCGACGTATGGGTGAGCATGGGCTTCGAGAAGGAATCCCGCGAACGCATGAAGATCCTGGAGCCGTACCGCCTCGACATGAAGATGCTCGGATATGCGAAGCCCGACGTGAAGGTGATGCACTGCCTGCCCGCGCACCGCGGCGAGGAGATCACCGACGAGGTCATGGAGTCCGAACACTCCATCGTCTTCGACGAGGCCGAAAACCGCCTCCACATGCACAAGGCGATCCTCTGCACGCTGTTCCAGTGACGGGATCCCTTCGGGCGCCGCGCCATGGAATCCGTGCCGGGACACAGAACCGTCTCTCCGCGCGCGCTGTTCCGCCGACTCCGGATAAGCGCGAGCGCGTTCGAACAGTCCTGTCCCGCGGCGTTCTTCCTGCTTGCGGCAGTCACAGCCGTTCTCTCTGTCCGGGGGAACGGCTTTCCTTATGTCCTGATCCCGGCGGTGTCGGCACTGCTCGTGTGGGCGCTGATCCCGACGCGGGACGCGCTGGTCCGGTTCGCCCTGCCGATGCTGCCCGCGCTGATCGCGGCGCTGGTCTGGTCGGGACAGCAGAGGAATCTTGTCGCGGACGAGGCGGGGCGGGCGCGGTTCGCCGCCGAAGCCGAACTGACCGTCGACGACCCGTCGGCATCGGCATGGCCCGGCGAAGCGTTCCGCGTGCGGAATCTGCAATGCCGCGTGAAACGGTTCCGCTACGGCACGAACGCTCCGTGGATCGAATTTGAGGATTCAAAGCCGCGCGTCCTGCTGGACTGCGGCCGGGGCGAGAATGCGATCACGATTCCGCTCGGATTCGGCGATACCGTGCTTGCGAAGGGCGTTTTTTCCGCGCCGGAGCCGCCGCTCTTTCCCGGTTCCTTCGACTATGCCGCCTACCTCGAACACGAGGGCATCTATGAACTGTTCCGCCCGGAACCGGAATCTCTGGAGGTCGTTTCGCACGGGACCGGATTCCGTCGGGCGCTCTACGATCTGCGCGACGCCGCGCTGGCGGCGGTCTGCCGGGGATTCCGGAGCGTGGAGAACGTGCGGATGGCGGGCGCGATGCTCGGCGGACGCAGGATCGCGCTGGAAAAGGAGACGCGCGCCGGGTTCCTCTCCAGCGGCACGATCCACATCCTGACGGTCAGCGGCACACACGTCGGCATTTTTGCCTCCCTTCTCCTGCTTCTGCTGGTCTGGGTGCCGTTCCGGAAACGCTGCCTTTTCGTGCTCGTTCCGCTGCTGTTCTACGCGCTGTCGACCGGGATGCGCGAACCCGCGATGCGCGCCTACGTGATGATCGCGGCGTTCCTGGTCCTGCGTTCGCTGCTGCTCGCCACCTCGCACATCAACACGCTGATGCTGGCGGCGTACGCGATCCTCGTGATCTCGCCAGCGAGCCTGCTGAAACCCGGCATGTACTATTCGTTTCTGTCCGTGGCGCTGCTGCTGAGCCTGCCGCGCGACGTCGGGAGCATCCTGCTCGGATTCCTCTCGCGGAAGCTGACGCAGCCGCTCCCCGTGCGTTATATCTCCGTGTGGCGCATCCGGGCGACGCGCTGGATCCGGATCCTGTTGTCGGCGTTCGCCGCGACTCTTGTGGCGAGCCTTGGCAGCGGCGTGCTGTCGATCCTGTATCAGGGGCTTTTCCCGGTTTCGGCGGTTCCCGCCAACCTGCTCGTGATGCCGCTGGCGTATGTCGCGTTCGTCGCGGCGGGCGTGGCGCTGCTCTTTTCGTGGGCGGGGCCGGTTGGTCTTTTCTTCTCCGGCGTGCTCGAACAGGTCTTCCGTCTGATCGGATGGCTGGGGCGTTTCTTCGGCGGACTCTGCGAGACTGCGATCCCGCGTCCGCCTGTGTGGACGATCGTTCTGTTCCTCGCTGCGATGTTCTATCTGCTCCACGCGAAACACTGGCGTCGGGCGGCATGCGCGGCGGCGCTTATGACTGTTCTGTTCCTGTTCTGGTGCTTCCGGGCGGCGTTCTTCCCCGCCGAGATCCTGATTCTGAGCGGAGGCGGGACCGAACAGGAACCCGCGGTCGTCGTGACGGATCCCGCGTTCGGACGCGCCGACGTGGTGAACGTGCCGGACTACCGGACGGGGAGCGCGCTTGCGGATTATCTGCATGAACGCGGCATCACGGTCTGCCGGTCCGTTGCGGTCTCCAGCGGACGCAAAGCGTCGTTCGACGGCCTCGACACATTCGCCGCGCAGATCCCGGTCATAGATATCCATGCGCCCTCGAACGCCCTGAGCAAGATGCCGGACGGTCCGGCGGTCACGGCGCTCCCGTACCGCGGCGCGATTTCGTCCTGCGAACTTTCCGACGAACATTTTTCGTTTTCCATCGGAACAATTGACGGTATTCTGCTGTCCAATCATACAGGCCGCGGTCATCTGACGCTGCGAAAGGACGGCATCTTGTTTTTTGACGCCGATCTCACGCAGACGTCGGCACGGCGGCTCCACATGCAGCGGATCGGAACGATCCCGTCGCCGAATCAAAAATAACAGGAAAGGATTGACCCTGCCATGAAATCCGTTTTCAATACACTTTTCGCCGTTCTCGCGGGCGCGTGCTCCGCGCTCCTGGTCCTGAAGTACGTGAATCCGCCCGTTTCGGACGAGCAGGCGGATCATCAGACGAAAATGCGCGAGTATGCGCCGCCTCCGGCAGCCGGGACGGCCGCCTGGCCGGATTTTACCGCCACCATCGAACGCGCCATGCCCGCGGTCGTCTGCATCTCGAACCAGCGGATCGTGCCGTCGCGCCGCGGCTGGGGACGTCCCGCGCAGTATTACGAGGTGCCGGCGGGGCAGGGGTCCGGCTTCTTCATCCGCGAAGACGGGTACATCCTCACGAACTATCACGTGGCGAGCGGCGCGAACGCGCTTCTGGTCACGGACAACGAGGGGCGCGAGTACCACGCCGACCTGGTGGGCGCGGACCCGACGTCCGACCTCGCCGTGCTGAAGGTCGAGCCGCCGCGCGGGAAGAAGTTCATGGCGCTCACGTTCGCGAACCCGAAGAACATCCGCCTCGGCCAGTGGACGATCGCAATCGGCGCGCCGTTCAGCCTGGAACACAGCGTGACCGCGGGCATCGTTTCCGGCGTCCAGCGGTCCGGCGTGGGCGTGAACCTGTACGAAAACTACATCCAGACGGACGCCTCCATCAACCCCGGAAATTCCGGCGGGCCGCTTCTGAACACCGACGGCGACGTGATCGGCGTGAACGACTGCATCCTCGCGCCGAGCGGCGGCAACATCGGCATCGCGTTCGCGGTGTCCGCCGAGATCGCGAAGACGGTCGCCGACACCCTCATCGCGCACGGCGAGATCGTGCGTCCGTGGCTCGGCATCATGGGCGCGAGACCCACGCAGATGCGCGCGCCCGGCGACGAAAACGAGGCGGTGCAGAAGGGCGCGGTCATCCGCAGGATCATCGAGGATTCCCCGGCGGACCGTCTGGGCCTGCGCGACGGCGACGTGATCGTGAAGCTCAACGGCGAGGACGTGACCGACACCTACGACCTCCGCAACCGGATCCTCTCGCTCGACTCCGGCTCGATCGTGACGCTCTCCATCCTGCGGCGGAATCTGCTCCACGAAACGACCGTCAAGCTCGAACGCGCCCCCGCCAACTGGTTCCGCGTGATCCCGCAGATCGACTACGCGATCCCGTTGTAACGCTGTTCGTCCCCGCCTCAAAACAGGCGGGGCAGGGCGGTCCGACTTCGCACAGCCGGGCCGCCTTCCTGTTTTTCGCAGGCGGATGCCGCCGCGATTTCCCGCGAACTTTTTTCCGGAAACGATTTGAAAGATGAAGCGGAGTGAAGTATATTTAGAAACACACGCTGTCCGCGCGTGAAAGCGATCCCGCTATTCAGACTGTTTCATCGTTCATCCATCCACTCAGGAGCGAATACCATGACATCCGCCGTCAAACGCTTTTTTCATCCCGTGCAATCATGCCTGATCCTGTCCCTGATCGTCCTCGCCTGCGGCCTCTGCAGCTGCCGGAGCGTCCCGGTCACGGGGCGTTCGCAGTTCCTGCTGACGACCGAGTCCTACGAGAACAGCCTGGGCGCCGAATCCTACGAGGAATACAAGGCTGAGTATCCGGTGAGCAAGAACGCCGAGTACAACGCGGCGCTTGCGCGCTGCGGCAACGCGATCAAGGCGGTCGCGGGAGCAGACGAATTCGAGTGGGAGTTCACGGTGCTCGACTCCGAGATCCAGAACGCGTTCTGCCTCCCCGGCGGCAAGGTGGCGGTCTACAGCGGCATCATGGACAGCATGGCGAACGAAGCCGAACTGGCGTTCGTGGTCGGGCACGAGATCGGCCACGCCATCGCGCGCCACGGCGGCGAACGCATGTCCCGCTCCATCCTCCAGTCCCTCGGCGCGGTCCTCGTCTCGGCGGCGTTCAACAGCGAGACGATCGACGCGATCTACGGCACCGGCACCGAGCTCGGCGTGATGCTGCCGTACAGCCGGAGCAACGAATCCGAGGCGGACATCATCGGGCTGGTCCTGATGGCGCGCGCCGGGTACGACCCGAGCGCGTCCTACACGTTCTGGCGGCGCTTCACGAACAACGCCGAAGGCTCCAGCAAGCTCGAATCCATCCTGTCCACGCACCCGTGCGACTCCGACCGCATCCGCGCCATGGAGGAGAACGAGCCGATGGCGCGCGAGGAATACAACAAGGCGCCGACCAAGTACGGCTTCGGCAGGACATTCACCCGCAAGAAGTGACCCATAACCCCGGTTTCCATCTATGCAGAACAGATCATTCCTTACGCCCATTCTCCTTTTCCTCTGCCTCATCGTTCTCGCGATCATCGGCGCCGGCGTCGTGACCGCGATCGACCGCCAGAGATTCCAGACCGAAGCCCTCGCGAAGGCGGTTGCCGAGCTTTCCGAACGCATCGACCAGATCTCCTCGCGCGGCATCGCCGTCGCGTCGGGCGGCGGTTCCGCCATTTCCGGCGAGCCCCCGGCGGGCAACGTGGAGTTCTACGACAAGAACGCCGAGCAGGGCGGCCGCTTCATCGGTGCGATCACCTCGGATACCGGCAACATGAACATGATCATCAACAACGACGCGACGGTGTCGGATTTCTGGGGTCTCACCTGCGACACGCTCGCGGAACGCCATTTCAAGGACATCGACCGGTTCGTGCCGCGCATGGCGGAGTCCTGGACGCTCTCCGAGGACAAGCTGACCTACCGCATCAAGCTCCGCAAGGGCATCCTGTGGCACGATTTCACCGACCCGGAGACGGGGAAGAAATGGGAGAACGTCGAGGTCACGGCGGAGGATTTCAAGTTCTACGTGGACGTGATCAAGGACGAAAAAGTGAACGCCGCGCCGATGCGGAGCTACCTCGCCGACCTGAAGCAGGTCAACGTCATCAACGACTACGAGTTCGAAGTCGTGTGGGAGCGTCCGTATATCCTTTCCGAGGAGATCACGCTCTCGCTCATGCCGCTTCCCCGCCATTTCTACCACGCCTACGAAGGGCCGTTCGACGGCGCGAAGTTCAACGACGACCACGTCCGCAACCGCATGATCGTCGGATGCGGCCCGTACCAGCTCGACAGCTGGGAGAAGGGCAAGCGCGTGGTGTTCAAGCGCTTCGAGAAGTTCTACGGCAAGCGCCTCGGCATCATGCCCGCGCTGAAGACTGTCGTCTACGAGCTGATCCAGCACCCGAACACCCGCTTGCAGGCGCTCCGGTCCCAGACGCTCGATGCCGACAGCCTCACGACCGAACAGTGGGTGAACAACACTGGCACGGCGGAGTTCCAGGAGGGCGGCTTCCTGCGGAAAATGCGCCTGCCGAGCATGTCTTATTCCTACATCGGGCTGAACCTCACGAACCCGCTGTTCCAGGACCGGAACGTCCGCGTGGCGCTCAGCCACCTGGTCGACCGCAAACGCATCATCCGGGACGTCTACTACGACCTCGTGCGGCCGGTCTCCGGCCCGTTCTTCGTGGACTCCCGCGCCAACGACCCCTCGGTCGAGCCGTATGAATTCGACGTCGAGAAGGCGAAGAAGATGCTCGCGGACGCGGGGTGGAAGGACACCGACGGCGACGGCGTGCTGGACAAGGACGGCAAGCCGTTCGTCTTCACCGTGATCTACGCGAACTCCAGCACGACCGACCAGAAGCTCCTGCCGATCCTGAAGGAGGATTTCGCGCGCGCCGGGGTCAAGCTCGAGATCCTCTCCCTCGAATGGTCCGTCATGCTCGAACGCATCGACAAGCGCCAGTTCGACGCCGTCCGCCTCGCGTGGCGCATGTCCGTCTCGAACGACCCGTACCAGCTGTGGCACTCCGACAACCTGAAGATCGAGGCGTCCAGCAACTTCGTTTCGTTCGCGAACCCGGAGGCGGACCGCCTGATCATGGAGATCCGCACGTGCTTCGACCTCGACAAGCGCACGGAGCTGTACCACCAGTTCCACCGCCTCATCCACGAGGAGGAGCCGTACCTCTTCCTCGTCTCGCCCTATGATCTTTTCGTGATCAACAAGCGCTACCAGAACGTCGTGGAATATCCGCTGGGAGTGTATCAGAACACCTTCTGGGTGCCGAAGTCGAAGCAGATGGCTGTGCCCGGCCTTTGAACGGATGCGTTTTTTTGAAATTGCGCTGTGCATGGATGCGCCGGACCGTTTGCCATTTTTTCTTTAAAGTGGGGAAAAGACTTGAAAAAACGCCTTTGACGGGTTATATTTATGGATGTTTTGAACGAAACAACCTCTCTTTTTCATCATAAAGGACACACGGGAAAATGACTATCAAACGCGTCGCACAACGTCATTTCACACTCATCGAGCTCCTCATCGTGATTGCCATCATCGCGATCCTGGCGGCCATGCTGCTGCCCGCGCTGCGTTCCGCCCGCGAAACCGCGAAGAAGGCGGGCTGCATCAACAATGAAAAGAACCTCGGCCTTTACATCCAGCAGTACGCGCTCAACAACAAGCAGACCCTTACGCTGGTCCAGAACTACAACGACTGGTACAAGAAGATCGTGCTGGCGAACGGCGGCACCTACAAAAACGAAAGCGGATCCCACGTCAGGAAAGACAATCTCGACGCGACGGGGCAGGGCATCGCCAAGATATTCAAGTGCCCGGCGGACATCACCAAAGGCACCGCGAGCTACGGCCGTAACGATCCCAGCGGCGGCTGGACCCTCAAGAAAGACAGCGCCGCGCGCCTCGTCGCCAGCCGCATCAATGTCGTGAAGACCCCGTCCGACCTCATCATCATCGCCGACCGCTGGTCCGACAACCACACCCCCGGCGAGTCGATCAAGAACGATTCCAGCCTGGGCGCCTGGCCGAACGGCGGCGAATTCGACACCGTGAACGCATTCAACCTTCGTAACGACCGCGAGATCGGCGACTACGACGCCTACGGCTCCCGCCACAAAGGCACGGCGCCCATCCTCTACGTCGACAACCATGTGACCTCCGTCGACTACAAGGCGACCGTCAAAGGCTACTCCGTCCAGGAGATCAAGGACAACATGAACTGGACCGGACACGCCTACGGCAGCTGGTCCGACGACCCGGTCCTGAAGAAAAAATAACAGCTTATTCCAGGAGGCATCAAAATGCGCGGAACCCGCCACAGAACGGTATCTTTCTTCTATGCGCGCGTTTTCGCGCATCGTCGTTTCACGCTGATCGAACTTCTCATCGTGATCGCCATCATCGCAATCCTTGCCGCGCTGTTGCTCCCTGCGCTGAGATCCGCGCGGGAGACGGCCCACAAGACAGGGTGCCTCAACAACCAGAAATCCATCGGCATGTTCATCCAGCAATATGCGATGAGCGACCGACTGTCCTTCAACAGGATCATCGGGAACTGGGCAAACTGGTATGGCATGATCGCCGCCTCCGCCGGTGCCGATCCGAGCATTGTCCTCACCACCTCGAATGCCGATGCCATCAAGAAGGATCAGACCGGCTATACGCTCGCAACCAAGGTGTTCCGCTGTCCGTCCGACGTCTCCCACAATGGAAGCAACGGCATCACGGAAAAAGGAAACAACCGGATCCCCGTCAGCTATGCCCGGAACGACGACTGCAGATACATCCTGTCCGGCGACAAGCGGCTTGTCAAGGCCCGCATCACCGATGTCCGCACCCCTTCGTCCCTGATCCTCATGACGGACCGGTGGACGCCGAAGCATACCATGAACGGAAACGACTTCGCCAGCAGCAAGGAGGAGCATGACAGGACAAGCGTGTTCCACATCCGTCCTGCCACAGACAATTCGGAAGGGGAATGGGGCTATTCCGGAGCCGGATACAACTGGCGTCACAAGGGGTCGCCGCCGCTCCTCTATGTCGACAACCACGTCGAGATCAAGAACTGGCTTGCGACAATCCCCCCGTCCCAGCGCGCCAACGCCGGCAACTCGGAACCGACGGAGGCATACGGCGACTGGTCCGACGACCCGGCACACAAGAAATAGGGCGGGGCGGCAGTCCGGAAACAACAGGCAATACGAGGAGGACGGACGCACATGAAGATGCCTTACATCTCCAAAGACTGTGTGCTGAACGCCGTCCTCGTGCTCAATATTGTCGCCTTTCTCGTTGGCGAGCTGTGGTTCGACGATCTGATCACGCTCAACTGGTTCCTGCGGAGCGCGCTTGCCGTCCACCTGGTCCTCCGCTGGCCGCATTTTTTCTACGAACGGAACGGCTGGAAAGGCTGAATGTCCGCTTTTTTCCGAAAACAATAAAAAAAGCTTGATTTTTCCGGAAAAGCGTGGTATAGTGAATGAAACGACATCAAACATGATCCGGGACTCCGTTTGGATGAAGCCCCCAGTCGGAAAGGAATCCGCCATGAAACATCCCAGACAACATTTCTATTCGCTGATCGAACTGCTGGTCGTGATCGCCGTCATCGTGATCCTGGCAGGCATCCTGATCCCCTCGCTGCGCTCCGCCCGAGAAAGCGCGAGAAGGGCGCAGTGCCTGGCGAACCAGAAGAACCTCGGCGTGTACGTCAGCCAGTACGCGCAGAACAACAACCAGAAGATGAGCGTGATCGCCAACTGGTCGACCTGGTACCGCGACCTGCTGAACGCAAACGGCGGCATGAAGGACGGCAAGGAAAGTTCCGACAACTACCTGGACGCCGTTCAGAAGAACCGCGAGGACTGCCTGAACGCCACCGGCCTTGCCATGGTGAAGGTCTTCAAATGCCCCGCCGACACGTCCGAAGGCGCGACCGCGAGCTACGGACGCAACAACCCCGTCAAGGGCGGCACGATGAAATACAAGGACGGCTCCAACGGCAGCAGCTCGAACGACGCCATCGTCGATCCGCGCCTCGTGAACAGCCGCCTCAACGATCCGCAGCGCCCCTCCGACCTGATCCTGATCACGGACCACTGGGGGCCGAACCACCAGCCGGGCAGATCCTGCAATACCGAAGAATACGAGACGGTCAACGCGTACCACCTGCGCATCCGCGAAAACGACACGAGCATCGGCGAACTCGGCACCGTCCGCGACGACAAGTCCCGCCACAAAGGCGCGCCGCCGATCCTGTACGTCGACGGACATGTGACCGTGAACAACTGGATGCAGACGATCCCGACGCGATTCCACAAGCTCACCGAGACGTACGGCGGGTCCGACGGCCTCGGCTGGCAGGGACGCGCCGTCGGCAGCTGGTCCGACGCCAAGTGCGTGAAGAAATAAGGAGGGCAAGCCCTCCGCTGCTTGCAGTGTGCCGTCGCGTAGCACGGCACTACTGCAACACACTATGTGTGTTCGAGCCGCCCGGAGTTGAATCCGGACGGCTCTTTTCAAGTTCGGGAAAGGTGTTTCAGTTCATTTCCCCTGGGATTCAGGCGCGGGAGGAATCCTTTGTCCCCAAACAGGTATTCCCTTGTCGGTCAGTCCGGTGAAGAACACGGTCTGGCATTTGCGATCCTGGTCCCAGCCGTAGGCGCAGACGCCGTCCGCCTTCACGCCGTTCGGGAGCTCGACGTGGGTGATAATGCCGTTCTCACACTCGACATAGCCTCCATACAGGCCGTCC
>JAFSZN010000156.1 GCA_017455665.1 Lentisphaeria bacterium
CTGCTCGCGGTGGCGTTCGACCTGAATCCCGGCTTCGCGACCGGCGTGATGCTGCTCATGATCTGCGCGGGCGACATCTTCGCGGTGTCGTACTACCGCCGCAACGCCGACTGGAAGATTGTGCTCCGCCTGCTCCCGTACACCATGCTCGGGCTTGCGCTCGGATTCGTCACGCTGCGTTATCTGAACAAACCGGAACACCTCCGCATGCTGATCGGCTGGATCATCCTGCTGCTCGCCGCCGTTCACCTGGTCCGCGTGGCGTTCTTCAAGCACGCGCCCGTCCCGAGCCACTGGGCATTCTCCGCTGTCGTCGGGCTGACCGCCGGGTTCACCACGCAGGTGGCGAACGCCGCCGGGCCCGTGATGGCGCTGTATCTGCTGAGCATGAAGCTGCCGAAGGATCGCTACGTCGGCACTTGCGCCTGGTTTTTCATGATCATGAACTGGACGAAGCTCCCGGTGTTCTGTTTCGAGGGGCGCGTCACGGTCGCCGCGGTGCATGCCGTCCTTCCGATGCTTCCCCTCATCCTGCTCGGCGCGTTTCTGGGCGTGCTCTTCGTGAAACGCGCTCCGCAGAGATTCTTCGAGATCGTCGTCGAGATCATCGTCATCGTTTCCGCGGTCAAACTTCTCTGGCCCCCCTCAACCGAACACACTCCCGCTCCGGCGCCCGCGCCGGCGGAGGAGACGGCGCCCGCCGAGCTTCCCCCGCCCGGACCGGAACCCGCCGCGGGCTGAACCTGAACCTGTTTTCATTCCCCCTCACAAACGGAGATCTATCATGGAACCCACTCCCCTGAAAGAAAACGAACAAACGGCCGCCGGCGTCCGCACGGACGATCCGTCCGCGACGAAGTCCGCCGTGAACGTCGCGGAACAGCCGGCCAAGGACGCCGCCGCCCCGCTGAAGCAGATCGAACAGAAAGTCTGGAACGTCCGCACGGCCGACCTGCCGAAAAGCAAGGCGTTCCCGCTCGCCGTCGAACGCGTCCTCCTGCTCACCGGCAAGAACTTCGTGAAGAACAAATGCGCGCTGCGCGCCTCCTCGCTGACGTTCCTCACCCTCATGTCGGTCGTCCCGCTCGTCGCGCTCCTCCTCGGCATCGCGCGCGGCTTCAACTTCGAGGAGATGCTCCGGGAAAAGCTCGTCGAGAGCTTTGTCGGGCAGGAGGAGGTTGCCGAATGGATCCTGAACTTTGCGGACACCACGCTGAAGGTCGCCGCGGGCGGCGTCATCACGGGCATCGGCGTCGGCATGCTGTTCTTCACGGCGCTGAAACTGCTCGCCAACATCGAAAACTCGTTCAACGACATCTGGGGCATCAAGCAGGGGCGGCCCATGCTCCGCAAGCTCAGCGACTACATTACGCTGCTGCTCCTCTGTCCGGTTTTCGCCGTGCTCCTCCTCGGCCTCAATACTTTCGGCATGGCCAGCATCGAGGGCGTCCAGTGGCTGCCCGGAAAGAGTTATCTGCTGAACGCCATCCGCTACGTCTTCCCGGTTGTCCTTTCCTGGGTCATGTTCTTCTTCCTCTACCTCTTCATCCCGAACACCCGCGTGAAGCCGAAAGCCGCCCTCGCGGGCGCGATCCTGACAGGCACGCTCCTTATTGTCACCCAGTACATCTACATGTTCCTGCAGACGATCCTGACGAGCTACAACAAGGTGTACGGAAGCTTCGCCGCGCTGCCTTTCTTCCTCCTGTGGCTTCAGGCGACCTGGACCGTCATCCTCCTCGGCGCGCAGTTCTCGTTCGCCGTCCAGAACGTCAACTACTACGAATACTACCCCGGCGACCTGCCCCTCTGCATGCACTACCGTTCCATCTGCGCCATCCGCATCATGAAGCTCCTCGGTGATGCGTTCAACAGCCGGACCGGAGCCGTGACCATCACGGATATTTCCGGCAGACTTGAAATCCCGATTCGCATCGCGCGCGCCGTGCTGAACGATCTGATCACCGCCGGACTTGTGATCGAGGTCACGTTCGACCGCCGCCGCGACGATGCCTTCATGACCAGGGTCCCGCTCGGAGACTTCATCCCGACGACCATCCTGGAACGCCTCTCCAACATCGGCGACAGCGGCTACCGCTCCGAGAATGCCGCCGAAGCCGAAAAACTCCTTGCCGATCTCTGGTCGGCGGCGGAAAAGAATTCCGCGAACGCTCCGCTCGTGACCTTCACGCCGGAAGCGATGCTTGAGGCGGAAAAAGCCACCGAGGCCGCGGAAAAGTCGGAAACCGGCTCCAACGGGAAAAAAGCCTGACCATGGCGGAACAGGCCCCGCGCAAAATCAAGATCGCATGCCCCGGCTGCGGACAGAAGCTCGACGTTTCCGAGCTTGAGCCTTTTTCCCGCGTCAAGTGCCCCGCCTGTTCGTTCGACCTGATCGTCCCGAAATGGTTCGGCAACTATCTGCTGGAATCGCCCGAAGGGGCGGGCGGCATGGCGACCGTCTACCGGGCGCTCGACCTGGCGCTTGACCGCGAAGTCGCCATCAAGATATTCGATCCCGGCCTTGCCGCACAGGGGGTTTCATCCGGCATCTTCCTGCATGAGGCGCGCATCGCCGCGACAGTCAACCATCCCGCTGTCGTCCCCATCTATTCCTGCGGAGAAATGAACGGCTCCGCGTACATCGTCATGCAGTATATGGGCGGCGGCACGCTCGAAAGCCGTCTCCGCAAGGCGAAGGGCCGCCTGCCTGTCATGGAGACCTGCCGCTGGGTCCGCGACGTCTGCGAGGGATTGGATGCTGCCCGCGAACATGGAGTCATTCACCACGACGTCAAGCCCGCGAATATTATGCTCGACCTCGACTCCAACGCCAAGATCTCCGACTTCGGGCTTTCCCAGGCTGTTTCCGGCAAATCCGCCTCGGCTTTCCTGGATCCTTCGAAAATGTGGCTCAGCCCCCAGTATGTCAGCCCGGAAAAAGTCCTCACAGGCGAGGAAGGACCCGAAGGCGATGTCTACAGCCTCGGTGCATCCTTTTATCATCTCTTGACCGGCGAGCCGCCGTTCCAGGCGGACAATATGCAGGAGCTTGTCAGCATGCGGACGCAGAGGGACCCCGTACCCCCCGACCTCGTCCGCCCGGACATCACCCGCGCGCTTTCCTCGGTCATCCTCGACATGATGAGCCGCGACCCCGCCGCGCGCCCCTCGTACAAACAGGTCGTCACGCGGATCAACGACGCGCTCCGCGCCATCATGCGCCCTGCACAGTCCGTTCCCGCGGAAGAAGCCGGAAAACAGATGCCCTCCCGTAAAGTCCTCAATGTCCCGGCCGGGCGTGTCGACCCCTCGAAAAAGCATTCCTTCCGGTCTTCGCACGTTACGCTGCTGCTGATCCTGCTTTTCCTGATGTCCGGGATCTGCTTCCTCGTGTTCCTGCCGCGGTTCGTGGGCCAGCGCTCCCTGCTGGACGCCGCCCCGTCGCTGAAAGCCATCTATGGCGACTTGCCCGCGGAATCCTTCCCGTTCCTGACGGATTCCTTCTACGAGTCCCCGTTGATCGATGCCGAATTTGCTTTCGCCGATCACGATTATCCCCTCGAAGCTCGCTATGCCGCCGCCTGGGTGTCCGCCGTCTGCCAAATGCTGGACGCCGCCCCGTCCGCCGTCGATTCCGCCGCCGACATGGGCGATCATCTCCGCTCCGCCGCGTCGCTTGCCGGAAAGCATCCGCCGCGTGCCGACGCCTACTGCCTCGCAGTCCTTTCCCGCCTCGACCCGAATCCGCCGGACGTCTATTTTTCGGCGGAGCAGCGTGTCCGCATGCTTATGGGACGCCTGGTTCGTTCCCTGTACGACCTTGATCCGGATTCGCTCGAAAACGGCCGTGTCCCCGACAGCATCATGAACCAATTCGGCTCGCTCCGAACTGCCTTCCAGGACCTGCCGGATGGCTCCTGGCTCGCAAAGCTCTTCGGTTCGCGCCTTTCCGGCTGGCATGCCGCGCTTTCCGGCGATTCCGCCACGACCACGGAGCTGGAACCTCTTTTCCGTCGCCTTTCCGGCAAATCCGCCCAAAAAAGACCGGGAAACATCCTCCCCGCCCCCTCGGGAACGCATGATGCTCCTTTTGGCGTCACTTCCCGTACGACGCCCCCGGACGACGGCAAGGTCGGCTTCTGATCTTCCTGGTCTTTTCTGGATTCGTTCAGGTATGTGTTCGTCGACACTGAACAGCCGGAAGGGGCCGTTCCGTGCCAATATCTTTCCCGCGCAAGGTTGCATTTCCGCCGTCTTTATGCTATATTAATGGAACGCGGAGCATACGGCTCCGGCTTTCTTATTCTCACATACACACATGACAGAAAGGCACTCCGTTGAAGACATCCCGCATTTCCGAGGGCATCCTGGAACACGCGCTCTCCGCCCTGACCGCATGGGAAAATGACGGCGTCTCCCTCGACGACTGCCTGGACGACCTCCGCGCCGGGGATTTCCCCGCGAAAGCCGCCGTCGCCTCCCTTCTGTTCGAATATTTCCGTCACAAGTTCTTTCTAGATTCCCTGCTCATCAGGCACGCCAGAAAGGGCAAGGTCAACCAGCAGATGCGGCTCCTCGTCTCCCTCGCTGCCGCGCAGGTCTTCTTCCAGACCGGGCTCCCCTGGCAGTCCGCGGTCAACATCGCCGTCGACACCGCCAAGAAACTCCGCGGTCCCGGCGGCGGCGCGTTCGTGAACGCCATCCTCCGCGCCTATGTCCGCGACGAATCCATCGACCGGGCGCACATCCCCGCCGACTGCCCGCCGCTCCTGCGGGAACGCTGGACCGCCGCCTACGGACCGGAACGCGCGTCCGCCATCCTCGGACAGTTTGCCTCCAATCCGCCTATCTCCGTACGGCTGCGTCCCGGCGCCGACGCTTCCCTGCTGGCGGACTGCGGCCCCGAACCCTTCGATCCTGACTTCGACACGGGCGATTTCCGTTTTTTCACGCTGAAAAACACCGCTGGGCTTTTCGACAACCCGCTGCTGCAGGACGGCTCCCTCTACGTGCAGGACCCCGCCACCTCCATGGGGCTCTGCCTGCTGGATTCCAGGCCGTCCGGCGCCATCCTCGACCTCTGCGCCGCGCCCGGCGGCAAGACCATCATGCGTTCCGAGCGTGCCGCGCCCGGCGCGAAGATCACCGCCGCCGACCGCTCCCGGAAACGCGTCTCCACGCTGAATGTCAACCTCCGCCGCGCCGGAGTCAGGGCGAAGACCGTCGCCGCCGACGCCCGCGAACTCCCGTTCCCGCCGCAGTCTTTCGATTTCATCCTCGCCGACGTCCCCTGTTCGAACACCGGCGTCATCCGCCGCCGCCCGGACGTCCCGTGGCGCTTCTCGAAAACGCGCCTCTCCGAGCTCACGGTCCTCCAGCACGCCATCCTGAAAAGCGCGGTCTCCATGCTCAAGCCCGGCGGCACGCTCCTCTATTCCACCTGCAGCCTCGAGTTCGAGGAAAATCTCGGGCGCGTCCAGCTGCTTCTTTCCGAATATCCCGGCCTCGCGCTCGTCCGCGAACAGACGCTCCTCCCCGCCAATGCGCACGACGGCGCTTTCTCCGCCGTCCTGAAGCTCAGCTGATCTGTCAGCACAGTCATCCAAAAGAAAAGGTCTCGCCCATGGCAACCGACATCATCCCAAGCGGCATTACAAGTTCCGGTCTCACCGTAAGCTCCGGCAACGGCCTGGAAGTATTCGGCACGGCGAGCGATACATCCGTTCTTTCCGGCGGCTCCGCAACCGTCTGCTCCGGAGGGAAGATGCTCGTGACGCAGGTCGCCGAATCCGGATTCCTGGACGTCTGCGGCGGCGTGGCGAACAGCACGACCGTCCTCGGTGGCGGACGCATCCTCATTTCCGCTGGCGGCAGCGCCAACGTGAACAGCATCCGGAGCGGCGGTTCCATGGCAGTCGGAGCGTCCGGCAGGGCGTCCCTCGTCGCGAACAGCGGCGGGGTCGTGACCGTTTCTTCCGGCGGGACTGCATACGTCGCGAATGCCGCGTCCGGCGGCTCCGTCGAGATTCTGTCCGGCGGCTCCGGCGTCTTCCTCACGCTTGCGGAGACCGGACGCCTTGCCGTTTCCTCGGGCGGCGTCGCCGAAAAAGTCAATCTGAACGGCACCGCGACGGTTTTCGCGGGCGGCTCCGCCTCGGGCGTGACCGTCTCGGACGGCGGCAGGCTTCTGGTTTCCGGCGGCTCCGTGCAGAACGTCAATGTTTACACCGGCGGGAACGCCGTTTTGTCCGGCGGCATCCTGAACAGTGCCGCGGTCGCTTCCGACGGCTTCCTTACGATCTCTTCCGGCGGCACGGCGTCCGGCATCGAGGTCGACGGCTGGACGACCGTCCAGTCCGGCGGCGCGGTCGACGGCGTCGCGGTCAATCCCGACGGCTGGCTCGTCGTTTCCGGCGGCGGAAAACTGACCGGGCGGATGACCTTCGCCGAGGGCGCGTCCGTGAACGTCTACGGAAACGCCGTCCTCGACTTTGATATCTCCGCGCTTGCGCCCGGTTCGGACGCCCGCGTCAACGATCTTTCCCTTGTGCACGGCTCCCCCGTCTGCACGCTCACGGTCTCCGGTTCGCAGGAATACGGCGACTATGCGCTTGCCGGGGGCGTTGCGGAGTTCAGCTGGACGGTCTCGGTCGTCGGTGAACTCGGCGAGCCGCTCGGCACGCTCACTGCCGGCGATCCCGCCGTAATCGGCGATGCGTTGTACACGCTGAAACTGAACGGCGGCATCCTGTCTCTCTCGATCGGCGCAATCCCGGAGCCCGTCGTCGTCCCGCCGTACCTCACCGGTTGCTTTGCGGGCGGCGGCCAGGCGATGCTTGCGAAACAATCCGAGGGCATGGTCACGATCTACGCCGACGGCACAACCTGGGGCGACGGTCTTCTTCTCGAACCCGGCTGGAACGTCCTTGCCGCGGGCGATTTCAACGCCGACGGACGCGACGATTTCCTCCGCATGAACGGAGAAGGCTATGTCGTCGGCGAAATGACGCAGGAAGACGGCATGTTTGCTTCGCAGGTCCTGAACAAGAAAGGCGCGGGCTGGCGGATCCTCGGCACCGGCGATTTCAACGGCAACGGTTCGGACGACGTGCTGGTCGCCAATCCGACCGGCGCCTCCGACACGGTCGGGCTGCTCGGCTACTGGGAGAGCGGCGTGACATGGACGCTCATCAACGGGTATTCGCCCGAATGGGAGATGGTCGCGACCGGCGATTTCAACGGCGACGGCAAATGCGACATGCTGTGGCGCAACTCTTTCGTCGGGGCGGGCGATCTCACTTACAACGCCTACTGCACCTGGATCGTGGACAATCCCGTCGACTGGCGCATGGTCAGCGTTGCCAATCCGGACGAGTGGGATTTCCTCTGCGCGGGCGACTTCGACGGCGATACGGTCAATGACATAGCCATGATCAACGCCGAAGGCGTGGTCGGCATCTGGGGCGTCGATGACGGTTACCTCGGCTCATGGTCCATCCTCAGCGCCGTGAATACGGCGGAATGGACGCTCGCGGGTGTCGGAGATTTCGACGGCGACGGCACCGACGACATCGCCTGGTGCAACAATGCCACCAATGCCGCGGGCTACTGGCAGATCGAAAACAAGACTCTTGCCTCCTGGCAGAATATCGCGGTCCTGGCGCAGTAGGCCATCACCCGTTTTTTAAGCGAAAAGCCGCCTGTTTCCGGCTGAAAAAAGTTCATGCTTCTCAGTGGGCGTTGATCTGCTTGTAGTCGGCGGCGAACCGTTTCATTTCTTCCTGCGAGATCAGGCCGTCGGCGCAGAGGTCCTCCATGGAACGCTGGAGCGTGCACATGCCGTCCTTCAGGCTGGTCTCGATTACGGTCTGGAGCTGGTGCGTCTTGCCCTCGCGGATAAGCGCCTGCACGGGCGGCGTGCCGATCATGATCTCGAACGCGGCGATGCGGCTGGAACCGTCGATGCTCGGGATGAGGCGCTGCGAGATCACGGCGAGCAGCGTGCTCGCGAGCTGAAGCCGGATCTGGTTCTGCTGGTACATCGGGAACGAGTCGACGATGCGGTCGACCGTCTGCGGCGCGCTGTTCGTGTGGATCGTCGCGAAGACGAGGTGCCCGGTCTCGGCCGCCGTGAGCGCGGCGGAGATCGTCTCGGTGTCGCGCATTTCGCCGACCATGATGACGTCCGGGGCCTCGCGGAGGGCGTATTTGAGGGCGGCGGCGAAACTGTGCGTGTCGGCGTGAAGCTCGCGCTGCTCGATGATCGAATTGAGGTTCCGGTGCACGTACTCGATCGGGTCCTCGATCGTGATGATGTGGGCGTTGCGCGTCCGGTTGATGACGTCGAGCAGCGAGGCGAGCGTGGTGGACTTGCCGCTTCCGGTCGGACCGGTCATGAGGATTAGCCCCTGGCGTTTCGTGCAGAGCCCGGACACGACGTCCGGCAGTCCGAGCTGGGCGGGCGTCGGGATCTTGACGTTCACGACACGGGCGACCATGCCGAGCGTGCCGCGCTGGAAAAATGCGTTCACGCGGAAGCGCGAGTTCGGGATGTTCAGCTCCTTGCCGAAATCGACGGACAGCGCGAAGTCGAGCTCGCGGTTCTCCTCCAGCTCGACGCGCTGGCGCTGGTTGATCACGCTGAAAAGCAGACGCCGGACGTCGTCGTTGTCCAGCACCGGCATGTTCAGCTCGCGCAGTTCGCCGTTGATGCGGAGCGTGGGGCGCACGCCCGTAGACAGGATGAGGTCGCTCGCTTTCACCTGGAGTGAGGCGAGGAACAGCGTCCGCATGTCGACCACGGTGTCGTCGGTCGCGCCCTCGAGCTTCGAGCCGTAATAGCTGCGGAACGCGTCGACGCCGCTCTCCATGCCGCGCACGAGCAGGTCGAATTCGTCGCGGTTGTCCGCCGCGAGCCGGGCGTCGTCCAGCGTGATCTTCCCGGTCTGGTACAGGCGGAAGATGGACCGGTTGAACGGGATCATGCCCTGCTCGATGTTGCTGCGGAGCGCGTCGTCCAGCGACCTGTAGTCGCGCCCGGCGACGAGCTTGCGGACAAGAGCCGTGCCGAGCAGGATCTCGACCGCCGGGATCATGCCGCCGCCCGCGGACGGGATCAGCCGCTGCGAGATGATCCCGTTCAGCGCCGCCCCGAGGTCGGCCGCGGTCTGCTCGCGCCCGTCCTCCGGGAACATGTTGATGATGCGCTCGACCGCCTGCACGGAGCCGGACGTGTGGACCGTGCTGATGACGAGGTGCCCGGTCAGCGCGGCGTTGATGGCGACCGCGATGGTCTCCGGGTCGCGCATTTCGCCGATCACGATCACGTCCGGGTTCTCGCGGAGCGCGCTGCGGAGCGCGGAGGAGAACCCGCCCTCGCGGTGGGTATCGATCTCCCGCTGGGAGACCAC
>JAFSZN010000157.1 GCA_017455665.1 Lentisphaeria bacterium
GGACACCGCCCGCGAGATCCTGTACTCCGACACGTACCGCGACGCCAGCGACCAGGAATTCGCCAATCCGCACAAGGACAAGGTCAAACTGGTCGTCAGCCCGCGCCTCACCGGCACGAACGCCAACTACTGGTTCCTGGGGCGTTTCACCGGCGCCCTGAAGCCGATCCTGGTCCTGAAGAACAAGGAAGCCTCTCTCACGATCCTGAACCAGCCGAACGACGAAAACGTCTTCATGGACGGCAGGATCCTCTTCGGCGCCGAGGCTTACGGCAACGCTGCCGCGCTCTTCCCGCATCTGCTGGGACGCGGCGGCACCGCCGCAGGCTGACCGGACACGGAATGACCGAACACGGAATAAGCGGCTGACGGATGAGGGGGGAACAGGGCACGGGGGATCCGCCGTGATTATCTCCTTGGTTGGCACGGAAACGGATTCTTTTTGATTGCCGTCAAACAGGATATCCGCCGTACGGATTCTCCGCCCTCCCCCCCCCTCACCGGGGACAGCCGTTTTTCTTTTTGCAGCTCAAACAACAACAGAATGAAAGGATCGTCTCATGGCATACGCCACGATCAATGAACTGAAAGTGCGCCTCGGCCAGGATTATGCGGGCCTGTACGGGAACGACGAGGCAGGCACGGCGACGGCGCAGGCCGACCTGGACGCGGCCGCCGCGGAGATCGACGCCGCCGCCGGATGCCGCTACGAAACGCCGGTCACGTCCGAACGCGCCGAAGCGCTGCTCCGCGACTGGAACCTGACCCTGTGCGAAGAGCGCGCCCGGGTGCGCTGTGCGGGCGATTCGCTGCCCGACAAACTCAAAATGCGCATCGCCCATGTGCGCGGATCGCTGGAGAAAACCGCGTCTGGCGAACTGGTCCTGCCCGGCGCGGCGGAATCCGTGCGCGGACAGGGGTTCGCCACGGTCGCCTGCGACGAGCCGGTTTTCACGCGCGAAACCATGAAAGGGTATTGACATGCGAGCGCTTGGATTGATTGCCGGGTGGGACGGAGGCGGCTTCGACATTGCCATGCGGAACATCCGTGTGCGTTCGACGCTGACCGGGACGGTGTCGGTACACGGGGAGGACGGCAGGAAGGACAAGCTTGCCGCGACCAGCCGGCGCACGGAGCTTGAATTCGACGGGCTCGTGGAGGGCGGCAACGTCCCGGAGGCCGGTGAGACGCTGACGTATCAGGGAAAGACTTTTCTCCTCACGTCGGCGGTCCTGACCGCGGAAAAAGGAAAATACCAGAAATACGCCGTAAAGGCGGAGCGAAGCGACGAAGCCGAGGTGTCGGGACTGTAACATCCTGACCGGACAAGAAAAACAGAACAAAACAGAGAACAATGGGAGACAGAAATGAACGGGGAAACGGCAGCCAGGGCGGAAACGCCGCAGAACGAATACGATCCGGAAGCGGAAGTCATCATGGAGATCCTGAGGCAGATCAACGCGGAGCTCGACGAGATCGCCGAAAAGCTCGAGGAAATCGGAACGATCGACTGAAAAGGGAGGGAACATGCTGAAACTGAAACATAAAAGCGTCGTCCGCGGCAGGGATTCCGGAGGAGCATCCTACCGGGAAGTCTATTACGGGACGCGGGAAGAAGTCGAGGAACGGAGCGCACGCCTGACGATCGGCGACCGGGACAGGACGGGCGAATACGAACTGGTCTCCTGGCGTACCCGCCAGATTGGCGGTCCGGTCTACGAGATCGAACTTAACTGGGAGAATCTGAACGCCGGAAGCAACCTGCGGTTTCTGATCGGGCGGCACGGTCCGAAGGAACACATGCTGGACGTGACTGTCATGTCCGTGCCGCTGGAACGCCATTCCGGCTACCGGACGAACTGGAACTACTGTCTCGCGGCGAAAGAGACGGACGTGGTTCCCGCATGGTGGGCGACGGCGACGGATCCTGTTCTGACGGCGGCCCAGCGCGCGAATTACCGCTGGGTGAAGACGCCGCAGGGAGCCGCTTCGCTCGGCGAACCGTGGCATCTGCTGAAGATGCCGGTCATGCAGAGCGAAACTTTTCTGATGCCGAGCTATACCATCACGGAGTTCAGCCGGCACTGCACGCTTCGTGACGCCTCGTGGGCCGCGGCGGCGTGCGCCGGGAAGATCGGCACGCCTGCGCTCGGCGACTTCGACGTTGGCGCGGCGAACTGGCTGAACCTTGGCGGCCAGATCCATCCCGACGGACGCCGGTACATCGCGAAAGTGATCTACAAGGCGTCGCCCGACCCGGCGGGCTGGGACAGCACGCTGTATGAAACCGCGGAGGAGAACGGAGCATGATCGTACCCAGACTGGAATCCGGCGAGAATCTTTTTGAAGTCCTTCGCGAGAAGTTCAATGCGCTTGCCGAGGCCGTGGAGCAGCTTGACAAGCTCGCCTCCGCCTCCCCGCTCCTGAATGTCCTCGACACCGGCGCGGGCAAGCTCATCCAATGGAACGGCCCGGAACCGGAAAACGCGGGTATGTCCGCCTCGGAAACACCGGTTGCGCCGGGCTATGCCGGGGCGTTCGCCGTGGAGCTTGTCGGCGGGACTTCCGCCCGGATCTTCAACGGCGTGAATCCGTCCGATGAATACGCAGGAGAAATCCGCATCGGAAACACGTTCCACAACATGCCCGCCGGAACGGTCCCAGTCATGCCGGGAACACCCGCCGAGATCTATCTGACCGTGCATTACGACACGACCGCCACGCCGCCCGCTCTTGTGTACGGATTCGCGAACAGCCTTTCCGCATCCGTTACCGGAGCGCAGGGCTGGTACAGGACGCTGGCGCATATCAGCTCGACGGGGACAGTAACGCAGGCGCACTGGGGCGGTGACATCGAGATCTGCGGGAGATGGATCTGATGAGCTGGGACGACTATCATCTGAACGACCCGGCATTGTGTTCGCCGCTTCCGGTGATGCGCGGGCTGGTGTCCGCGCTTTGCGAACGCCGGGAGGTCGTGGATCCCGAATTCCATGAAAGCTGCACTTCGTCCGGCGCGTCCGCGGTCGTTGAAAACCGCCTGGCTCACATTCTGACCGGGGAATGGTACGACACCGCCGATCCGCAGGAGATCCCGTTCCGGGAAATCAAAAAGGAATACGCATACGATGAAGTCTGGGGTTTTTCCCGCAGACTGTCGTTCCAGCACATCTTCGATGCGTTTCTCATCCACACCCTGGAGGATTACAGTTCGCGCCGGTTTACGGACAGCGCGGGGAACGTGCTTTACGATTCGCTCGAAGCGCTCGCGGCGGCATTGTCGGAACCCGTTATCGTGCCGGATACCGTCTATGACGGACAGGCTTCCGGCACGGTCCCGGCTGACGGCGCGTTTCAGGTCTGCCTGAACGCCGCCTGGGCTTCGCAGCGGGCCAGGATGCTGAAACTGCTCCGGCATGTCAGCGTTTTCGACGGCGGCTTTATGATGCGCCATGCCTGTTCGCCTCCGGATTTTCACAGTTTCGGCGTATCGCCGCAGGCGGCATACGACGCGATCCCGGAATGGACTTTTTACGAAAATGAATTCGGCGGATGGATCGCTCCGCTGGAATGCCACTTGAACTATGAGCATACAGGACTGGCTGACCCGAATGATCGCTGGTCGATCCGTTCCGCCTGGGAGCCTGTGCAGCTTGCGCCGGCGCATCATGGCTGTCCGGCGGCGTCCGGTGGAATGATCATGTTCGACGCGGTCGACCTGCGCGAACGTGACGAAGACGGAAATCCGGTGGAGGATCCGTACAACACATACGTTTTCGATCCGCTCTGCACGACCGTATCGTCCGGGGCGAACACGCTTGTCCTGAGCGGCGGCGTCTTTGCTTCGTGGGGATACGGTTCGGCGTCGGGGCTGGGCGGGCCGGACACCGCGCCGGACAGTTACATGCGCGGATGGCAGGCTCTGAATGTCAAAGTCGTTTACGACTATGAATCCAATTACAGTTTCAAAGAAAGGAAATGAAATGCAGGACATTGTTTTTTATGTGGTGGCGAGTGAAACAGGCGGCATGTTGCGGGATTACGCGAACGTGCATACACTGGAAGAACCGCCAGCTTTGACTTTAGGTGTCTCTGTCTGTCTCCGAATGCGGTTGTTTGCATCTCTTGACGATACAACGCCGTATTCTGTTGATTCGTTCAGCGGTATCTCAAGCTGGCAGTGGAGCATGGGTGCCGACTTTGACCGGACTACGGGCTGTAAACTGGTCGCGGATGCGGAAAGCATCTCCGTTCACACCGTGACCGATACGATCAAAGGCGAGACCGCGACTTACACGGAATTCGTGATCCCGATTTCCAACATGAACACGGAAGAACTTGCGGCATGGCTAGGCAATGCAAAAAGAAAAACCGGACTGACCGGGGAACTCATCGGCTGCGATAACGGAGGACATGCTGCATTCGTTCTTCAGATTGATGGTTTTTCGGTGCGGAATCGCGTGTCGGGTTTGGAAGATCCCACCGCCATGGATCAGGAGATCGTGACCCGCCCTGTCGCGGAACAGATGATCCAGGCGACAGTTTCCGCTTCGGCGGCGACGAAACAGGACAAACTGAACTCTGCCAATGCGGGAACGGGCATTTCTGTCACAAGTTCAGGGATCATCAGTACAGTCAATGTCCCGCAATCTGCCGTCGCCGGACTTTCCGCCTCGCTTGCCGCGAAGCAGGACAACATCACGGCAGGCTACAGGATGGCGCTCGTGAGCGGTTCCACCGTGGACCAGGCGCGGTATTTCGCGATCGAGCCTGCGATCACCGCGCCTGCGAACCAAACCACGACGGTCGTCCTGAGCGCGGGCAAGGCATACGAGATTCACGCTGTGGCGAACAATGCCAAGGTGCTGCTGACCCGGGAGAATCCTGTCGGCGGCAGCCGAACTTTCGGGCTTGAGGGACATGCCGAAATCTTCGTGGCGAACACCGGATACATCCAGACCGGCGCGAATGTCGTTCTTTCCCAGCCGCTCGAACCCGATACGGTCAACAACTGCACGCTCAGATTCCACGACGGAAAGTGCATCATCAGTGTCGAAGACCATATTGCCGGGTACATCGTGACCGTTGCGAGCGGGAGCACGGTCGGCTCCTTGCCATACGCTCTGCATGACATTTCCGACGAGTATATCGCCTTCGACGCTTCGCTGAACGGCACGACCGTCGACCTCGCGGGCGCGACCACCTATGCCGGGGAGAAGCATGTCGTCGGCAACGGCTATGCGGAAACCATCATCAGCGGCGGGATCACCTGCACCAGCAAGACCACGTTCAGCAATCTCAGTATGGACGGCGTGGTCGCATCCGGCGGCACGATGACGCTCGGCGACGTGTACATCCCGTCCGGCGCGACCGTCGCGGTCAACGGCGGCGGCCTCGCGGTGGAGAAGGTCACGGGGAATGGCGGTACGATTGACCTCGGCTATGATTCCGCGACGCAGACAGGTGGGACAAATATTTATGTTTCATCAAACCGCATAGCAAGCGCTGCTAACGTTACAGTTACCAATGGAAAATCAACTGGCAACAACGGCGGTGCGTTCATCGTGGACTCTGGTGGTATTATACTGAATTCCTGCATTGTTTCGGGAAACAGAGCATACAACGGCGCAGGACTTTGTGTTATCAGCGCATCATCTGCCGCAATTGTTTCTTGCGAGATCACCGATAACACCGCCACGCAGGGCGGCGCTGTGTACTTGTCCTACAAGCCTGTTTCCTTTACTTCCTGCACAATTTCGGGGAATAGCGCTTATAATGGCGCAGCCGCGTATGTTACAAACGGCGCAAAAGCTGTTTTTTCTGCGTGCGTAATCTCCGGCAATCTTGGTGCGAATGGAAATCTGCTTTTTGGGTTAAACCCGCTTGCCAGTGCCGAATATACTGATTGTGTTCTGGGGGGAAGCGTAGACTTTAACGGAACGATTGATTTTAGAGGGTCAAACTCCTATGCAAGCGGAAGCATTGGCGGCTCCTGCTCCGTTACCCTCACCTCCGGCGCTATCCTCGACCTCAGTGGCAACACGAACGCCACGCCGATTGCTCCTGGTGGTGGTATCACGTTTGAAGCGGGCGGGGCGACCGTGCTTTACAGTTCCGGAGTGGTGTCCGGCTCATACACGATTGATAACATTACGTTCAATTCCGGTACAAAGCTGACGAATACGAACGAAGTGACGATTGAAGGCGATTCTGTTATCAGTGGAAGTGCTCTGCTGCAAGGAGTGAAGCTGACAAGAATAACCGGAGGGATGGTTCTTCGCGGGACAAACGTGCTTACGGTGTCTGACTGCACGATTGAAACTCCGCTGTATACAGACACTGTTTACGGGGCGGGCGGCACAATTACCCTCAAAGGAGGCGTATCTTTCAGTGCGATCGGCGGATGTTACAATACGGTATCGAGCTACGGAAGCGGCGCGGTTATCATATCCTCCGGTGCGGTGATTGACCTTGCAGGTGTTAACGCTCCGGTGCCGATAGCTCCCGGTGGCGGCATCACGATCCCTGCCGGCGCGATCGTCACCATCGTTGGCAGCGGAGGATCCAGCGGCTACTTCAGCGACCTCGCCATTACCGGAACGACTATCACCAACCTCGGCCGTATCTACGGCGCGACCGTGACCGTGCCGCCGCTTGAGGATGGAGGTGGCCAGGGGCCATGGGATTTGGAGACTACCGAAGGGACTTCGACCGTAAGCGCGGTTTCCGGTCAATCGCAGGAAATCGTCGTTCAGGGCGGCTTGATCAGCATCATCGGACAGTAAAACAGGAAGGAAACAGGAAATGAAACAGTATGTGTTTGAAGAAAAGAGCTACGACAAGCTTCCCGATCCGCTGAAAACAAGCGAAGGTGCGATCTCGCCGATGACGGAACAGAGATTCATGGATCTTGGCGGTCTTGTCGTAAACGACGATCAGCCGACCCCGGAAGAGGAGTTCGCCGCCTCCGCCGCAAAGTTTCGCACACTCTGCGACGACATCGGGCAGTTCATCGGCGATCCGTCCTTCACCGGCGGGTTTGATGAAGTTGTCACGTTCAACAACAGTCATGCCGCGCAGGCGGACCCGATGACGGCGTACGCGCTTGCGCTGCGCTGGATGGAGCTGAACGAGGAGTGCAAGTACAAAGGCGCTAAGATCGGGCTGGGCCAGCCGGAATGGTTTTACCGCTGCTGGGAACTTGCGGCAGAGGAGCAAACTGAAGCATGACCCCGTCCCGTGCTCATTTTCTGCGGGCGTTCTGCAACGAATTCGGAGCGTTCGCGCCGGAATCCTTCTGGGAGGCGACCGAAGCGGAGCTTGCCGCCGCATGCAACGGCGTCGGACCGGACGGCTGGCCTGCCTGGCTTCGGCATGTGCTCTCGTGGCTCCTGCGCCCGCTTGAGGCTTCCTCGGAAATCCACGATTGGGAGTTTTCCCTGCCGGACAAGTCATACCGGAAGTTCACGCGTTCCAATCTGCATCTTGCCGCGAACGTCATGCTTGAGGCTGTTTACGATTGCCGTCCGGCATGCATGCTGACTGGGATCCTCGCCGCACTCGTCTGCCAGGTCTTCGGCTGGCATGCCTATCTGAACGGGAGGCCGCGCCCATGACAGACGAGGACAAAAACGAGATCGCCGCCATTTTCACCGACATCCTCGCTTCGTACGACCACGGGTGTCCGAACGGCATCGACGCGAAAACGGCGGACACGCTCCGCACGCTCGCCGAAGCATTCCAGACCGGACGGAAAACCGCGATGAAGGCGTTCATCACGCTCGTCATCGGGGCGGTCTGCGCCGCGCTTCTTGCCGGAATGAAGGAGTTCTTCAACAGATGACTTCAAACATCAGGAGTTCAAATATGATTCGTATTGCTTTGCTTTTTACTCTTGCCGTCATGCTCGCCGCATCGACCGGATGCTCCGGCGTGAACACCGCGCTCGGCGGACTCGCGGAGAAATCCCTCTCCGGCAGCGGCACAGTCGCCATCCAGCGCGTCGGCGTCGATCCGGACACCGCCGCGCCCGTGCTGAAAAGCACCGTCATCACCGGCGATTACGCGAGCGCGCCGGAGGGGACGTACGCGCTTCAGTACCGCCGGAGAATCGCTCCGAGCATCTTCAATTCCGCTTCGATCTCGCACGAGGTCACGATCAACTACATCGGGACCGCCGACCGTCTGGCGGACGCCGTCGGACTTGTCCGGTCCGACCTCGAACTTGAACAGACCCAAAATGATATCCTTGGAAACGACGCCTCCGGGCAGACCGGAGAATGACCGTCTTTCCGCTGCCGCCGGGCAGGGCCTCAACGCTCTTCCCGGCGGCTTTTTTGTTTTTCTTCATCGCTTTTCCTCGTTGCGGACTTGATTTTTTCAATTGCGGTGATACTGTATTGAAACAATCACGGACGCAAGAATCAAACCGAACGGATCCGCCGTTCGAAAAAGCACGTCCGGACCTGCATTTTGAGGGGGAAATCACATGAAAGAACCGAACACGATCTGGAAATGCGCCGAATGCGGCATCGTCTTCGAGGCGCTTCAGCCCTGCGAAAAGGGCGACGACTGCATCCCGGCATGCTGCGGACGCGGCATGACACGGCTGATAGAAAACCATTCCGACGGCGCGGGCGAAAAGCACGTCCCGGTGGCCGCGCCGCACGACGAATGGCGGACAAAAGTCACGGTCGGCGCGGTGGCGCATCCGATGATGGAGGCGCACTACATCCAGTGGATCGAGGTCGTCGACGGTGACATGGTCTGCCGCAAATACCTGAAGCCGGGCGACGCACCGGAAGCCATTTTCCCGGTCAAATACCGCAGCGGCCTCATCCTGCGCGAATACTGCAATCTCCACGGCCTCTGGGCATTCACGATCCCGTAACCTCAAATTACAATATACCCTCACGAAAGGACACACGCACAAAATGATGAAGGCGATTCAGATTTCCCCCAAAGTCTGGTGGGTCGGCGCCATCGACTGGCAGCTCAAGGAATTCCACGGCTACACCACACGCCGCGGCTCCACCTATAACGCATTCCTCATCATGGACCGGAAGATCACGCTCGTCGACACGGTCAAAGCCCCATTCCTCGGCGAGATGATGGAGCGCATCGCCTCCGTCATCGATCCCGCGAAGATCGACGTGATCGTCTCCAACCACGCAGAAATGGACCACTCCGGCTCCCTGCCCGAGACCATCGCCCGCGTGAACCCGTCCGCCGTCTATGCCTCCACCCTCGGCGTGAAGGCGCTCGAGGCGCACTTCCACGACCTCGCCGGAAAGATCGCGCCCGTGAAGAGCGGCGACGCCATCGAGCTCGGCGAATCCTCGCTCAAGTTCGTCGAGACGCGCATGCTCCACTGGCCGGACAGCATGTTCAGCTATCTCACCGGCGACAACATCCTCTTCTCCCAGGACGGTTTCGGCATGCACTACGCCGTGGCGAAGATCTTCGCGGACGAAAATGACCTCCCGACCATGCGCGAAGAGGCGGAACGCTACTACGCGAACATTCTTCTGCCGTACTCGCCGCAGGTCCTGAAGCTCCTCGATGCCTTCCCCGGACTCGGACTCGATGTCGCCGTCATCGCGCCCGATCACGGCCCGCTCTGGCGCGGCGACATGCTGGGCACTCCGCTCGCGTGGTACAAGGAATTCGCCGAACAGGCGGTCACGCCGAACGCCCTCGTCCTGTACGACACCATGTGGCACAGCACCGAGAAAATGGCGTTCGCGGTCGCCGACGCCATCCGCGAGACCGGATGCGGCGTCCAGGTCCTCTGCCTCGCCTCCTGCACGCGCAGCGACGCCGCGGCCGCCATGCTGAAGGCTTCCGCCCTCGTCGTCGGCTCCCCCACCATCAACAACGACCTCTACCCCCGTACTGCGGACGTCCTGACCTATCTCCGCGGCCTCCGTCCCAAGAACATGATCGGCGCGGCGTTCGGCTCCTTCGGCTGGAGCGGCGAATCCATCGCGACGATCGAGGAGTAC
>JAFSZN010000158.1 GCA_017455665.1 Lentisphaeria bacterium
AAGGACCTGGACACGCTCATCAAGGCGCTGATCTTCTCGCGCGTGATCCGGCAGCTGGACGAAAAGAACGACAGCAAATACATCGGCGTGCTCCTGCCGAACTGCGTGAACGCCGCCATCGTGCTCTACGGCGTGCTGTTTGCCGACCGCATCCCGGCGATTCTGAACTATTCCGTGGGCGAGGCCGTGCGCCAGGCATCCATTGAGAAGGCGGGCATCAAGCTCATCCTCACGAGCCGGAAATTCCTCGACAAGCTGAAACTCAAGCCGACGCCGGAGATGTTCCTGCTGGAGGACATCCGCCCGTACATCACGAAGAGCATCAAGTACACTGCCATCCTCGACGCCATCCTGCTTCCCTCGCGCCTCCTGATGTGCCAGTACGCGCCGAAGACGTGGCGCGACAGCCTGAACGACGCCGTGCTGCTCTTCTCCAGCGGATCCACCGGCATGCCGAAGGGGATCATGCTGACCCACCACAACCTCAACTCGAACTTCTTCAATTTCTGGCGCACGGTGAACTGGACGCCGCACGACACGACCGTCGGCAACCTGCCGCTCTTCCACGCGTTCGGGTTCATGATCGGGTTCGTCCTGCCCAGCCTGTGCGGCACGCGCGTGACGTTCCTGCTGAACCCGCTGGACGCGCAGGGCGTGTGCAACGCGGTCGAAAAGGACAAGCTCACGCTGCTGATCGCCACGCCGACGTTCCTGCAGACCTACATGCGCAAGCTGAAGCCGGGCCAGTTCAAGTCGCTCCGGTTCATCATCACCGGCGCGGAGAAGCTCCGCAGCGACATTTCCGAGAAGGTCAAGGAGATGACCGGGCTGACCGTGACCGAGGGCTTCGGCTGCACCGAGCTGTCGCCCATCGTGGCGATCAACCTCGCGCCGTCCATCTTCACGCTCGGACGCGAATGCGGCAGGCCCGGCAGCATCGGCGCCCCCCTGCCCGGCATCCACGTGAAGATCGTCGATCCCGACACGTTCGAGGAACTGCCCGAGAACACGCCCGGCCTGATGCTCGTGAAGGGCGGCCTCGTGATGAAGGGCTACCTCGGCGAACCCGAGCTCACGGCAAAGGTCATCAAGAACGGCTACTACAACACGGGCGACATCGCCACGATGGCGTCCGACGGCTACATCACGATCACCGGCCGTCTGTCGCGCTTCTCCAAGATCGCCGGCGAAATGGTCCCGCACGAGCTCGTCGAGATGACCGTGAGCGAGATCATCGGCAGCGAATCGCACGACGTGGCGGTGACCGGCGCGCCCGACGCGAAACGCGGCGAACGCCTCGTGGTGTTCTACTCGAATCCGGACCTGGTCCCCGAAAAGGTCATCGAGGAGCTTCAGAAGAAGAACGTGCCGCCGCTCTGGATCCCGAAGGCGCCCGATTTCGTCAAGCTCGACCGCATCCCTCTGCTCGGGTCCGGCAAGCTCGACCTCCAGACCATCAACAAGCTCGCCCGCGAACACGGCGACAAGATCTGACGGAGGCCGGGCCGCATGAACAGCCAGCACGCGCTTGTCGTTTTTTCCGGCGGGATGGACAGCGCCACCGCGTTGTGGTGGGCGCGCCGCGAATTCTCCGCCGTCTCCGCCGTGTCGTTTTCCTACGGCTCCAAGCACAATGCCCGCGAACTGGCGGCGGCGGACGCGATCTGCCGCAAGCTCGATATCCCGCGCCTCGAGATCCCGCTCGATTTCATCGGCAAATACTTCCACTCGTCCCTGCTCAAATCGGGCGGAAGCATCCCGGAGGGCGCGTACAACGAGGACAACATGGCGTCGACCGTCGTGCCGTTCCGCAACGGCATCATGCTCGCGGCGGCCGCCGGACTCGCGGAGGATTCCGGGTGTTCCGCCGTGATCCTCGGCAATCACACCGGCGACCACGCGATCTACCCCGACTGCCGGCCCGAGTTCATCGACGGCATGGCGCACGCGATCGAGGCGGGGACCGGGGGCAAGGTGAAGCTTCTGTCGCCGTTCTGCGACATGACGAAGGGGCAGATCGCTTCGCTCGGGGCACGGCTCGGCGTCGATTTCTCCCTCACCTGGAGCTGCTACAACGGCCGCGAAAAGCACTGCGGCAGATGCGGCACCTGCCGCGAACGCATCGAGGCGTTCCGCGAGGCGGGCATCCCCGATCCGACCGTGTACGAGGACTGATCCGCCATGTACAGCTACCGCGTCAACGAGATATTCTATTCCATTCAGGGCGAAGGTGAGTTCGCCGGGGCTCCCGCCGTCTTCGTGCGCTTCTCCGGCTGCAACCTCGCCTGCCCGTGGTGCGACACCGACCATTCGCACGGCGAGGACATGACGCGCGGCGAGCTGGAAGACGCCGTGAAAAAACTCCTCGCCGGGCGCAACGGCGCGATTATCGTGCTGACCGGGGGCGAACCCGCGCTCCAGCTTCACGACGACGAGCCGCTGTTCCGGGGATTCGCCCGCTTTCTCTGCATCGAGACGAACGGCACGCTCCCCGTGCCCGGCTGGGTCGACTGGGTCACGGTCTCCCCGAAAAACGAGCTCAAGCCCATCGTCCCGCGCCCCAATGAACTGAAATTCGTGTTCGAGCCCGAACACATCCCGTATTATCTCTCCATGCAGGAGGCGGATTGCATCCTGAACATCCAGCCTCTTGCCCGGAAGGACGGCACCAGCAACCTGCGCGAAGCGGTTGACTTCGTGCTCGCCCATCCGCGTTTCAAATTGTCCGTGCAGCTGCACAAAATGATAGGAGTGCGTTGATATGCCCAGAAAGGCAGTTACCCCGCGTCCGGCGGCGTCCGAACGCGACCGGCAGATGGAACAGCTCGTGTCGAGCTTCTTCCGGCTCATCGGCGAGGACGGTTCCCGCGAGGGTCTCGTCGAAACGCCCGCCCGCGTCCGGCTGGCGGCCGAGGAGATCTTCTCCGGCTACCGCCAGGACCCGAAAAAGATCCTGAAGACTTTCACCCAGGACGTCTGCAAGGAGATGGTCCTTCTCAAGAACTGCGAGTTCTACTCCACGTGCGAACACCACCTGTTCCCGTTCTTCGGGCACATCTCCGTCGCGTACCTGCCGAACAAACGCATCGTCGGCATCTCGAAGCTCGCGCGCCTCGTGGACTGCTTCGCGCGCCGTTTGCAGATTCAGGAACGCATGACCGCGCAGATCGCCGATGCGATCATGGACGTGCTCGACGCACGCGGCGTGTACGTGATGTGCGAGGCGACGCACTTCTGCATGACCAGCCGCGGCATCCGCAAGCAGAATGCATCCATGGTCACCTCCGCCATCCGCGGCGAATTCGAGAAGAGCGAATCGCTCCGGCTGGCGTTCCTCGCCGCCGTGACCGGGAACATCTCCGTCAAGTAAACCCTGCCGGGGAAGACAAAAAGCTCCTGCCGGATGTCGACAGGAGCCGTGAAAAGGGAGCTGAAAAAGAGAGCAGCAAAAAAGGTTCGCATCTGTGCCGTCGCGAAGCACGGCACTGTATCAGTGGAGGACTTGTCCTCCCAGGATCGCGTCGATCTCCGCGAGTTCGTCCGCTGTGAATGTGGAATTTGCGTTCAGGCCGTCCAGCACGTCGTCGATCTGGCTTGTGCGGCTGGCGCCGATCAGGGCGGACGTGACGGCGTCCTGACGCAGCACCCAGGCGATCGCCATGGACGCCAGACTCTGGCCGCGTTTCCGCGCGAGCCCGTTCAGCTTTTTGATCTTTTCGAGCGTTTCCGGCGTGAGCGCGGACGATTTCAGGAACGCCTCGCGCGTCATGCGCGAATCCGCCGGGATGCCGTTCAGATAGCAGTCCGTGAGCAGTCCCTGAGCCATCGGCGAGAAGATGATGCCGCCGATGCCGAATTCCTGCATCACGTCGAACGAGCCGTCCTGCTCGCGGTCGCGGACGAACATGTTGTACCGCACCTGATGCAGCACGGCCGGCGTTTTGAGTTCGCGGAGAATGGCGAACGCCTCGCGGGCGCGTTCGGGCGAGTAGTTCGAGATGCCGGCGTAGAGGGCGCGCCCGGAACGCACGATGTGGTCGAGCGCGAGCATGGATTCCTCGACGGGCGTGTCCGGGTCCATGCGGTGATGGTAGAAGACGTCGACATAGTCGAGC
>JAFSZN010000159.1 GCA_017455665.1 Lentisphaeria bacterium
ATGATCCTCGCAGGCGGCGAAGGGACCCGTCTGGCTCCCCTGACCGACCAGCGCGCGAAACCCGCGGTCCCGTTCGGCGGCAAATACCGCATCATCGACTTCGTGCTGAGCAATTTCGTGAACAGCGGCATCGACAGCATCTTCGTGCTGACCCAGTTCAAATCCCAAAGCCTGATGGAGCACATCATCAACGGCTGGAACCTTTCGAACGCCCAGCAGCGCGGCCACTTCATCATCCCGGTGCCCGCCCAGATGCAGACCCGCGAACGCGAATGGTACCAGGGCACGGCGGACGCGATCTACCAGAACATGAACCTGATCGAAGACTTCGATCCCGACCTCGTGGCGGTCTTCGGCGCGGACCACATCTACCGCATGGACGTCAGCCAGATGGTCGACTTCCACCAGGCGAACAACGCCATCGCGACCGTGGCGGCGATCCCGATCCCGATCGAGGAAGCAAGCCAGTTCGGCATCATCGAGGTCGACGACCAGTGGCGCATCACCGGATTCCAGGAGAAGCCGAAGAACCCGACCCCGCTTCCGAACGACAAAAACATGTGCCTCGCCTCCATGGGCAACTACATCTTCAACTCCGCCGACCTGCTGGCGCTGCTGAACCGCGACCATAACGCCGGCAAGACCAGCCACGACTTCGGCAAGGACATCATCCCCGCCCTCGTGAAGACGAAACGCCTCTACGCCTACAATTTCTACACGAACGTGATCCCCGGCCAGGACCTCTCCACGAAGCCCTACTGGCGCGACGTCGGGACCCTGAAGGCGTATTTCGAGGCGAACATGGACCTCCGCAGCACCACGCCGCACCTTGACCTCTACAATCCGCTCTGGCCGATCAACAACTATCACTACAGCCTGCCCCCTGCCAAGTTCATCCACAACGAGGAGATCGACGCCTTCGGCCTCCCGCGCATCGGCAGGGCGATCAACTCCATCGTCTGCGACGGCTGCATCGTCTCCGGCAGCACGGTCACCGACTCGATCCTGTTCAACAAGGTCTTCGTCCACAGCTATGCCACCGTCCATAACTGCATCCTGCTGTCCGATGTCGACATCGGAGAACACTGCCGCATCCGCAACGCCATCATCGACAAGCACAACATGATCCCGCGCGGCACGATCATCGGCTACGACAAGGCCGACGACGAGAAGCGCTATTTCGTGGTCGACCTCGGCGTCGACGAGCAGGGCAATCCGAAGTGGCTGACCGTGATCCCGAAGGAACGCCATTCCCTGCAGGTGGTGCATCCCTCCGCCGACCTCGCCCGGCTGGACGCCGAACCGGAACCCGAAGCGAAGGCGGACGGCGCCGAACCGGCGAAAAAGTAACACTCCGCGAGACCTGCCGTGAACTCTTCCGGGGCATCCCTCCGCCTCTGGGACCGCGTTTATGAACGGGTGCGCCGCGAACTCGGCGACGCGCCCGGGTGCCATGACTTTGCCCACACGCTCCGCGTGCTGAAAAACGCCGAACGGATCGCCGCTGAGGAATCCGGCTGCGATACGGAAGCCGTGCGTTTCGGCGCGCTGCTGCACGACGTCGCGCGTCCGGAGGAACTCGCCTCCGGCGGCAAGCTCTGCCACGCCGCGCTCGGCGCGGACAAGGCGCGCTGCATTCTTGAGGAGGAGGGCTGTACGAACGAGGCGGTCATCCGGCACGTGTCGGAGATCGTGCGGACGCACCGTTACCGCGGCGATCTGAAGCCCGCCACGCTCGAAGCCCGCATCGTGTACGACGCGGACAAGCTCGATTCGCTCGGCGCGTTCGGCGTGGCGCGGGCGTTCCATTTCGCCGGACGCATCGGCGCCTGCCTGCACAATTCCGAAGAGGAAGCCCTCGCCTCCGAATCCTATTCCAGCCAGGATTCCGCCTACCGCGAATACCTCGTGAAGCTTCGCGGCCTCCCGGACCATCTGCTGACCGCTTCGGCACGAAAATTCGCCGCGGAACGGGCGGCGTTCATGCGTGCGTTCTTCGACCGTCTGAACGAGGAACAGGAGGGCATCCGGTAATGTTTTCCGACTTCATGGCGTTCTGTTTCCCCGGCATGACGGCGTTCCAGCTGGTCATCCTCGCCGTCTCCGCACTGCTCGTGGGCGTGAACAAGTCCGGCATCCCCGGCCTCGGCATGCTCCCCGTGATCCTGCTCGCGGTGGCGTTCGACCTGAATCCCGGCTTCGCGACCGGCGTGATGCTGCTCATGATCTGCGCGGGCGACATCTTCGCGGTGTCGTACTACCGCCGCAACGCCGACTGGAAGATCGTGCTCCGCCTGCTCCCGTACACCATGCTCGGGCTTGCGCTCGGATTCGTCACGCTGCGTTATCTGAACAAACCGGAACACCTCCGCATGCTGATCGGCTGGATCATCCTGCTGCTCGCCGCCGTTCACCTGGTTCGCGTGGCGTTCTTCAAGCACGCGCCCGTCCCGAGCCACTGGGCATTCTCCGCTGTCGTCGGGCTGACCGCCGGGTTCACCTC
>JAFSZN010000160.1 GCA_017455665.1 Lentisphaeria bacterium
CACGCGGCGATCGCCGCCGGGACCGCGATCAGCAGATAGACGCCCAGCAGGATCCGGAATCCCGCCGGAGCCGCCTGAAGCGTGCCGTCCACGGCGAACCGGTCGAAGAGCCGGCCCGCGAGCTGGGCGATGGCGATGAGGAAGACGTTCGCGCAGAAATTGACGAACGCGATAGCGCTGGCGGCGAAGACGGGCGGGACGAATTCGCGGCAGGCGGTGATCTGGATGCCGGTGAATCCGTAGCCGGTGCCGAGCAGGAGGAATCCGGTCCAGGCGGCGGCGAGGGCGGAGCGTTCGGGCAGGAAGGTCCCGGCGAACAGCACGGCGGAGCCTGCGGCGATCAGGGCGCAGCCGGCGGCCTGGAAGAGCTTTCTGCGGTTGCCGAGGAACAGGCTCACGGTCCCGGCGAAGATCATTTCCGCCATGACGACGGTGTTCATGGTGCCGAGCGCGGAGGCGTCGGCGCCGCAGAGGTCGGAGAGGTATTTCCTGCCGATTCCGCTCAGGCACGACCAGTAGAGTACGATGCCGGACGCAGCGCAGAAGAAGACTGCGACGCACTGCGGTTTCTTCAGCTGGACGAGCAGCTGGCCCCAGGGGAACGGCTCGCGTTGTTTCGCCGGTGCATTGGCGGCGCGGCGGGCGGTCCGGGCGGAACAGAGCAGGCAAATCGCGACGGCGGCGCCGCAGGCGGTCGTGAGGTGGTTGCACCAGCGCAGGATCAGCTGCCAGGGATGGTCGGCGGCGAGGGAGGCGAACGGGGAGGACCCGAGGAGCGTGCCACCGTAGCTGAAGACGTAGAAGACGCCGATGAGGGCGGAGAAGTATTTGCGGTCGAACTCGGAGTCGAGGAATTTCAGGAGCGTGAGGTAACCGATGGTGCGGCCGCCGCCGTTCAGAAACGCCCCGGCGAAGACCCACGCGGGCGAGGCGAACGTGTACAGGAGCCATTCGCCGAAGACCTGCAGCGCAATCCCGGCGAGGATCACGGGCCGCCAGCCGAAGCGGTCGGTCAGGACGCCGGAGACGCCCAGGAACGCCATGCACCCGGCGACGCCCCAGCTGGAAATGGCGGACGTCTGCGCGGCGGTGAACCCGAGCGACTCGCGGATCTGGTCGTACACCATGCCCGGCACTCCGGCGCGCGTGGCGGCTCCGATGGCGTAGACCACGGCGGCGAAGAAGAAGATCAGAATCGTCGGGAGCGGGATCTTTTTCATGGGCGTTTTTCCGGGGGGAACAAAATGAGGTCAGGGGAGGGCGTCGGGGAACGTCTCGCGCAGCACGCGCATCACGCCGTCGTCCTCGTTGGACGGCGCGCGGAACCGTGCGGCGGCGAGCAGATCGGGGTGCCCGTTCGCCATGGCGTAGCTCAGCCCGACGTGTTGGATCATTTCGAGGTCGTTCGGGTAGTCGCCGAACGCCATGCACTGGCGGGGCGCGACGCCGAGGCGTTTCTGGAGGAATTCGATCGCGATGCCCTTGTTCACGTCGGCGCGCATGATGTCGATCCAGTTCTGACCCGCCAGCGTGACTTTCAGGCGGTCGCGGAACGGCGCGAAATGCGGCTCGCAGCGGTCGGCGGCGCTCACGGGATCGAACACCGCCACCTTCACCACGGAGTCGCCCGCTTCGGCGACCGCGGCAAGCGGATCGTCCGCGAACGTGCGTTTCCTGTAGTAGATCGCGGTGTTTTCGCGTCCGGCGGGATCGCACGCGCTGCTGATGTACGCCGACTGCACGCCGCACAGGACCGTGGTCGCGGGGATCGCGGAGCCGGTTCGCCAGAGCGCGGGCAGGATGTCGCCGGGCAGCGGGCGGCAGAAGATGTTTTCCGCGCCGTCGAACACGAGACCGCCGTTTTCGGAGAAGAAAAAGAGCTTGTCCGCGATGCGTTCGAACATGGCGGCGAGGTTGAAATACTGGCGTCCGCTGGCGATGACGAACCGCACGCCGCGCGGATACAGCGCCTCCACCATGGGGACGAAATCCGGCGGGATCTCCTTGCGGTCGTTGAGGAGCGTGCCGTCCAGGTCGACGGCGATCAGTCTGACGTCGGGGCGCATGCGGTCGGGCTTGCTTTGCGTTTTACGGTTCGATCATGTCGTCCAGGCGGAACTGGTCCGGGAGCATGTCCTGGCTCTGGATCCACGCCTTCACCGTGGGGGCGAGCAGGAAATCCTCCAGCGCGTCGTCCTTCGCGAACTTGTGGTCGCAGTACGGGCAGCGGGAGAACGATTCGACGTCCGGCTGGGCGAGCATTTCGCCGCAGACGGGGCATATCAGGAAACGCTGTTCGTCGTCGACGACCGGGGGGACCGGCGCGACCGGAACATGGATTGCAGGGGTGATCATCTTCGCTTTTATCCTTTCTTTTTGCCATCTTTTTTTATAAGCTGCGTCCCCGTGCCGGCGGGAAAACGCGCTCATACTATCAATATAGCGCGCGCACCGTTTTTTTCAACCCGCGCCCGCCGGATTTTCCGAAAAAACCCGGTGCGGCGGAAAAAAACGCGTCCGCCCTTGCTTTTTCCGTGCGGCGGGTGTATGGTATCACATCATCCATTTTGCACCACGGAGAGGCAAAGACCATGAACAGCGGACAGATCATTCGGAGCATGCGGCAGCCGGGCATCGTTTCGGCCGGACTGCTTGCCGTCTGGCTGCTCCTGAACAGCCTCCTGACCGTGGCAGCCGTCGGGAACGGCGGTCCGGTGTCCGCCGGGATCCTCTCCGAACCATCGTCCTCGCCGCGCGGCATTCGTTCCGAGGCGGAACGCGCCGGGCATCTCGCGGTCATGCGGACCGGCGGAAGCGCCGGACTTCAATCCAGCGGACGCAACAGCCGCCCCGGCCTCAGTCCCCTGCGGAAACTCCAGCCGGATGCCTTCCGCCTCGAGCCGCCGCATCTGCGCGAACCTGCCCCGAACTGTCCGTTCCGCATCGAATCCTCCGGCCAGTCGTGCCTTTTCCAGCTTTTCCCTCGTTCCTATCTGCCTGTGAGGGCGGGACCGAAGCCTTTCTGCTGAGTTGATCTCCGCCCGGACAGCATGCCTTTTTCGTGAGGCAGCGCCGTCCGTACCCTCATCTCCGCAACAGAAAGGGAAACAGTTATGAAACGTTATCTCGCGGAACACTGGGACACCGTCCTCTGTGTCGGTCTCAGCATTCTCCTCCTCATCGGCGGCGTCCTCGCTTATTTCTGGATGTTCCCGTCCGAGTGATCCCGTAAAAAGAACATAAAAACCGCGCCGCCGTCCGTGACTTGAATCCGGGCAGCGGCGCTTTTCGTTTGCGGAATTGTTCCGGTTTTATTCCTTCCCGGGGCGGTTGCCGTAGGGGAAGAAGAAGATGCGGCCGCCGGTTTTGCCGTCCTCCTCGGAGCGTTCGAAGAGGCCGCCGAGGAAGGACCACTCGTGGAAGCCGGGGGCGTCCTTCGTGGTGATGAAGGGGAAGATGAATTTGCGCGTGTTGATGCCGTCGGTGTCCATGTTGTAGAGGTAGCCGAGGATGCTCCGGTGTTCCTTCTCGCCGAGTTTCTGACTATTCGCGCCGAGCCCGAAGAGGACCTTGGTCTGGTAGTCGCCGGTCTCCTCGCAGCTGAAGGACGAGGACAGGATGCCGCCGCCGGTGTTGAAGCCGGAGATCGTGCGTGTCACGAGACGGTCGGCGGCGATCCCGCGGAGGCAAGTCTCAAGGGCTTCCGTCAGGAGCGCGTTCGGTGCGGGCGGCTTCATGCCGTTCTTTTCCATGGTGATGATGACGTTGTTCAGGACTCTCTGATACTCCGTCAGCCCCGTTTCGAACTTGTCCGGCGTGAGACTCAATGCCTCGGCGACGGTCATCTGTCCGAGTTCGGCGGCGTTGAATCCCGAAACGAAGTCCATCTTGTACAGACGGTACAGGTCGAGGTAGATGCCGCGGACCGCGTCCTTCGTGTCGAGCTTCCACTGGAGGAACGTCTCGTCGGAGGAGTTGAACAGGAAGAGCGCGTAGTGGTCGGTGCTGCCGCGGACCGG
>JAFSZN010000161.1 GCA_017455665.1 Lentisphaeria bacterium
CGGAACAGGCCATCGCCATGACCGCGATCCAGCGCAAGGCGCGGCTTTACCCGATCCTGCGCAAGAAAAAAGACGACAACGCCCTCAGCCGCATGGACGGCGGCATGTTCGAGGATTCCGCACTGGTCGACATGCTGAAGGGGCTTCCCAAGATCGACATCCCGATGGTTCCGTCCGAGATCAAACAATAACCATATAAACCAGCAAGGTGTGACATGAAAAAAATATTCCTGCTTCTGGCGCTGCTCCTCTCCGTCTGCGCCCTGTTCGCCGAAGACGAAAAGATCAGCATGATCGTCGGGACGACGAAGAGCATCCGGGTCCCGTTCGTCATCGAAAGCTACAAGCTGGTCCCCAGCAAGACCGACATCATCAAGGTCGAGGCGTCGGAATCCCACATCCGCATCATGGCGTCCGCGGTCGGCGAAGTCAATCTGCTGGTCTCCGGTGGCGGCATGAGCAACAACTACACGATCACCGTGAAGTCCAACCTCGCCCAGACGCTCCGCAAGCTGCGCAACGACCTGGACACGCTGACCGAGCTTGACATCTCCACGAACGAAGACCAGATCGTCATCCGCGGCACCGTCACCAACCCCGAACACTGGGCGCTCCTGATGAAGGTCCTGCCGAACTACTCCGGGAAATGCGTGAACTTCGCGACGTTCAAGCCCTCCGCCGAAACCCTCCTGAATCTGAAGAAGATGCTGACGGAAGCCGGTTTCAAGTTCAGCGAAGACGGCAAGCTCCCGGCCCTCGGCGAACTCGCCATGAAGGTCTCCGGCGACGCCGTCACCATCACGGGCGAACTCTACAGCCAGAAGGACCTCGAAAAAGTCAACCAGATCCTCGCCACGCAGACCTGGCTGGCGGTGAATGGCAAGGCCGACGCCACCCGCGGACAGATCCAGGGCATCGTGAACCTGACCGTCGTCGAGACCGTCCTGACGGTCGACATCGTGTACGTCGGCATCCAGGAGAACGAGTCCAACAAGGAAGGCTCCAATTCCAACATCTTCGGCGGCTTCTCCACGCAGGGACTCTATGACCTGGTCGCCGGAAGAGGCAGCGGCTCCGCCGTCATCAACGGCAACATGGACGCCACCGTGCGTTTCCTGGCCTCGAACGGCATCACGCGCACCTACCACGCCGGACACGTCAGCTTCGCCAACAACGACCCGCAGGGCGGTTCGCTCCACACCGGCGGCACCGTCTACGTGAAAGTCAACGGCGCCGAGAACGGCAGTCTCCAGAACATCCAGTACGGCCTCAAGATCAAAGTGACCGGCGGACTGATCTCCCCGACCCAGACGAAGCTCACGCTCGACCTGACCAACTCCGCGCTGCTCGGTTCCTCCGGCGATTCCTACACGCTGTCCGAGGATACCTCCAAGCAGACCGTGCTCTGCGACCTGGACAAGACCATCGTGGTGGCCGGTTCCAAGAAGATCGCCCAGGATACGAGCAAATCCGGACTCCCCGTCCTCAGAAACACCCCCGTGCTGAAGTGGTTCGTCGCGGAAGACTCCGATTCGACCACCGAGACCAGACTCCTCATCCTCGCCTGCCCGCGCCTCATGAAATTCAACCCCGACGTGCAGATCGACATCCCGCTCGAGATGGAGACAGCTCCCACCTACGAGGACGCGAAGAAAGACAACAAGGTGAGACAGGAAGAAGAGAAGAAACACAGCGGCTGGCTGAACTGGCTGAACTGGTTTGACTGGTAAGAGCCGGGGCTCACGCGATGAAACAGATCAGAATACTCGCGAACAATCAGCCCTTCCTGACCAAAGAATTGCCGGACGGCGATTTCTCCATGCTGGTCGGACGGCTTTCCGAATGCGATATCGTGCTGCCGGGGAACGGCGTTTCCCGGCGGCATGCGCGCATCGAGTCCATGAACGGGCTGCTTCTGATTGAGGACCTGAACAGCACCGGCGGCACCTACCTGAACGGACAGAAGACCGAAGGAAAGATGGTGATCGCCGACAGCGAC
>JAFSZN010000162.1 GCA_017455665.1 Lentisphaeria bacterium
AAGATGCCGAAGTGGTTTTTGTTCCAGTAGGCGTTCAGCGCCCAGCCGTCGCCGTCGACGGTGTTCCACGAGGAGAGCGGGAAGAGGATGGAGCAGTCGTTGCCCTCCTGGTTGAAGAACGGGCGGACCGCCATGCCGAAGTCGTCCCAGTCGATGAACGGCCACAGCACGCTGACGTAACGGCTGTTCACGGTGCAGAAAGGCCAAATGTTGACCTGGCGGTCCTTCAGTCCGACGGGGGCGCGGAGATTGACGACGGCGTCGTCGAACCTGCCGCCGGAGATGCGGCTCGCCTTCGGCGCGGAGTAGGAATCGGAATCGTAGCCGAGGCGGTTCATACGTTCGCTGGAGGCGCAGGAGGAGGCAAACAGGACCGCGAGAAGCGCGAGAGCGGAGAGGAACGATGCTTTCAGGTGGCGCGGATTCATGGAAGTGCTTTCTGTTCGGTTTGGTTGAGTTCGGTCTATACGCGGAAGTCCGGTTCAGAACGGCGGACCGTCGAGGTCTTTCGAGAGGGAGCGGATGCGGTCGCGGAGCTGTGCGGCGCGTTCGAATTCGAGCGCTTCCGCCGCTTCGAGCATCTGGGATTCGAGTTCGAGCACGAGTTCGTCGATGCTGGCGGCTCCGGTCTGCTTCAGGATCTCCTCGGTCTCGCTGAGGGAGATCGACTGGCCTTTCATGCCGCGTCCCTTCCTTCCCTTCGCGGGGCGGGTCTTCATGCCGGTGTGGTAGGGCGCGCCGGGTTCGTGGAAGGTGTAGGCGCGTCCGGAGTTCGAGGCGGCGGGCGCGGAGGTGGATTTTTCGGGCTGGGCCGCGCCGATGATCTCGGCGATGGTCTCGCGCGGCGGCTTGATGATCGTGTGCGGCACGATGCCGTGCTCGGCGTTGTAGGCGTTCTGCTTGGCGCGGCGCGCCTCGGTGGTCTCGATGAGCGCCTTCATGCTGTCGGTCATGTTGTCGGCGTAGAGGATGACCTTGCCGTCGGCGTTTCGTGCGGCGCGTCCGGCGACCTGGATGAGGGACCGGCGCGACCTCAGGAACCCTTCCTTGTCGGCGTCGAGGATGGCGACGAGTCGGATTTCCGGGAGGTCGATGCCCTCGCGGATGAGGTTGATGCCGACGATGCAGTCGAAGTCGCCGCGCCGGAGTTCGTTCAGGATCTTCACGCGTTCGATGGCGTCGATCTCGGAGTGCAGGTATTTCACGCGGATGCCGACGTCGGACAGGTAGTCGGCGAGGCGTTCGGAGCTTTTCTTCGTGAGCGTGACGACGAGCGAACGCGCGCCGACGGCCGCGGTGGCGCGGATTTCCGCGATCACGTCGTCGATCTGCGAACCGAGCGGGCGCACCTCGACCGGCGGATCGAGCAGCCCGGTCGGGCGCACGACCAGCTCCACCACGGCGTCGCCGCACATCTTCATCTCGTAGTCGCCTGGCGTGGCGGAGACGTAGACGGTGTCGCCGGTGAGCCCGAGGAATTCGTCGAAGGTGAGCGGGCGGTTGTCGAGGGCGGAGGGGAGGCGGAACCCGTAGTCGACGAGCGTCTGCTTGCGGCTGCGGTCCGCCTTGTACATTGCCTGGAGCTGGGGGAGCGTCACGTGGGATTCGTCGATGAAGAGCAGGTAGTCCTTCGGCATGAAGTCGACGAGGCAGAACGGGCGGGAGCCGGGGGCGCGTCCGGAGAGGTGGCGCGAGTAGTTTTCGATGCCGGGGCAGTAGCCGATCTCCTTCATCATCTCGACGTCGTAGTTCACGCGCTGGAAGAGGCGCTGCGCCTCGACGAGCTTGCCCTGTTCCTCGAAATCGTGCACGCAGGTCCGCATCTCCTCCAGGATGCCGTTCATGGCGGCGTCGATCTTCTCCTGCGGCAGCACGAAATGGCGCGCCGGGAAGATGAGCGCCTTGCGGCACTGGGCGATCACGTGTCCGGTCACGAGGTCGCGCCGGGAGAGCGATTCAATGGTGTCGCCCCAGAACTCCACGCGCAGGAATTCCTCCTTCTGCGACAGGAAGACGTCCACGCAGTCGCCGCGTACGCGGAACTGGCCGCGCTCGGGCGCCATGTCGTTGCGTTCGTACTGGATGGCGACGAGCATGTGGAGGAAGAGGTCGCGGTCGAGCTCGTCCCCGGCGGCGAGGCGCAGGCTCATGGAGTCGTAGTCCTCGGGCGAGGTGAGGCCGTAGATGCAGGAGACGCTGGCGACGACGAGGGTGTCGCGGCGTTCGAGCAGGGAGGCGGTGGCGCTGAGGCGGAGGCGCTCGATGTTGTCGTTGATGCTGGCGTCCTTCGCGATGTAGGTGTCGGTCTGGGGGATGTAGGATTCGGGCAGATAGTAGTCGTAGTAGCTGATGAAGTATTCGACGGCGTTCGCGGGGAAGAACGCCTTGAACTCGCTGTAAAGCTGGGCGGCGAGCGTCTTGTTGTGGGAGAGGACGAGCGCGGGGCGGTTCAGCTCGGATTCGAGGAGCTTCGCGAGCGTGAAGGTCTTGCCGCTGCCAGTGACGCCGAGGAGCGTCTGGTGGCGGATGCCGCGGTCGAGGTTTTCCTTCAGCTGGCGGATGGCGTCCGCCTGGTCGCCCGCTGGTTCGTAGTCGGAGACCACGCGGAATATTTCGCCGGAGTCCTGGATCATGGTTTCACCTCAAAATCAGACCTGTTTGCCCTGCATGGCGCTTTCGAGGAGCCTGCACGCGGACTGGTAGCGGCAGGTGCGGCAGGCGTCGCGGTTTTCGCACGGGGGGAAATCCTCCGGGTGGGCGAGTCCGTCCTTGTCGATGAGCGCGAGCATCTCCGCGCTGCTCTTGTCGATCAGGGACTCGATGTCCGGCTCGAAGAGGTTGTAGACCACGCTGGAGAGTTCCTGCGAGAAGGTGAACGTGGTGATGTTGACGGGGAATCCGGGGTAGCGCCGGGCGCAGTAGAGGGCGAAGAGCGAGTTCAGGCGTCCGATGCGCGCGAAGAAGTCGGTGGTGTTTTCGCCGCCGGTGAGGCGGACCTCGGCGTCGATGGCGCACGCCGCGCCCTCGTGGAAGTAGATGAGGCCGGGCACGAGCCAGACGGGGAATCCCTTGTGGTCGACGCTGATGAAGACGTCGTCGGTGCGGAGGTCGACGAAGCTGATGTTGGCGAGGTCGGCGATGATGTCGGAGCGGGAGAGCATGGCGTAGGCGTCGCCGAGGATGGAGACCGCCATGGCGGTGAGCTTGTCGACGTCGGCGAAATCGCCGATCCCGAGGTGGTATTCCAGGATCGCGGGGCGTTTCGCGTCGTAGAGGTATTCGCGGTTCTTCAGGCTGATCTGCAGGTCGGCGGTCGCCTTGCCGATCTGGCGCAGCAGGTAGAACCCGAATCCGCGGCGCTTGTGGCCGGGGGAGCCGGCGCTCATCTTGGCGAACGCCTCGCGGATGGAGTCGCGGAGCGTGCGCGAGAGCCAGGTGTCGAACGGCATCAGGTACTTGCTGAAATACGCCTCGCGTGCGAGCGTGTGGGAATAGGCGTCCCACCCGCCCTGGGCGAGGTAGTACCGGATGAAATACGCCCGGCGGCAGAAGCGGAAGAGGTAATGCCTGGCAAGGGACCAGGAGAACTCCTCCGTCCTGACCGGCGGCAGCGGCCCGGCGGCGTTGCTGACTTCCCGTTCGAAATCTCTCATGGCGCGTGCTGGAAGGCGAGGCGGATCAGAATCCGGTGGCGAGGTAGTAGGGGCAGCCCGCCTTCGGGAGGACGACGTTCGTGCCGGAAAGGAGCGAATTGAACGTGACGGGCTGCGCCTTCACGCCGAACATGCCGAGGATGTCGGCGAGGGATGTGCTGGACGTGAAGCGATCGATGCGGCAGTTTTCTCGGGTGAGCCCGGCGAGTTCGAGCGCGGCGTCCTCGGCGGTCGAGAAGTAGCCGAGCTGGTCGACGAGGCCGTTCGCGAGCGCCTGTTCGCCGTCGAAGACGCGTCCGTCGCCGAGTTCGCCCTCGGTGATCTTCTCGAGCGGGATGTTTCTGGCTTCGGAGACGATGCCTGCGAATTCCTTGTAGGCGTCCATGACGAGCGCCTGCACGACCTTGGCTTCCTCTTCGGTGGTGGGTTTTGCGGGGTTGAGCATCGCCTTCATCTTGCCGGAGGTGTAGAACTCGGGCTTGATCTTTGCCCAGTCGAGCAGGCCGGAAACGTCGACGCTGGACATGATGACGCCGATGCTGCCGGTCATGGTGAACTTGTTCGCGACGATCTTGTTCGCGCCGCAGGCGACGTAGTAGCCGCCGCTTGCCGCCAGCGTGTTCATCATGGCGACGACGGGCTTGCCGCAGAGCTTGAGCTCGTGGTAGATCTCGTCGGACGCTGTGACTTCGCCGCCGGGGGTGTCGAGGTCGATGATGATCGCCTTCACGCTGTCGTCGTCCTTCGCGGCGCGGATGAGCTTGACGATCTGCTTGGAGTTCGCGACGAGGGAGCCGAAGGACTCGGAGTCGCTCGTGATCGTGCCCTTCACGTCGATGACGGCGATCCTGTTTTCGGCTTCCTGGTTGCCGCTGACGAATTCGACGGTGTAGTCGGTCGAGGCGGCGGCAGCGGCCGTTTCGCCAACCATGCCGATGATGATGCCGGTGACCGTGGAGAGGGCGAGGAAGGCGAGGAAGCCGATGACGATGAAGACGGCGAGCACGATCAGGCAGCCGCGGAGAAATCCGCCGGAAGAATTGGAGCTCATGGTGTGATTCCTTTCAGGTTGTTTTGAGTTTGATATGGTTGAGTTTCGTTCTTATGTGTCAGGTGGCAGGGGGGTGACGGTTTCGGTACGCATTTCAGTCTTGATGCGGAGCGCTTCCGCCCGGCCGAATTCCGCGGCGTACTGCGTGAGGCAGCTCGCGCAGGCGGCGGCGAGTCCGGAGTTGAAGGCGTTCAGCGGGTCGGAGCCCGCGAGGAGTTCGGAGAGCATCACGCCGGAACAGACATCGCCCGCGCCGAGGGGATTGCGGACGCCGGAGAGCGGCGGGATGGAGATACGGTGAATGACGCCCCTCCACGCGATGAACGCCTTGTCCGGGCCGTCCGTGATGGCGACGCATTGGAGCGGGAAACGGTTCAGCAGGGCGAGCGCGGCGGCCTCGGGATCGGACGCGCCGGTCACGGTCAGGAGTTCGCCGCTGTTGATCTTCAGATGCGTGACTCCGGCGGCGAGCGTTTCGCCGAAATGCGCCACGGAATCCATGAGGACGGGCTTGTCCATGCGGACGGCCTCTTTCGCGAGCGCGGCGTAGAAGCCTTCCAGCGAGCCTTCCGGGAGGGTGCCGCAGAGCGCGAGCGCGTCGGCGTCCGGGAGCGCGGAAAGAATGTCGTTTTTCAGGTGCTCCACATCGTCGGGCGTGACGGCCGGCGAGGGTTCGATGAGCTCGGTCATGCAGGCGTTTTTCCGGCACAGGACCGTGGTGCAGCAGCGCGTTTCGCCGACGATCTCCCGGCTGACGGATTCAATGCCTTCCTGCCGGAGCCAGTCGTTGAGTTTCTGTCCGTTTATGCCGCCTGTGAACTGGTACACTGCCGGATGCGCGGTCCCCCAGGTGCGGACGGCGCGGGCGAAGTTGATACCCTTGCCGGACGCCCGGCAGTCGCGTTCCTTCGCGCGGTTGACTTCGCACGGACGGAACTCGTCGAAGGCGAGCGTCTTCTGCCAGGACGGATTCGGGCCGCAGACGAGGATGCGCGGGAGCTTGCAGAAGGTCCGGTTCATGGACGGGATTCCTCCCCGTTGGCGGCCTTGCCGGATTCATCCGGTGCGGCAGGTCCGAGGCTGAGCGTATCGTTATCACTCTTCTCCGTGCCCGAACCGGATTCCCCGTTCGACAAGTCCGCATGGATCAAGCCTGAACCATCCGCATCGACGCTTTCTCCGTCGATCCTGATCTCGGCATCGAGCACTTTCGTGGACTGCCTGACGCGCGGAATGACTTGTTCCGCCATGTCTTCAGATTCCCCGGATGCCACCTGCCCGGACCTGGCGGAATCCTGTGGCGCGGAAAGCAGGTCGCGTTTTCTTGCCGCGGAGCATTCCTTCAGGAACAGCAGAAGCGCACCAGCCAGGATCAGCAGGACGAGCAGAGCGGCGACCGTCGGAAGCAGCCTGGAACGGCGTTCGACGCCTGGGTGTCCGGCGAGCGCGGGCATGCGGACGAACGGGACGGCTCCGCTTGTGGTCGAGGGGAGCGGCGCGCCTGCGAGGAATGCCTCAAGGTCGGCGAGCAGTTCTTCCGGGGTGCCGTAGCGGTCCTCGGCCCGTTTCTGGATGCAGTGCATGACGATGTAGTCGAAGTCGATGGAGATGCCGTGCATGTAGGTGCTCGGGACGAGCGGCTCGACGGAGATGTGCATGTGGCGGAGTTCGGAGCGGGTCTGCGGCTCGAACGGGAGGCGTCCGGTCACGAGCTGGTACAGAGTCACACCGAGCGAATAGATGTCCGAGCGGATGTCGCAGGATTCGGTGTCGATGTACTGTTCCGGGGACATGTATTCGAGCGTGCCGAAGCTTGTTTTGCGGGATGATCTCGCCGGGTCGTTTTCATCCAGGACGAGCGCGCTGTTCCCGATTGCCTTCGAGGGGTCGAGCTTTGCGAGCCCGAGGTCCGTGAGCTTGTATTCTCCGTTCGCGGAGAGCATGATGTTGTCCGGCTTGATGTCGCGGTGCACGATGCCGAGTCCGGCGGTCACGACCAGAGCCCGGCAGATGTCCGCGCCGATCTTAGCCGTCTCTTTCGCGGAGAAGAACCCGTTTTCAAGGATGCTGTCCGCAAGCGTGCCGCCGGAAAGATACTCCATGACCAGGTACGGGACGCCGTTCGTGTCCCTGCCTGTCTCGTAGACTTTGACGATGTTCGGATGGATCGCTTTCGCGTAGGCTTTGATGGCGTGGAGGAACTGGTCGCGGGTCGGCCTGTCGGCGGCGTATTCGGGGAGAAGCGTCTTGATCGCGACGGGGATGCCGAGGTCGGGATGGATGCCCTCATAAACGCAGTTCATCGCGCCGCGCCCGAGGTAGCGCACGATGGTGTAGCGTCCGATGGACTCGGGCGGCGGCAGGTCGGGCAGGGAAAGCTCCTCCACGACGGTCGAATCGTCGATCCGGAACGTTGCCTTGCAGGCGCAGACGGCGATCCTGCCATGGTCGACATGGGGGATCTCGCTGACTCTCTGGCACTGCGGGCAACGTATTTTCATGGCGGAGCGGCGTGTATGTTTTTATGCCTTGGAACGGGCGGTTTTCAGGGAGTTTTCGATGAATGCGATGACGTTTGCGGCGGCTTTCGGCTGCGCCATGGCGAGCGCGCCTTTGCCCGCCTCGCGGAACTTCTCCGGATCGTCCAGGAATTCGGCGAGGATGCCGCGGAAGAGCGACGGGGAACATTCGGCGTTCGGGACGATCCGGGCGGCTCCGGTCTGCGCCAGCAGGCGCGCATTGTCGTCCTGGTGCCCCTCCGCGGCGTAGGGATACGGGATCAGCACGGCGTAGCGGCCGAAGATGGCAAGCTCGGACACGGTGCTGCCGCCCGCCCGGCACACCACGAGGTCCGCCGCCATGTAGAGATTCTGCATGTCCGAGGCGGATTCGAGCGTGAGGGCGTTGACGCCGCAGGCGGAGTATTTGTCGTGGATGGCGTCGAACTTGCCGGGCCCGGAGAGGTGGATGACCTGAAGCGATTTCGCGCCGGGGTGGTCGATCGGGATCGTGAAATTCTCGTTGATCGCCGCCGCGCCGAGCGAGCCGCCGAACACGAGCACGACCGGGCGGTCGGGCACGAACGAGGTGCCGCGCGTGGCGTTGATGCGGGCGACCGCTTCGGCTTTTGAGGCGGGGACGTCCTCCAGCAGCGCCTTGCGGAGCGGAAGCCCGGTCACGGCGGAGGGGCAGTGCAGGGTGTTTGCGTTGACGGCGGGGAATGAGAGGGCGATGCCGGACGCGATGCGGCTGAAGACGCGGTTGGACTTGCCGATGCGGGCGTTGCCGTCGTGCAGGAAGAGCGGGATGCCGGTGCGCCAGGCGGCGACGGAGGCGGGGATGGAGGGAAACGCGCCCATTGAGAGGACGGCGTCCGGCTTGAACTCGCGGAAGATCGCTTTTGCCTCGCGGATGCCCTTCATCTGCTGCGACAGGAACCGCATCGCGCCGGACAGGCTTTTAGAAAGCGGAGCGCAGGAGACGCGCCGGAATTCGATGCCGTTCTTTGCGGCGGTCTTCGACTGTTCCTCGAAATGTTTGCCGCCGAGGATGAGCAGCGGCTTGCCGCCCGCGTCGCGGAATGCGCATGCCGTGCTCAGGCCCGGATTGAAGTGTCCGCCCGTGCCGCCGCAGCTGATGATAAGTCGGTTCAGTTCCTGCATGGTTTGTCCCTTCAGAATGGTTGCTGCGCGCCCTCCGTTGCGGGAGGACGGCTGAAATGAAGTCGTTTTGCGGCCCATGCCATCAGCTTGTCCGGGTAGTCCGGGACGGCGGAGTCGATCGCCACGCTGGCGACGCACGCCGCCGCGATGAGGCAGGCGAGCAGATTGCTGCCGCCGTAGCTGATCATGGGGGCGGGCATGCCCTTGGTCGGGAATGCCGCCGTGATGACGCCGATGTTGATCAGCGCCTGCATGCCGATGAAGATGCTCATGCCGAACGCGATCAGCATGCCCTGGCGGGTGCGCGCCTTCACGCTGATGCGCAGCCCGACGAACACGAGGATCAGATACGCCACGATCACGGTCAGGAGCGTGATGAACCCGAGCTCCTCCCCCACGATGGACAGGATGAAGTCCGTGTGGTTTTCCGGGAGGTACAGCAGCTTCAGGCGGCTTTCCGTGAAGCCGACGCCGGTCCAACCGCCCGACCCGAGCGCCAGCAGTGAGTTCCACAGCTGGTAGCCGGACGTCATCTTGTAGGATTCGGCGTCCATGAACACCGTGAGGCGGGCCCAGCGCATCGCGTCGAAATGCTTGATGACGATGATCGCCGTCGGCGGCAGGACCAATGCGAACGGCAGAATGTACCGCAGGCGCATCCCCGCCACAAACAGCATCAGAAGATACAGCGAGCCGAGCAGAACGGTCGTGCCCAGGTCTTCGCCCGCCAGGACCAGCAGGATGGTCGGCCCGACCCAGATCCCGCTCGGGACCATGACTTTCCAGAACGGCTCGCTTTCCAGGGCGCGCGTGCGCGAAGCAAGAAATCTTGCCAGGAAGAGCGTGATGACGACTTTGCCCAGCTCGGACGGCTGAAGCGTGAAGCCCGCGAGCTGGATCCAGCGCCGCGCGCCGTTGATCGGCTTGCAGAACAGCGCCCACACCAGGAGCACGTCCAGGACGAGGAGCATTGCCGGACTCCAGTCGGAAAGGCGTTTGCTGCCGACCATGATCGCGCCCGCGCCCGCAAAAAGGCCGATGATCATCCATACCAGCTGTTTCGTGAAGTAGGCGCTGCCCTGCGTGACGAACGAGGTGGAATACAGCATGATGAGGCCGAAAAGCGTGATCATGAACGCGAAAAGAATGAATACGACCAGCTCGGGCAGTGCCGGTTTCTTCGGCGGTTCGATTGCCTGAACATCGGGCTGGGACTTGATGGGCTGACGGGTTTTCATGTGCGTTTCTATATACTGCGCGTGATGGGTCCGAAAAAACAGAATAAGATAACCTAATCCATTTTTTCCGCAGTACAACCCGAAAACCGACTTTTTTTATAAAAAAGTCCGAAAAATCTTCCCGTGACTTGTTTTCCGTTTGAAATCCGATGCGGAAAGGGGCATATTATTTACCGGTGTTTCACGGCGTTTCCATGCCGGCGCGAGCCAGGCATCGTCACGGAGGAAGCTCTGTTTTCCGCAGACGCCGTTTCCTGAGTCAAAACAATTCCATCCTCACATGAGACTGTCTTTTTTCCGTTTGAGTATCTGCATCATGCTCTGCCTCGGAGCCGCCTCCTGCCGTTCCGCCGCGAAGCCGGACATCGAAACCGCCGGCGCTTCGGAGGTCATGGAGATCGCGGACTGCGTCCTGGACTCGCCATGCGTGCTGGTGACGCCCGGCGTGCTGGATGCGCTGCCGGAGCCGGTGCGGAAAGAGGCGAAACGGTTTGTCGGCAAACCGGGCACTGTCGTGGTGGCGTCGAGCCTGCGTCCGCGCTATTTCCGGCTGATCCGCCGGAGCGGGCGCCTTCTGCTCGGAAGCGTGGAGATCAAGTCGGCGCGGAAGATCGTGTATCTGAGCGTGGTCGCCTGTCCCGGCGAGGCGGCGGATGCCGTCCGGAGCGTCGCGGTCGAGAATCCCGATTCGCCCGAGCCATGGGATCTGGGCGTTTTCATGAAACGTTATCCCGAACTCTCCGTCCGCATCGGCGAACTGCCGCCCGGCGATGCCCGCCTTGATCCTCTCCGCGCCGCTTCGCGCGAACTGCTGAGCCGCGGATCGACGCGCGTTATGCTGGAACGGCACGCGCGGACGAAAGACCCCGCAGCGCTGGAGGCGGCTGTTCAAGCCGAACAGGAGCAGATCGGCGTGCTGGAAGAGATTTTGAACTCGAAATGAGCAGGATTTGAGTATACAAAAAAACGCACGGCTGTTTGGGGTGGCAAACAGCTGTGCGTTATGTTTTTTTGGGGGAATTTTTGCGTTCAGGATGACGGAGACAGTGCGGCGACCGTCAGGCATGCCGCGGCGCGGGCGTCAGGGCAGTCCAGCAGACGGAACGATTCCGGGATGAATACGATGTCGCCGGAGGAAAGCCCCTCTGCCGGGAACAGCTCCTGCAACGCATCGAAACGCCCGAGCGCGGCGGCGGTTCGGGCGTCGTTGGTCCCCGCCAGCACGTCGATCAGGATCAGGTGGAATTGCTGCCGGCGCGTGAGCGTGCTGTCCGTGTAGACGCCGTCGCCGGCGAGGATGAGCACGCAGGGGGGACGGAGTCCGGCGGGCAGGGCTTTCGCCTGGACCGCGGTTTCGGGCGTGGCGGCGGCCACGAATCCGGCGGCGGGGAACGAGGCGGAAACGATGCCTTTCAGCGCATTCGCGACGCTGAGCGTGGCGGCGGTCATGGACGCACCTCCGGGGCTGCTTCGGCGCGCTTCAGCGAGATCCCGAACCGGGCGGAGATCTCCTCGGGATCGGCGTCGAGGCCCGCGCGGTGAAGCGTTTCGACGATGCCCGCGAAGACGGCGCGGTCCTCCTGCGCGGAGTTGCGGAATCGCAGGACCGGAACGGCCGCCGCGTCGCCGAAATTGAACTTGGTCCACGGGACGGCGAGCTGGGAACGGACGGTCGATTCGATCGCGCGGGCATCGGCTTCCAGCAGGTCGCCGCGGACGCGCGACTGTGCGTCGCCGCCGGAAATGCCGGAGGATTCGGACGAACTTGCGAGCTGTCCGAGGATGACTTTCGTGATGGCTTTCGAGGTGTACTCCAGCAGCTTGAAATAGACGTCGCCGTCGGAATTCGACGCCTGCAGAAGCTCCAGCTCGGTCGATTTCGTGAACACGCCGCCGCCGTTCGGCCCGAAGCTCCGGATCAGGTTCCGCATCACGCCGCGTTCGTTCTCCCACGCGCTGCGGTCGACCTTCGCCACCACGAACGGCATGCCGTACCGTTCGACGAACGACACGAGGTCCTTCACCGGGTAATTCTGGAACACGTGCAGCCAGATCAGCGTGCGGATAAGCCCGGCGCGCGCCGGATCGCACACGCCGCCGTGCGTGTGGACGATGAACTTCGCCGGGGGCAGGGGGACGCCCTCGTGATCGTCGTCCGTCACGAGCAGCGGCGTCTCCGAGCCGCGGAACGTGAAGTGCCATGCGCCCACGGGACGGAACCCCGCGAGCGAGCCGCCGGCGCCCCAGACGATCTCTGCTGCGGACAACGGCGCGATCACGGCGTCCATCAGATGCCCTGCGAGCTCGTGGAACGACACGAGCCCGGGTTCGCCGCCGGCTTCCTTCAGCGCGGCTTCGAACGCTTTTGCGGCGTCCTTCGAGGCGGGACGGTCATCGCCGGGTTCGACGCCCCATTCGAGGCCGGTCAGTGCGCTTTTTCGCACCTGCATCGCCAGGATGACTTCCCAGTTGCGTTCCTGGATCTCGCGGGCGGCGACGGCGAGTTCCGCGATGTCGCCCTCGTTTGCGGCCTCCAGGATGCGCGAAACGTTCACGGGCGTGTATTCGGAGGTCTGGAGCCAGCGGGCGCGGTCATTGGGCTCGGCGGCAATCCAGCGGCCCGGTGCGGGCATGCCGCCGTTTCGTGCGGCGGTCCGGTCGGAATGATTCAGTTTCATGTTCGGATTCCTTATGTTTTTGGGGTTGATGTGAGGTGGTTACGGTTTGATCCCGAGGATCGAGGACAGGCGGTCGGCGATTTCGGTCCCGTCAACGCGGGACCATTCGTCCCGGCGGCGGTCGAGCAGTTCATTGTACTGCATGCGGGCGCGTTCGAGCGCCTCCCGCAGGCGCACGTTTTCTTCGGACAGCGCGGCGACGCGTTTCCGCAGGACGGTGTTCTGTCCGTCCGAGACGGATTTTGACAGCGTGACGGCGGAGCGGACGAGGCGTTCGATCGTCTTCGGATCGTCGGTCTTGGCGTCGGTGCATTCGCGGACGAGCTTCAGCAGGTCGATCTTGAGTCCTTCCGCTATGGCGCTCGTCGCCTCGCAGTCGCGGAGCAGCGCCGCGGACAGCCGGACTTCCTCGTACGCCCGGTGTACCTTCTCCCGTTCTTCCGCGATGGTCTTGAACTCGCGCGTGGTCTTAAATCTCGTGACCGCCGCCGCCGTCAGGTTTAGCCCGAGCGCGTTCAGCGTTCCCGCCACCTCGGGGTTCGCGAGCACAGCCTGGCTGGCTGCGCCTTCCAGGAGCAGGCATGCGATACGGTAGCGGAGCCGGAACGGGAGGCGCCCGAACTGGGAAGGCGTTTTTGTTTTCTTCTGTTTCCGGGGCAAGCCCATGGTCCCTCCTTTTTTTGAAGCTTATCTCTCAAAAAAGCGCATGAATCAGGAAAAACGGACGCGGGAACTCTGTAACATGCTGAAAACTCAACAGATTATGATTGACATGTTCCGCGCGTGCCTTTCCTGCGGACACAAAAAAATCCGGACATGCCTGTGCGGCTTGTCCGGATGCAGTTTGCCGGAATGTGCGGAAGGATTACTTCCTGTATTCCTTTGCGAAGACGAGGTTCGTGACTTTGTCCCTTGCCTTGTCGTAGTAGAAGATGAGCGTGCCGGAAACGTTCTGTCCCTTCCAGTTGAATGTGTAGGGAAGCACGGTCTGCCCGTCGCTGTCCTTCGCGAGCTTGATGCGGGAGTAGACGTACGGGAGATTGTCGGAGGAGATGGCGTTTTCGAAGGACTCCGCCTTTTCGTTTGCCTCCTTCAGCGCGGTCGCGGCTTTGTCGCGGGCTTCCTGCAGTTCGTCGCGGTTGTCGTCGTCCGCGTTCTTCAGTTCCGCCACAGCCTTGTTGAACGCTTTTTCCGCGTCCTTCACGGCGGCCTGCGCTGCTTCGATCTCATCGGCGTCGGCGATCTGCTGAGGTTGCGCCTTCCCGGTGAAGATGTTCGTAAACGCGACGGAGTTGCCGCCCTTGTCCTCGGCGGCGTGCCCGTACTGCTCGGTGAGGGAGTCCTTGAAGCGGAGGAAATCCTGTCTGGAGCAGTCTTTCATCATGTAGACGACCTTGGAGAGGCCGTTGGAAACATAGACGAGGTCGATGTTGTTCGGCTCGCCGGTGATCCCGACATCCAGTCCTTCGGGCGGGAAATTGATGATGTCGCGTCCGAGCGCCGGCTCGATGTGCGGGAATTCGGGTTCATGCCAGAGCGCATAGCGCGTATCGGCGATGGTGAATCCCCAGCAGGCTTTCTTGTAGCCGCAGTCGGCATCGATGCCCGCGTAGTTCTCGTTCGCATCCCTGCGCTGGCTCTCCGACTTGGCGATGACCGCCTCGTATTTTGCCTGGGATTCCGCATTGTCTTCGAGCTTGATCGCGTCGTTGACCGGGATGACCGTGGCGGTCTGTGCGGCATTGGGCTTCGTTCCGGCATTGCCGGCGGGATTCGCGGCGGAAGCGGCGCCCTGTCCCTCGTCTTCGAAATCGTCAAAACCGTCGTCCGGTCTGGTCTGGGCGGCAGTTTTCGGTTTCGGCTGCTTGCTTTTTTCCTTCACGAGGCGCGCGATGTAGTTCTTCGAGAATTCCTGCGCGGTGGACCATTCGCCGGTCTGCGGATCGTAGATGTATCCGGCGGTCTCGTTGCGCTTGAAGATCTCGCCTTTGAGCTTGTCGTAAATGGCGTTGAGCTTGTCGTTCTTTTCTTTTGCCAGCAGCAGAAGGCGTCTCTCGACGAACTGGCCGCGCATGTATTTGTTTCTCTGCGGATCGAACTTCGCGCGAGTCTCGTCGCTGAGGTCGACAAAGTTGATGATCTTGTCCTCGACCGTGATGGCTTTGTCGCCAACGCGGTAAAGCTTGCCGCTGACGGAGTAGTGCTTCGGACCCATGTTGTAGTTCACGACGACTTTGTCACCCACCTTGTAAAGGGGGATCGCCTTCACCGCATCGGCGTTCAGGAGCTCACGGGCTTTCTTGTCGTCAACGCCGAATTCCTGGTCGACAATGTCTTTTGCCTGTCTGTTCAGTTCCTGCAGGTCGGGATTTTCGAGGGGCACGGACGGAACAAGCGTCATGTGTTTCTCAATGTCCGCATTGATGGCGCGGACAATGGCAGGATCGGCGAGGTCCTCGGAGGAGGCGTAGCCGTCGACCGTGGTCTTGATGAGGTCGGCGCGATGGTTGGAAAGCTGGTATTTCGCGGCTTCGAGCAAGGCCTTCTCGGTCCTCGCGGCATTGTTCTTCGCGGCGGAGTTCGCCTTGTCCGCGGTCACGGGCTTCGCTCCGGCGGGATTGGCTTTGCCCGGTGCGCCGGCCTGCGGGAATCCGGGCGCGCCGGCCTGCTGCGGGAATCCGGGATTGCCCGCCTGCTGCGGGAAACCGGGGGCGCGTCCCATTCCGCCCGGCATGCCCTGCGGCATCCCCTGCGGGAAATTGCCCTGGGCGGCCACGGGGACGGACAACAGCATGCAGCCTGCGGCGAGCATGCTTCCAAAAACCCATGTAGTGTTCTTCATCGTCGTTATTCCTTATATGCGGTTCATGGATCGTACGAATGGTTCGTTTCCCGGGCAATTTTCCGAAAAAACCGGGAAACATTCATACTTTAACTTGATTCTTGCGAGTTTTCAAGCTATAATAGAAAAGTTTTGGCGTTTTTTTTAAAAAAAATGCCGGTTTCCGCCCCTGTTTGCCTTTTTCCGTCTAAAACATAGGATATTGCCGTGAGTGGTAAAACATGTTTCGTCACGACCCTGACGCCCGACCAGATGAACGCCCTTCGTGCCAACCTTGAAACGATCTCCGCGTGGGAGTTTTCCGCCGGTCCGTACATGCTCTTCAAAGCCGCGCGGGAAAAAACGCAGGTGGCGGCGTACCGGTCCGGCAAGCTCGTCGTGCAGGGTGCCGGCACGCAGGATTTCGTCGAATTCGTGCTGGAGCCGCTGATCGGGCTGGCGCAGGACGAGTCGGAACCGCCGCCTCTGCTGGAGTTCAAGGACCCGCATGCGGGCATCGACGAGAGCGGCAAGGGGGATTTCTTCGGGCCGCTGGTCGTGGCGTGCGTGTTCGTGGAGGACCGCGGGACGGCGGACGCGCTGGCGAAGGCGGGCGTCCGGGATTCCAAGGCGATCAAGGACGACACGAAGATCGCCGCGCTCGCGGAGGAGGTCAAGATCACGGTTCACGGCAAGTTCGGCATCGTGGTCATCGGCCCGGAGGCGTACAACCGCACCTATGAGAATATCGGCAACCTCAACCGCTTCCTCGCCTGGGGACATGCCCGCGCCCTGGAAAACATGCTCAAGTTCGCGCCCGAATGCCGCCATGTGATCTCCGACCAGTTCGGCGACAGGCGCCTTGTCGAAAACGCCCTCCTCAAAAACGGACGCGCCGTCCGGCTGGAACAATTCCCCCGCGGCGAACGCGACGTCGCCGTTGCCGCCGCCTCCATCCTCGCGCGCGCCGAGTTCGTGCGGCGTCTCTCGAAGCTCGAAGAGGAAGCCGGATGCCCCCTGCCGAAGGGTGCCGGGACGCAGGTCGACAGGACCGCGAAACAGCTCTTCCTGTCCGGCGGCGAACCGCTCCTGCGGAAGTTCGCGAAGATGCACTTCCGCACGGCGCGGAAGGCTATGGGCCTGCCGCTGGACGACTGACGGACAAAAGAATTTCTCCTCGGATTAAGGCTCCCTGCCAAAAAAACATGAAAAAAGAATGAGGAAGAGATGAGAGAAAGCGAAGAGGAAGAAAAACAAGATTCCCGCGCACACACGCAAGTTTCAGTTAAATCGAATACCATTTAACTGAAACTTGAAGATTGTCCGATATGGTTTTTCCCTCCGATACCTTTATCCCCTCCAAAGAATCCACCCGACTGCACCATGGATTGCATGTAGTCCTGTATTTCACAGCAACCCACGTCAGCGCCGATCATCGCCATACGGCGCGGAAAGGTGAAATGGGCATATTCCCGCGCACACACGCAAGTTTCAGTTAAATCGAATACCATTTAACTGAAACTTGAAAGATTTCCGGACATGGTTTGCCTTGCCCCGGCTTGCCCGTCATTCCGTCCATCACCTGTTTTTTCCTGATCTCCCATCCATGTTTCGCTTTTTTTCAGGGACATGGCAACGCGTCAAAAAAAGAATCGGGCGCAAAAAGTTTTTTTCCCAAAAAAAAGATTGCTTTTTCTTCCACGCCGTGCTATATTGATATGATGCATTTCTTTCAACCCTAATCATAGGAAAGGACAACCGTATGGTCAACTACAAAGATCTCGGACTGGTCAACACCCGCGACATGTTCAAAAAGGCGATGGCCGGCCACTATGCGATCCCCGCATTCAACTTCAACAACATGGAACAGCTCCAGGCGATCATCGCCGCCTGCTCCGAGGAAGAATCCCCCGTGATCCTCCAGGTCTCCAAGGGCGCCCGCAACTACGCCAACCAGACCCTCCTCCGCTACCTCGCGCAGGGCGCTGTCGAATACGCCCGTGAGATCGGCGGCGGCAAGGTGATCCCGATCGCCCTCCACCTCGACCACGGCGATTCCTTCGAACTCTGCCAGAGCTGCATCGAGTTCGGTTTCTCCTCCGTCATGATCGACGGCTCCTCCAAGTCCTTCGACGACAACGTCGCCCTGACCAAGAAGGTCGTCGAATACGCGCATCAGTTTGACGTGACGGTCGAAGGCGAACTCGGCGTCCTCGCCGGCGTCGAAGACGAAGTCAAGGCGGAGCAGCACACCTACACGCGTCCGGAAGAAGTCCAGGCGTTCCTGAACGGCACCGGCGTCGACTCCCTCGCCATCTCCATCGGCACCAGCCACGGCGCCTACAAGTTCAAACCGGGCACGGATCCGCGCATCCGCCTCGACATCCTCAAGCAGATCGAAGAGCGCATCCCCGGATTCCCGATCGTCCTCCACGGCTCCTCCTCCGTCCCGCAGGAATACGTCCAGATGATCAACCAGTACGGCGGCCAGCTGAAGGACGCCATCGGCATCGGCGAAGACCAGCTCCGCGAAGCCTCCAAGTCCGCCGTCTGCAAGATCAACATCGACTCCGACGGCCGTCTCGCCATGACCGCCGGCGTCCGCAAGGTCCTGATGGAAAAGCCCGCGGAATTCGACCCCCGCAAGTATCTCGGCCCCGCCCGCGATATGCTCAAGGAACTCTACAAGCACAAAGTCATCAACGTGCTCGGTTCCGCCCACCACGCCTTCGATTGATCCGTCAATCCACACGTCAATTCGCGCCGCTCTCTCTTCACCGGGGGAGCGGCTTTTTCGTTTGTACGGTCCGGTCCCCCGTCGCTCTCTCTTCACCGGGGGAACGGCTTTTCTTTTATTAAATTTGCTCCCGCGCGCACGTTTCTGCTTGATTTTTTCAGTTTTTATGCTAAAATATAACAATCCGTAACAGCCGTTTTCTTACATTCATATAACGAAAGGATACTTTTTTCCGCCATGTCCGAACTTCAAAAGACCCATAAGACGTTTTCCAATCCCATCTCCTGGTGGAGTCTCAACATCCTGACGACGTGCTTCATCGCCACCGCCATCTGCGCGTTCACGGCACGCTCCGCCAGGACCTCCGGCAACATCCGCGTGCTCCGCCTCGGGCACGGCCTCTCCGCCGACCACCCGGTACACCTTGCCATGATGCACATGTCGGAACGCCTGCGCGAGCTTTCCGCCGGCACGATGGACCTTCAGATCTATCCCAGCGGGATGATCGGTTCCGAGGACGAATGTTTCAAGCAGGCGCAGAACGCGCAGATCGAGTTTGCGAAATGTTCCGCTGCTGTGCTCGACGGTTCCGTGCCGGAATTTCAGGTCGTTGGTGCGCCGTTCCTGTTCCGCGATTCGGAGCATTTCTGGACAGTAATGAACGGCGAGATCGGCAAATCCCTTCTGCGGAAAATCAACGGGTTGATGGGTATCTGCTATTTCGATGCGGGAGCTCGCAGCGTATACACGACAAAGAAAGCCGTTCGCTCAGCTTCTGACATGAAGGGACTGAAAATCCGCACGCAGAAGAGCTCCATCGCCATGCAGTCGATGGAGGCGCTGGGCGCTTCCCCGACTCCGATCTCCTGGGGCGAGCTCTACACGGCGCTGTCGCAGGGCACCGTGGACGCCGCTGAAAACAACATCCCGAGCTTCGTGACCGGACGCCATTTCGAGGTCTGCAAATACTTCACGTTCACCGAACACCAGCGCGTGCCGGACGTGCTCGTGATGAGCAAGAAGATCTGGGACGAGCTCACCGCCGAGCAGAAGGGCTGGATCGAACAGGCCGCCGCCGACGCGAACGTGTTCCAGCGGCAGGCTTGGCGCGAATCCGAGGTCCTCAACGAGCAGATCGCGCGTGACGCGGGCGTCGAGTTCATCAAGGTCGACCGCGCCCCGTTCATGGAGCTTTCCAAACCGATCTACGATGCGTTCCCGGCTGAACTCCAGGACCTCGCGAAGCGCATCCGGGAGGTCAAGTGATGCAGAAAGTCCATACCGTCATGGTCAAGATCCTGAGCTTCCTGCTGGAAACCAGTATGGTGCTCCTGGTGCTCGATGTGCTCCTCGGCGTTGTTTCCCGCTACGTTATGGGCAAACAGGTCTCCTGGACCGAGGAGCTCGCCTGTCTGCTGCTCGTCTGGTCCTCCTTCTTCGGCATTGCCCTGGCGTTCAACAGCCGTTCCCATCTCGGGATCGACCTCATCGTGAACATGATGACCGATACTCCGCGCAAGACAGCGGCGACGATTGCTCACCTCGTGACGATCGTGTTCACGGTCGTGGCGTTTCTGTACGGCGGCTGCTTCCTGCTGCACAAGGCGATGTTCGTCACCCGCAACGTGATGCCCGCGCTTCAGATCCCGGACGCCGTGATGTACCTGCCGATTCCCGTTTCCGGCCTGTTCATCCTCTATTTCGAAATCTGCAACTACGCCGAAGATGTCCTCGGCAAAAAAGAGAAGGATGCCTAACTATGGAGTGTGTAGGTTTTGTTCTCGCGATGATCTTTTTTTCCCTGCTCTTTCTGAACGTTCCGGTTGCCGTGGCAATCGGGGCTGCCACCATGCTTGGCGTGACTGTTGCGGGCGGTTCATTCCGTCCCGAGATCATCGTACCGGAACGCATGATGTTCGGCATCAACTCTTTCCCTCTGCTCGCCATCCCGTTCTTCGTGCTGTCCGGCATCCTGATGGGACGCGGCGGAATGGCGCGTCGTCTGATCAACTTTGCTTCGGCGCTGGTCGGCCATCTGCCCGGCGGCTTGGCGTATGCGAACACGATCACATGCATGCTCTTCGGGTCGATTTCCGGCTCGGCGGGCGCAGCCGTCGCCAGCGTGGGCGGCTTCATGATCCCGGAAATGGTCGAGAAAGGCTATGACCGTGATTTTTCCACGGCCCTGACCACGACCTCCGCCACAACTGGCCTCATCATTCCGCCGTCGAACATCATGATCGTGTACGCCGTGGCCTGCGGCTCTGTGTCGATTGCTGCAATGTTTCTGGCGGGTGTCGTGCCCGGCATCGTGATGGGCCTGTGCATCATCGCGGCATGCATCATCCATGCGGCCCGTTCCGGCGCGAAATTCGAAAAACGCGTGCCGTTCTCCGTCCTGTGGACCACGTTCCGTCAGGCGTTCCTGAGCCTCTTCCTGATGGTCATCATCATCGGCGGCATTCTGAAGGGCATCTTCACCGCCACGGAGGCTGCCGCTGTCGCCGTCGCATACGCGTTCATCCTGAGCGTATTCCTTTACCGCGAAGTCAAGTTCAGGGATCTTCCCGGCATCCTGAGGGAAACGGGCATTACGACCGCCGTCGTGATGTTCCTGATCGGCGTCAGCTCCTCCATGAGCTGGATCATGACCGTAGCGAACATTCCAGGCACCGTGAGCGCCTGGATGATGTCGCTGTCGTCCAGTCCGGTCGTCATCCTGATCTTCATCAACATCCTGCTGCTGGTCGTCGGCGCGTTCATGGACATGACGCCCGCCGTCCTGATCTTCACCCCGATCTTCCTCCCGATCGTGCGCGAATTCGGCATGACGGATATCCAGTTCGGCATTATGATGATCGCGAACCTGTGCATCGGCCTCTGTACGCCTCCGGTCGGCACCTGCCTCTTCATCGGCTGCGGCATCGGCAAGACGTCGATCGCGAAGGTCACTCCGGCCATGATCCCGTTCTGGGGTGCCATGTTGGTCTCGGTGCTGCTGATCACGTACATACCGTGGCTTTCCGACTGGCTGCCCTCGCTACTCGGCAAGTAAGCCGTTTCACTCGAAGGATTCGAAAAATCGCAGGATACGACAACAGCCTTCAAAAAGACGAAAACAGAAAAAAACCATTCCCAGGAGCTTGAATTCGCATGTCAACATCTGAGCTGTTCTGCTATCTTGGACTTGCTGTCATTGGAATTGCTCTGCTTTATTATGGAGCAGAGTTCCTGGTTCGTGGCGGTGTTTCTCTGGCATTGAAAGCGCATATCTCCCGCCTCGTAATCGGACTTACGCTCGCGGCGTTCGCTACCAGTGCACCGGAACTGGTCGTAAGCATTGATTCTGCTCTGAACGGTTCGGCGGACATCAGCCTCGGCAACGTAATCGGGTCGAACATCTGCAATATAGCACTGATTCTCGGTCTGTGTGCCATTCTGCGTCCGATACCGTTCCATACGAACCTGAAACGGTTCGACCTGCCCGTAATGTTGTTTGCCGCGTTCACATTGACTGTGTTTTATTGCTTGAGCCGTGGCATTAACCGCTGGGAAGGCGCATTTTTCTTCCTGTGCATCGTGGTCTACACCGTGTCGAACGTGATTTTGTCAAAGAAGCAGGCAACGAGGCAAACTAAGGTCAAAACAAACGAGGCCGAAGCTGAATTTGAGGCTGAAGACAATAACGGGAAGCCGCTTGGTGTGTCGTTAGCCCTGCTCGCGGTTACAGGAGGAGTTGCCATGCTTATTATGGGGGCAAAAGCGTTCCTGATCTCCGCTGTGGCGTTCGCGAACGCAATGGGAATCAGTGAAGCCGTGATCGGATTGACTATCGTCGCTGTCGGAACAAGTCTACCCGAACTCGCCACATCACTGGTGGCGGCACTGAAGGGCGAGAACGACATCGCCATCGGGAACATCGTGGGATCGAACATCTTCAACGTCTTCTGCATCCTCGGCATCGTGCCGGTAATCTCGCCGCTCATGGGACAGTCGATTCGCGGGCTGGATTTCGCGGTCATGCTCGGCACGTCCGGCGCGCTGCTCCTCTTCGGGATGTTCGGCAAACGCCTCACACGGATTCAGGGCGCATCACTGCTGTTTGCATACATCGCGTACATCGCGTACCTGATCATGTATCCTACATGAAAGACAGGAGGGCATTCCAAAATCTTCTTTGTAAAAAACTTCCTTTGAACGAAAAACCCCGAACGCATAAACACGCTTCCTGAAGCGGATTGATTCCGTTGCAGATTTGCACATGCGTTCCCACAATAACACTCAATCCAACAGAAAGGTATACAATTATGAAACGCTACCTTATCGAACACTGGGATACAATCCTCTGCTTCAGTCTTTGCATTCTTCTTATCGTTATTGCCATCCTTGCTTATTTCTGGATGTTCCCGACCTAATAAGCCGTCCTGTTTCTCCGGAGCGATTTGAGACCCCCAGACACACAGCAAACCAATATGGCGAATGAAGAGAAACTGATAATGGTCGAAATGAACCGGCAGCGATTCATTCGCTTCAGAATACTCCACGGAAGGTGAGAATAAATGAATGACTACCTGACACAGATACGGTCCTGGTTCATGGAGCTGACCAGCAACATGGACACTACGGACGAAGAGGCGATCATTGCCGCACTGCTGCTGATCGTGGTGACCGGACTGATCGGCGGCATTGTGGCGAAGAGACTCAAACAGCCGCTGATCCTGGGCTATATTCTTGCCGGTGTCCTGGTCGGTGTCCTGTTCAAAGCCGAATTCGGTCAAACGGCGAATACAGCGATTAATTCACTGGCGAACATCGGCGTGGCGCTGTTGCTGTTTTCCATGGGACTGGAGTTCTCGAAAAAAGACATCCGTCCGATTTTCAAAGTGGCTGTTTTCGGCGCGTTGGCGCAGGTCTTTTTCACATTCCTGGCTGGAACTGGGATTGCATGGATGTTGAGTAACAATCCGCGCATCAATTTCTCCGGAGAAACGCATATCCCTCTATTCAGCTCGAACGTTTCCCTGTTCCTTTTCGGCATCTGCTTCGTCTCCACCAGTAC
>JAFSZN010000163.1 GCA_017455665.1 Lentisphaeria bacterium
CATGTCGACGGTCTTCTGGCGGGCGTCCTCGACCGTGCCGAGCGTGTACTGTTCCGCGACGAGCTGGATGCCGGGGAATTCCTTCGCGAGCGTTTCCTTAAAGCCTTTGGCTCGGTCGTCGGTGGAGGCGGAGTTCTGGATGAAGCACGTGAGGATGACTTTGCCATGGCCGTTCAGTGCCGCGCCGAGCCTGCGCGCGGCGTCGGCTCCGCCCGCGACGTTGTCCGTGGCGGCGAAGGAGTCGTACTTGTCGGTCTCGATGCTGGAGTCGATGATCACGACGGGTATGCCGGAGGCTTTCGCCTTTTCGACCGGACGGACGAGCGCCTTGGAGTCGTTCGGGCCGAGCACGAGCGCGACCGCGCCGCGGGTGAGGGAATCCTCGACCGACTGGATCTGCTTCTCACGGTCATTTTCCTGTTCGGGGCCGTTCCAGCTGATCTTGTAGCCTTCCTCCTCGCCGGCCTTTTCCGCGCCCTTGCGGACGACTTCCCACCACATGGAGGCGGTGCCCTTCGGGATGACGGCGATGGTCTTGCCGGTCTGCGCCTTGCCCGCCGTGGCCTTGCCGGAGGTGAGTCCGAGCGCGGCGGGGAATTTCGCTTTCATCTCGTCGAGGTTGGACTTGTCGACGATCATGCTGGGAATCGGCTTGAGCTTTTCGACTTTTTCGCCTTTCAGGAGCGCGACGGCGGTCTTCACGCCGGAGTAGCCGATCTCGAACGGGTTCTGTACGATGAGGGAATCGACCTCGCCCTTTTCGATGCCTTCGAGGAGGACCGGGTCGGAGTCGAAGCCGACGAATTTCACTTTTCCGGTCAGGCCCTGCGTCTGGAGCGCCTTGTACGCGCCGACGGAGACGGGCTGGTTGACCGCGAAGACGCCGTCGGTGTCGCCGTGCTTGGTGAGCATGTCGACGGTTTTCTGTCTGGCGTCCTCGACCGTGCCGAGCGTGTACTGTTCGGCGATGAGCTCGATGCCGGGGAATTCCTTCGCGAGCGTTTCCTTAAAGCCTTTGGCTCGGTCGTCGGTGGAGGCGGAGTTCTGGATGAAGCAGGTGAGGATGACTTTGCCGTGGCCGTTCAGCGCCGCGCCGAGACGGCGTGCTGCGTCGGCTCCGCCCGCGACGTTGTCGGTTGCCGCGAAGGAGTCGTAGTTGTCGGTCTCGATGCTGGAGTCGATGATCACGACCGGGATGCCGGACGATTTCGCCTTTTCGACCGGGCGGACGAGCGCCTTGGAGTCGTTCGGGCCGAGCACGAGCGCCTTGATGCCGTGCGTGAGGGCGTCTTCAACCGACTGGATCTGCTTCTCGCGGTCGTTTTCCTGTTCGGGGCCGTTCCAGCTGATGGTGTAGCCTTCTTCCTTGCCCGCCTGTTCCGCGCCGCTGCGGACGACTTCCCACCACATGGAGGCGGTGCCCTTCGGGATGACGGCGATGATGTTGCCGGACTTGTTTGCGCCGGAGGTCATGTGCTGGATCTTCCGGATGACGCCGGAAGTAAACAGCACGGCCGAGACGGCGAGGATCAGAATGACCGCGATGTTGTTCTTTTTCATGGGGTGGAGCGACTCCTGTTTTCTGTGTTATATGTTTTGGTTTAAATGCAAAGGAATGAGTCCGCGGCAGTGCGCAAACGCAAAACTATAATCTTTTTTCCGCGAAAAATCAAGCTGACTTATGAAAAAAAACGTTTTTAACGTAAGAATAACGCAGAGACGGCAGCGGGATCAGCTGGAAAAGCCCTGTTTTTGAAACGTTACCGGGATAGATACCGCGGCGGCATTGCCCCCTTTCCCGACAACCCCGGAAAACGCAGGACTATTTTCGGAACGATCGTGGAAATATTACTGAAAACATTTGAAAATAAAATAAAAGGATGTATATTATATGTTCAAACTTTTTCAGATTCTTTCCTTTTTCCTCGCTAAAATGTCATCACTTCAACATGCTTCCGGCGTTCCCCCGAAAAAGAACGGTCCGGTCGGTTTCCTGAAACGGCTCGTCGCCCTGATCCGCGGACGGGAGGGCGACAACAAGACCTACACGAAGGGGCCGATCGCCGGCACGATGCTGCGCACTGCGCTCGTGATGCTGCCCGGCACGCTCGCGATCAGCGGCTACAACCTGGTCGACGCGTACTTCGTGGGACGGCTGGACGGCGACGCGCCGATGGCGGCGATCGGGCTGACCGCGCCGCTCGTGATGATCTGCGGCTGCCTGTTCCACGGGCTGTCCGCGGGCGTGATGACGACGACCGCGCAGGCGTTCGGCGGGAAGCGCCGCTGGCGCGCGGAACAGCTCGTGAGCACGGGATTGCTCCTGATCACGCTTTTCTCGTTTACGCTGGCTGTCCTCGGGCCGCTCGCGACGCGCGGCATCTTCAAGTTCGTGAAACACGCCTCGCCGGAAGCGATCCGGCTTGCCACGGCGTACATGGACATCTGGTTCTGGGCGTGCGTGTCGTCCGCGCTCGGCATGAGCGGAAACAATCTGCTTGTGACCGCCAACGACTCCAAGATGGCGAGCGCGACGATGGTTCTGGGGCTTGCCTCGAACGCCTTCCTCGACCCGCTGTTCATGTTCCGGAAGGAAGTCTGCGGCGTCCCGCTCGGGTTCGGCCTGGGCGTGGTCGGCGCTGCGTGGGCGACCGTGATGGCGCAGGTGATCGGCACGAGCGCGGTCCTGCTAATCCTGTGGAAAAAACACCATCTGATCCGGTTCCGCGCGATCCGGTTCGCGAAGCTGGCGAGCCTGTGGAAACGCATCATCTCGTTCGCCATCCCCGCCTCACTCGGCTCGCTGATGCTGCCGATCGGGATGTCCATCATGACGTGGATCACGTCGCATTTCGGCGACGTGGTGATCGGCGCGGTCACGGCGGCGCAGCGCGTCCAGGCGATCGCGTTCTTCTTCCCGATGTCGCTGGGCGTGTCCCTGCTGCCGATGATCGGGCAGAACTACGGCGCTCGCCTGTACAGCCGCATCAACGGCTGCCGCCGTTTCGCCATGCGCTTTGCGTTCCTCTACCTGATGACGATGTCCGTCCTGTTCTTCTTCTTCGCGCCGGAGATCGCCGGGAAATTCCTCGCCGACGACAAGGTCGAGATGCGCGCCGTGATGGCGTTCGCGCTGCGGATCCTGCCGTGGGGCTTCGCGTTCCTGGAGGCGCACCGCTACTCCGGGTTCTTCTTCACCGGATGCGGACGCCCGATGGCGGCGGCGATGCTGAACGCGATGCGCATCCTCGGGTTCCTGGTGCCGCTTTCGCTGCTGGTCCTGCTGTATTTCCGCCTGACGGGCAACGAGGACACGGCGCTGACGCTGCTGCTCGTCTCGCAGATGGCGGCGGACGTGTTTGCTGGCACCATCGCGATCATACTGGCGCGGCGCCTCACGAGGCGGTTCCCCGCCGACGGCGAGTCGGAATCGTTCGGACGGAACCGCCGGATGTTCGACTGAACGCGGATATTTTTTCTCCTCTGCCGCTCGGGCATCGTTGCGCCCATCCGGCTCGTTTTGTGTGCTTTCCGTGTTTTTTCCCGGACTCGGTTCATCCGCATTGCGACATTCATCCTCCTTTTCCGGGCAAAAAGACCTTGTTTTTTTGCAAAAACGATTTGAAAGTCGTTGGAAAAGGTATTAGATTATTGTGATAAAGATTTTGTTCACGATAACGAGGCTTTCTCATGAAACGATTCCAGACGATACTGATCCTGCTGGCTTTGATGTCCGGCATTTTCGCGCGTGCGGACGAGACCGTCCCCATGCCCGCGCAGAACCCGCAGCAGCCGCTCCCCGAGATCCGGCTGGACGACGACGCGTGCAAGGAAATGATCACGTTCCTGTACGGGCTTTCGCTGCTCCGGACGCACTATGTGGACGGGAACAAGACGAACTACCGCGACATGTTCCGTTCGGCGCTGCGCGGCGTGATGCAGGACCTCGACCGGTTCAGCAACTTCGAGACGCCGCAGTCGTTCGAGGAGACGCAGAAGGATTTTTCCGCACAGTTCGGAGGAGTCGGCGTCACGCTGTCCACCCGGAACGGCGTGCTTGAGATCGTAAGTGTCACGGAGGACGGCCCCGCCGAGAAGGCGGGAATCAAGGCGGGCGACGTGATCGTGAAGATCGACGGCAAGGACCTGAACAAGCTCAAGCTTTCCGACTGCATCGGCATGCTCCGCGGCGAGGTCGGCACCACGGTCGAGCTCGGTGTGCGGCGCGCGGGCGTGAAGGACGAACTCTCCATGCACGTGGTCCGCGGCACGGTCGAAGTCCCGAGCGTGGTCGGCGCGCACATCCTGCCGGACAGCGGCGGCATCGGCTATCTCCGCATCCTCCAGTTCGCCCGCGACACGCCGGGCCGCCTTGATGCGGCGCTTTCCAAGCTCTCCGCCGAGGGCATGACTTCGCTGGTCATCGACCTGCGGAACAACCCCGGCGGCATCGTGGACAGTGCGGTCGAGGTGTGCAGCCGTTTCGTGAAGGAGGACCAGACGCTCGTCACGCTCGAATGGCGCGACCCCTCCAAGAACCAGACCTACAAGACTGTGAGATGCACGAAATACTACAATCTGCCGGTGATCCTGCTCGTGAACGGCAATTCCGCCAGCGCCGCCGAGCTGTCCGCGTCCGCCCTGCGCGACATGAAGCGCGTGGTCGTGCTCGGCGAAAGGACGTTCGGCAAGGGCTCCGCGCAGAACATCATGCCCATCGGCGACCTCGGCGCGCTCCGCATTACCGTTGCGCACTACTTCACCCCGTCGCACACGCCCATCCACGGCATCGGACTCCAGCCTGACATCACGGTCGAGATCCCGGCCCAGAAACAGCAGGCGTTTTTCGCTCAGCTGAACGACTACCCCGGCGTGGTCGATCCCGGCCTGGCGGACGGTGTCCGCGACGTCCAGCTGGAACGCGCCGTCGAGATCCTCCGCAGCGCTTCGGTCCTGGAATCCGTGAAGGAGTCCGCCCCCGCATCCGAAACTAACTCCACCACAAGGAAATAACATTATGAGACTTCGCCGCTTCCTTTCCCTTTTCCTGTTCGCCGCCGTCTTCCTCCTCTGCGGCTGCGCTCACGAGATGATCGTTTCCGAGGTGCTCCAGTCGCCGGAACAGGCGCCGATCTACACCCGCTACAACCTCTGGTATACCGATCCGATGCGGATGGATACGCTGAACATGCTTCAGGGCGAGATCCTGCCGTTCGGCACGGAGGTCGTCATCACGTCCGCGTCCGACCGCGAGATCTGCTTCACCACGGTGAAGGACAAGCGCGATTTCCGCATCAAATTCTCCACCGACTACCGCATGATGTCCGCCGAGAACTATCTCCGCGAGCTTTTCTCGACGAAGAACGAATCCGACCTTACGGTCGGCATCCGTGCGCTCACGGTCGAAAAGCTGAAGGCGGGCATCGTCGAGAAGGGCATGACGCGCCAGGAAGTCGAACTCGCGTTCGGTCCGCCATGCGCCTTCCGCACGCCGTCGCCCGCGCTGGATACCTGGTGCTTCTGGACGGAATACCTGGTCGGCAAGCGCATCATCTTCACCCGGAACGTCGTATCGGACATCCTCGTCCTTTAATCTTTTGAGGTGCACAGTATGAAAAAGCCAGTCAGCAAAAAGACATCCCGCATCGCGGTCATCGGCGCCGGAAAAATGGCGACAGCGATCACCGTTTCCCTCGTTTCCAAGGGCGTTCCCGCCTCGTCCATCCTCGCCTACGATGTCAGCGCCGCCGCCGCGAAAAAGTTCACCGGCGCCACCGGCTGCAAGACCGCCGCGACGCTCGCCGACGCCCTGAAGGACGCCTCGGTCGTCCTGCTGGCTGTGAAGCCACAGGTCGCCCCGGTCGCCCTCAAGGAAGCCGGAGCCGCCCTCCGCGGCAAGCTCCTGATCTCGATCGTCGCCGGGCTCAAGCTCGAATCCCTGACGGCGCTCGCGTCCACGAACCGCATCGTCCGCGTGATGCCGAACACGCCCGCGCTTGTTCAGCAGGGCATGACGTGTTTCGCTGTTTCGCCGAAGGCGACTGCCGCCGACCGTGACTGCGCGCAGGAGATCCTGTCCAGCTTCGGTCTCGTCCGCGAGGTGCCGGAGGCGCTGCTCGACGCCGTCACAGGCCTGAGCGGAAGCGGCCCGGCGTTCGTGATGGAATTCATCCTCGGCCTCGCCGAGGGCGGCGTCTACTGCGGCCTGCCGCGCGACCTCGCCGTCGAATCCGCCATCCAGACGGTCCTCGGCACCGCCGAGATGTGCAAACGCGACCCGCAGGCGATTTCCGCGCTGCGCAACGCGGTCATCACGCCGAACGGCACCACGGCGCGCGGGATCCACGTGCTCGACGTCGCGGGGTTCCGCGGCATCGTGGAGAACTGCGTGATCGCGGCGGCGGAACGTTCCGCCGAGCTTGGCCGCAAGTGATTTTTTAGAAAAACCAACCACCCTTTCCGAAGGGAGACAAGGAGGCAAATATGATTGTCATGAGTACGATCAATGAGTTCATGAACGGCGGCGGCATGATGTCCGTCTACTGGGGATTCGCCATTGGCGGGTCCGCGATTTTCATCATTTCGGCTGTTGCGGCGCTTTTCGGAATGAGCGGTGCCGAATCCGCCGGGGATATCGACACGGACATGGACGGCGAGATCGACATCGTCCACCCGGATTCCGGCTTCTTCGACTTCAAGCTTATTTCGTTCCGTTCCATCCTTGCCTTCATCGCAATGTTCGGCTGGGGCGGCGTCGTGTTCGGCGAATATGGCTGGAAGGGGTTCGGCGCGGCGATCGGCTGCGGCCTTGTGACCATGGTCATCACGGCATACCTCATCATGTCCATCCTGAAACTTCAGCAGAGCGGCACGCGCTCGAATGCTTCTCTTGTCGGTCAGAAAGGCATCGTATACCTTGCCATCCCGGCGGGCGGACGTGGAAAAGTCATGCTCGAACTTGGCGATTCCACGCGCGAGGTCACTGCGTGTTCGGATGTCGCATTGGAAAAGGGGACTCCCGTCATTACGACCGCGCTGAGCGCGGAAGTCTTTAAGGTGAAGCCTCTCTGAAGAGCCGTTCACAGGCTCGGTTTACGCGCTCCCTCTCCGGTTTTCCGGGGGAACAACAGATGCCGGCATCGGACCCTCATGCCGGATCGATGCCCGGTTTCCTTTGGGGGAGGGAGCATTCTTTTTTTGGTTTTTTTCCGGTTTTCTTCTGGCATTTTACATCTTTTATGCTAGATTATTTAGATTAGGGTGTGTTTCCCCTGCTTCGGATTCATTTTTAACTTTGGAGCCGCGTTTATGTCGTTCAGTCCTTTGCGTTCGTTTTCCGCTGTGTGCCTGGTGACGGTTCTGTCCCTCGGCGCATGGTCGGCGTATGCTCAGGATGCTGCTGCGAAGGAAGAATCCGTGTCCGGACCGAACGCGGATGCCGCGGAGCCGGTGTCGGAAAATGAGGAGAAACCTGCAGCGGAAGAACCCGAATCCGCCCCGGAAATGACCGCAGACGAAGCTCGCGACGCCGAATATGAGGCGAAAAAGGAAGAGGAGAATGCTTCCCGCCGCGCAAAAAACGATGCGGCCGCGCTTGAGGTCTTCCAGAAGGGGCTTGACTCCGAACGTGAAGGCGATTACCGCAAGGCCGCCAAACGCTACCTCGACGCCGAGCTCCTCACGTCCGACAAGACCGTAAAGTCGAACGCGCTGACCCATGCCGCCCGCGCATATCGTCAGGCGGAACTTTACGGAAAAGAGTTTGACTGCATCGAACGCCTCATCAGCGAGCACATGAGCCGCATTGATTTCACCGGCGCCGTGAACCGCGAATACGAGATCGCGGACGCTTTTTTCAAAGGCCACCGAGACGCCATGTTCGAGTGGCTTCCCTTCATCAAGGATTCCGACCGTTTCCTGGAATGCTCCGAAGCCGCCCTCCGCAACGCTCCCTGCGCCGAACCCGCGGGCGCCGTGCGCCTTCGCCTCGCGCGCATGTACCTCACGAAGCAGTTGCCGGATCAGTCCATTGAAAAGTTCAAAGAGGTGCTCCAGCTCCATCCCGGAACCGATTCCGCATATTACGCCGAACTTGGGCTCGCGGATGTCTATTGCCAGCTCGCCGAACGCGGCGACGGCGACGGACGCTGGGCGACATTGGCTTTGGAACAGCTCGGCAGTTTCGAGGAGAATCACCCGGAGGCTCCGGAGCTCCAGTGGGTGAAGGAACAGCGCCTTGCCATTGACAAGATCCAGGCGAAACGCCTTCACGATCTGGCGAAATACCATCACCGCAACGGCCGCGACGACCTCGCAGAGCATTATCTCAACCAGGTCGTGCAGCGTTACGGCGAGACGGAGCACGCCATCCCGTCCGAAAAGCTTCTGGCGGAGATCGACGAGACCTATGAGGCTCCGCCCGACGCCATGCCGCGCAAGGATCCCGCTCACTACGACTTCGTTCGCAACCCCATCCCGATTGAGGATTCCGATCTCCTGATCGCGCCTGAAAGCAGTGATGGCAAATGGCTGCTCCCCATCCGTGACCTCAAAAAGGACATCAAGACGGATTCCCGTGAATCCTATGAAGAAAGGGCTGGTTCCAATGAAGCGTATTGATTCCCGTTCGGTCCGGATGATTCTTGCCGCCAGCGTCCTCGCGTTCGGCTGTGTGTTCTTCACCGCTTCCTGCGGCTACTATCACATGGGCTCCATGATGCATCCGCAGATCAAGACGATCGCGATCAGCACCATCCGCAACGATACGCGCGAGCCTCTCCTCACCGAGCTCGCCCGTACGCAGATCGCCGCCCGTTTCCAGAGCGACAATTCCCTCAAGCTCGTTTCCAAGGAGGAGGCCGACTGCATCCTGTATGTCCGCATTGTCAGCGTAACAAACTCGATGCTCCGCTATAATCCCGGCTATGAGGAGGACGAATATCGTCCTGCGGAATTTCGTGTCAACCTGAGCGCCGAGATGGAGGTCCTGATTCCCGGACGCAGTGAGCCGCTGATCAGAAAGCGTACGGTCGCCGGAGGCGCAAACTACCAGTACAATGTCGATCCTCAAGTCGGCAGATATTATGGCCTCCGCCAGGCATGCTACGACCTCGCCGGACAGATCGTCGAGTACACCACCGAGGCGTGGTGATCCGATCCTTTGCGCTCATCTGAGCTTATCCTGAGCTGAATCATCCTTCCTCTGCACTTGTCTGGGCTGAATCATACTTCCTCTGCGGTTCGTTTTTTGTTTTCCGTTCCGTGTCTCATCTTTTTGAGCTCGTTCTGAGCTTGAACTCTTTGCGCAGTGTAGATGAGCTTATTCCGAGCTTGTTTCGTGCATGATATGTCGTGCAGATTGCATGGTTGGCTGCTATGACCTTATTCTGTGCGCATGGGCGGGAGAGGTGGGATGGTGTGGGAAGGAGTGGCGAACTTTTTTGGGGATTTCTTTGGGATTTGGCTTGACAAAGCGGGATTTTGGGTGTATTTTATATGATATCGGTTCGATTTGGAGCCGGTGTTCTCCTCAAAACATGCAAAGCGACGAAGAAAATCCGGAAGGGTGGTCGGACGCCGGAGCGAAGAATTTTCGAAAAATCTTCGCGAAAGCGTTTGACAAAGCGCAAAACTGTGCTATAGTATATATCACCCGC
>JAFSZN010000164.1 GCA_017455665.1 Lentisphaeria bacterium
CCGCAGCGACCTGCTCGTACGCGCGCGTCGTTTCCGTCACCTGCGCCTCGCTGCCCCGGCCGACGGCCGGAACGATCATAGGCGGGTGCGGGACCATAAAAGCAGCAAGAATAGGCATGTGATCGCCTCCTTTATTCCTTTATACCATACCATAAAAACCTGTCCGCGTGGTATCCTGTTAATAAGAAGAACAAGGAGCCAGCGATGAGAAAACGATACGATTGGAACGACGGGTGGCTGTTCTCGGAGCAGTTCGAGGACGCTATGACAGAACCCGCCTATGACGAAGGAAATATGAGGCCTGTGCGCCTGCCGCACACGGTAAAGGAAACGCCTTTCGATTACTTCGACGAGAGCTGCTATCAGATGGTCAGCGGCTACCGGCGCAGATTCGCCGCGCCGAAGGAATGGGAAGGGAAGCGCGTTGCGGTCACGTTCTGCGGCGCCGCCCACGAAGCGGCCGTGTACGTGAACGGGGAGAAGATCCTGACGCATTCCTGCGGGTATACCGCGTTCACGGCCGACCTGACGGGCCGGCTGCGTTATGGGGAAGAAAACCTGCTCGCCGTAAGGCTCGACAGCCGCGAAAGTCTGAATATCCCGCCCTTCGGCCACGTGATCGACTACATGACCTACGGCGGTCTGTACCGCGAGGTCTTTCTGGAAGTGTCGGAGCGGACGAGGATCGCCGACGTATTCCTGCGCACGGAAGGCGACCTGCAGACGCCCGCCCTCGTGACCCGGCTGGAGATCGAAGACCCGGACGGCCTGGCTTTCCGCGTCCGGCAGCAAGTGGTGGAGGGAGAGACCGTGCGGTTTTCCTGCGAGGGGCAGCCCGGGACGCCGGTCTTCGAACTGCGCCTGGCGGTTCCCGGAATCGAACTGTGGAGCCCGGGCAATCCGAAGCTTTACACCGTGCGGACAGAGTTGATCGACGCCGCGTCCGGAGAAGCCTTCGACAGCATCGACGTCCACTTCGGCTTCCGTTTCGCCCGCTTCCGCGCGGACGGTTTCTACCTGAACGGAGAAAAATTGAAGATCGTAGGCCTCAACCGCCACCAGAGCTATCCCTACGCCGGCTACGCGATGCCGGCGTCCCTGCAGGCTTTCGATGCCCGCGTTCTGAAAGAGGAACTCGGGCTGAACGCGGTCCGCACCTCGCACTACCCGCAGTCGCACGCGTTTCTCGACGCCTGCGACGCCCTGGGGCTGCTGGTGTTCACGGAGATCCCGGGCTGGCAGCACATCGGCGACGCAGCCTGGCAGGAGCAGGCCGTGCGCAACACGGAGGAAATGGTCGTCCAGTACCGCAATCACCCTTCCGTCATCCTCTGGGGCGTGCGCATCAACGAATCGCAGGACAACGACGCCCTGTACGAAAGGACCAACGAAACCGCCCGCAGGCTCGACCCGTCCCGGCAGACCGGCGGGGTCCGCTATCTCAAGAAGAGCCATCTGCTCGAAGACGTCTACACGTACAACGATTTTCTGCACAGCGGCAGCAACCCCGGCTGTGAACCGAAGAAGAACGTCACGAGCGACATGGCCAAGGGATACCTCGTCAGCGAATACGGCGGGCACATGTACCCGGTCAAAGCCTACGACGATGAGGAACAGCGCACGAGCCATCTGCTGCGCCACGCGAAGGTCCTGAACGACGTCGCGGGGGAAGACGACGTCGCCGGCAGTTTCGGCTGGTGCATGGCCGACTACAACACGCACAGGGATTTCGGCAGCGGCGACCGCATCTGCTATCACGGCGTGACGGACATGTTCCGCAACCCGAAGCCCGCGGCGTCCGTCTACGCGGCCATGGGGGACAATATCGTTCTCGAAGTCTCCTCCTCGATGGATATCGGCGAACACCCGGCGTCGAACCGCGGCAGCGTCTGGATCGTCAGCAACGCGGACAGCGTGCGCATGTACAAGAACGGCCGGCTGCTGAAGGAATACTTTCCGTCGGATTCTCCCTTTAAGCACCTGGCCCACGGTCCCGTGCCGGTCGACGATTTTATCGGAAAAGCCCTCGAAGAAGACGAAGGCTTCCGCTCGGAAAAGGCGGAAGCCGCAAAAAAGATCCTGAATTATGCGGCGCGCTACGGCCAGGATCACCTGCCGCCCGCCATCCTCGCGCAGGCCGCGAAGTGCGTCCTCCGCTACGGGATGAAGCCTGGCGATGCCGTGATCCTCTACAACAAATATATCGGCGACTGGGGCGGCGCCGCCACGGAATACCGCTTCGACGCGGTGAAAAACGGGCAGGTCGTAAAGTCCGTCGTCAAGGCGCCCGCGGGAAATGTAAGCCTCGACGTAAAAATCAGCAGCACGGAGCTGATCGAACGCGCCACTTACGATGCTGCGTCCATCCGCATCTGCGCGGTCGACGAACACGGCAACGTGCTCCCGTTCTTCAACGAACCGCTGTTTTTCGAAACGGCAGGTCCTGTCGCGCTGATCGGACCGTCCGTCGTCTCGCTGAAAGGCGGTATGGGCGGAACCTACGTAAAAACGCTTCCCGGCAAAACCGGAGAAGCGTCTCTCACGATCCATTCTCTGCAGACCGAGCCCGTCACCATCCGTTTCACAGTAAAGTGACAATGGGGACGGTTCCGTTTGACAACATTGTCAAAC
>JAFSZN010000165.1 GCA_017455665.1 Lentisphaeria bacterium
CAACGACGGCAAAGTCATCCGTCTGCCCATCCCCCCGCTCTCCGGCGAACGCCGCCAGCAGCTCACCAAGCAGGTGAAGGCGCGCTGCGAGGAAGCGAAGGTCTCCGTGCGCAACATCCGCCGCGACGGCAACGAGACCGCGAAGAAGATGGAGAAGGATTCCGTCATCAACGAGGACGAGCTCAAGGAACTCCTGGACAAGATCCAGAAGCTCACCGACGAATACGTCAGGAACCTCGACGCCGTCTGCGCCGACAAGGAAAAGGAGATCATGACCGTCTGACCGGCCGCGCATCCCTTTTCCCATTACGGAACAGCCGCCCGTCCGCCTCGTTTCCATGCCTGGCGCGGGCGGCTTTATTTTTGCCCCGAAGTGAGACGCCCGCCTCATAGCAACGGCGGGATCAGTAAAAAAACGGCCGCCCCGGAAATGGAACGGCCGTTGTGTTTTTTTGAGGTGCGATACGCTCAGTCTGCGGACGGACGGAAGTCGATCACCTGGAGCTGGCGTTTGCGTTCGCCGTAGTATTCGTTGATCTGCGGCTGCGCAATGACGTCCCAGCGCATCCCCATGTCGAGGTGCTTGTTGAACGCGATGAAGTCGCAAGTGCTGCCGTATTCGTCCATGAACACGCCCTTGGTGTGAACGGGGCGGATCGGCGACAGGCGCGCGATCTCGAGGCCGCGGATCAGGTAGAGCGGCTGAGGATTGCCGTGCCCGAAGGGGCCGAGCATGCTGTGGTAGTGGAAGAACTCGTCGTTGAGCTCGTCCAGCCGCACCACGCCGTCGTAGTTGATGTAGTTGGTCAGGTCGGACGGCTTCGCCTCCTCGCGCACGCACTTCTCGAATTCCTGCTGGAACTCGGCGATCTTGTCCTTGTTCATGCCGAGGCCGACCGCCATCGGGTGTCCGCCGTAGCGGGTCAGCAGATGCGAGCAGCGGGACAGGATCTTGATGAGGTTGAGCGTGCCGACGCTGCGTCCGGAGCCGTGCGCCTCGTTGCCGATGATCGTGAGGACGATGGTCGGGCGGTTGTAGTCGCGCGCGAACCGCGAGGCCACGATGCCGATGACGCCCTGGTGCCAGTTTTCGCCGGCGGCGATGATCGACATGTTCGAGGCGAATCCGGGCGCGCTTTCGACCTGGGCCTTCGCCTGGAGGAAGATCTCCTGCTCCTTCGCCTGGCGGCGCTGGTTGAACTCGTCGAGCTTGGCGGCGTATTCGTAGGCGTCCACGATGTTGTCGGCGGTCATGAGGGCGAGCGCGGACGAGGCGTTGCCGAGGCGGCCGGCGGCGTTGAGGCGCGGCGCGAGCTTGAACGTGATGTCGGACGGCTGGATGTTCGACTCGACCTTCGCGTGCTGGATCAGCGCGTTGACGCCGGGGCGGAGCTGCTTCTTGAGCATCTCCATGCCGTATTTCACGAGGATGCGGTTCTCGCCCAGCAGCGGCACGATGTCCGCCACGGTGCCGAGCGCCACGAAGTCCAGCACCTCCTGCATGTCGGTCGTGTAGCCGCCCTCGTTGTGGGCGCGGCCGTAGATCACGAACGCATGGGAGAGCTTGAACGCCACGCCGACGCCCGCCAGATGCAGCAGGTCGTCCAGGCCGACCGGGTCGAGCTTCGGATTGATCGTGGCGAGCGCCTCGGGAAGATCGTCCTCCGCGGGCTCGTGGTGGTCCGTGATGATGACGTCGATGCCGAGTTCGCGCGCCTTCTGCACGGCCTCCGCGCTGTTGATGCCGCAGTCGACCGTGACGAGCACGCCGCACTTCCCGCCGGGCACCGTCTCCAGCGCCTTCAGCAGGGAATCGGGCGTGAATCCGTATCCGTCGTCGAACCGGTGCGGCAGAAACGATGTGACCAGGCCCCCGTTGCGTTCGAGGACCCACGACAGCAGCGCCGTGGCAGTGATGCCGTCCGTATCGTAGTCCCCGTGGATGAGGATGCGTTCACGATTCCGGATCGCCTGCCAAAGCCGCTGGACGGCAATTTCTATGCCGGCAAATCTGAAAGGATCGCTCAGGTCGGCGAAGGTCGCGTTCAGGTAGCGCCCCAGCGTCTCCGGAGTAATGCCTCTTGAAGCCAGGTAAAGCGCCACCGAGCGCATCACGCCTGACTCTCTGATCAATCTGTCGACAATGTTTTCTTTACCGTCGGAAGAACATCTCCATATTTTGTTTTCCATTGCCTTCTTCTTGTTTTTGTTTACGAAAACACACTCTAAATATAACCCCAAAAAAAGAAACATCAACCGAAAAGAGGAAAAAAAACGGATTTTTTTTGTTTTTGTGCTTGATTTTCCGCGGAAAAGGCGTTATAGTATTTACTCCGGCTGAGAAACAGCCGTTCGGTTGCCGACGTGGCGGAATGGCAGACGCGCTGCGTTCAGGTCGCAGTCCTTTCACGAGGGTGAAGGTTCAAGTCCTTTCGTCGGCACCACTTTTCAGCTCAAAATCATGATTGAGCTTTTCTTTTTTCCATTTGCTTTTCCCCCATTGATGTGCCGTGGGATCATTGTGTGCTTCCCCCTGAACCGGCGGACCCGGAAAACGTCCGCCGGCGCTGGAAACAGAATGCCCCCGACCGCTTCCAGCGATGGATTAGCATCAGCTGAAGTTCGTGGGGCGGATAAATGTGGTTCATCCGTTTCCGGGGAGAATCCGGAAAAAAGGGGCGCGTTTTTTACGGCGGGGCGGGACCGGGGGGTCAGAGCTCGGCGAGCCTGAACACGAAAAACACGAAATGCAGGCCCAGGATCGGTACGTTCACGACCTTCAGCGGGTAGTACCGTTCTTTCAGCAGGATGACAAGCAGGCCGAGGTCCGTCACGATGATCTGGAGCAGGCTGCTGTACGGCCAGAAGTCGTGCGTGAAGGTCTCGACCAGGAAAAAGTCCGTCAGAAGGAAGCACGAGACCAGAGACGCGCAGACGCTGTCGGAGAAAAACAGTTCGGCGAGCAGATAGACCAGCAGAATTGCCTGCGGATTGTTGTCGCCGTCCCATCCGGAGCCGATGCAGATGACGGAAACGCTTTTTCCCGTCACGAGACACAAAAAGCCCCACGCCAGGATGCTGCGCCAATAATGTTTTACGAACTGAAGCCAGCGCGGGCCGGATCCGGACGATTCCGCGTTTTCCCTGTCCCCGGACAGAGGATCCGGGGCGGAATCGTCGGCTTCCCCGGGCGGACCGTCCGCGACAGAGGGACGGGCATAATCCGCCGGATCGAACGGAGCTTCAGGCTGTCCGTTCCGCCGGGAATACGCGTCCTTGTCTGACCGTGCCGACATGGTCCGCCGAGGGGGGATAAGCGGATTACTGGAGGGAGGCGAGCCACTCGGCGACGGCGTCCGCGGAGCCGCCTTCGGTCTTGATCTCTTCCTCGTAGACCTCGCAGATCATGGCGGAGAGGTGTTCCATGTCGATCTTCTTGCCGGAGAGGTCGCTGACGACTTTCAGGAGGTCGTGCTTGGAGAAGATGTAGTTGTTGGCGGCGACGAGGTCGGCGATCTCCTTGGCGGAAGCGGCGCGGCCGATGGCGTCGCGGAATTCATCGTCGGACATGAGGCGGACACAGAAGGCTTTGGCGAGTTCAACGGACATGGTAAAACCCTTTCGGTTTGGATGGTGAATGAATGTCAGTGTGAGATACAATAGCACGGAAATGCCTTTTTTCAACCTGATCCGCGGAGAAAAACCGCGCCGGGGACCGCGAAAACGCGGAATCATGCGGAAAACGACTTGAAAAACGCGTGAGGAGAACTATACTATAAAACCACATCCATTCACGGAATACTTGAGATGCTGATCCTGTTTCTCTGCAAAATGCTGTTCTTCCTGTTCGCGGCGATCCCCGTTTCGGTCGCGATGCTGGCGGCGTGGAATGCCGCGCGGGACTCGGTGCTTGGGGCGGCGGAACGTTTCCTGCTTGCGGCGGCGTACGGCACGGCGGTCATGCTGGCGTCGGTGGGCGTGCCGGGGATGCTCGGATGCCTGTCTGTCTTTTCCGTGGAGATATGCTGCCTCGTGTTTTCGGTCGGACTGTACTGGATCGCGCGGCGCGGACGGAAGGACGGGGGAGAGAAGGGACAGGGGGCTGTATCGGCGAAATCCGCGTTTTCCCTGAACCTTCGCGGCGAAAAGTTCTGTTTCGGGCTGCTGCTGTGCGGCACGGTCATCCTGAGCATGTCGTGTTTCGCGGCGCACCTCGGGACGGACACGTTTTTCTACCACCTGTATTTCCCGGCGATGTGGCTTCTGGACGGCAGTCTGGCATACGTGCCGGTCCCGGGCTACACGTGCGAATACTACCCGGCATACGGGGAAATGCTGTACTGTTTTCTGATGGCGCCGACGCCGGGGAGCGCGGATTTCGCGTGCCTGCTTCAGGTGTGGGCGCTGGTGCTGAACGCCGGGGCGGTCTGTGCGCTCGGGGCCCTGTTCGGGGCGTCGCGGACAGCGTGCCTCGCGTCCGCCGCGCTGGTCATGTTCACGAGCATGGTCTCCGGCAACGCCGTGATGGCGTACACGGACGTGCTGAACGGCGGATACCTGACCGCCGGGCTCGCGCTGCTGTGCGCTGGCGCGTCCCGACGCCATATCCCGTCGTGCCTGGGCGCGGGGATTCTGCTCGGAGTCGCCGCCTCGATCAAGCTGACCGGGCTGATGCTCTCGCCGGTCCTCGCGCTGGCGGCCATGGCGTATTTCTTCGTGCGGAGACCGGACGCGCGCAAATGCGTCATCGTGTCGGCGGTCATGGCGGTCATCTTCGCCGCGCCGTTCTACCTGCGGAGCTGGATCGTCACGGGCAATCCGTTCTACCCCGTGCGCGTTCCGCCGTTTTTCACCGCCGGACTTGAATTCGAACGCCACGCGGTCGGTTTTACCTCGGAAGCGTGGGGCTTTTTCTTCCGGGGCGGCTCGTGGGGACTGAACATCCCGAGCGGGATCCTGTGGGGACTTGCGCCGTTCGCCGTGCTGGCGGTCGCGCTGATTTGCAGGAAAACACAGGAACGCGCCCTGATCATTCTGCTGACACTTGTATTGCTCGGATTGTTCGCCGTTCAGCTGGGCGTTTACCCGGAGATCGCGCAGGCGCGGCAGTACATCCCGTGGATCATGGCGGGCTCCCTGCTGCTGCCCGTGGCGCTGACGCCCGCCGCGGAACGCTTCCCGCGGGTGTTCCCGGTTGTGGTCACGGTCGTTCTGCTGGCAGTCTATTATTCGCCGGTCACGGCGAAGTTCGGATATGTGCTGGTTCCGCTTGCAGGCGCGGCGATGATGTTCGTGCCGGACCGCCGGATGCGCCGCGCGGTCTGCATCGTGCTCATCCTGTGCTTCCCCGCCGGGGCGTTCCTCTCGGCGACCCGGGAACTTGATCCCGGTGTCCGCGAACACGGCAACGTGCTGGTGTTCGGGCGCGGTCCCGCGGAGTGCATCCGGCGGGTGGTCCGCGCGTCGGAGGACGACGGGCCGAAAACGACGGCGGTGACCGGGACGATGTTTTCCTACGGTTTCATGGAGGACGCCGCCGGGAACCGCGTGGTCTCGGTCCCGATCAACAAAAAGAACTCGCTGAAGCCGCATGAGTTCGAGTCGCTGGCGGAAATGCGCGCGGATCCGGTCGACGCGGAGGAGTGGATCGCGCGTCTGGACGCGGCGGGCGCGGATTATCTTTATGTCGAGTTCAGCGACGATGTGGAACGCCTGCCGGATCCCGGCTGGGAATACCGCGCGGCGAAAGCGCACCCGGAACGTTTCCGCTGTCTGTACGACGACGATGCGTGTGCGCTGTTCGAGGTGCTGAAAAAGTAAATTACAGCGGATCGACCGAGCCGTCG
>JAFSZN010000166.1 GCA_017455665.1 Lentisphaeria bacterium
CAGCGGAGGTCGGCGCCGAGTTCGGCGAGGGGTTCGATGAGGACCGCGGTCTGGATGGTCATGTGCAGGCATCCCATGATGCGGATCCCGGCGAGCGGTTTGGATTTGCTGTACTTTTCGCGGATCGCCATGAGGCCGGGCATTTCGTACTCGGCGATCTCGATCTCCTTGCGTCCGAAGTCGGCGAGCCCGATGTCGCGGACCAGGTATTCGCCTTTTGCCTTCCGGGTTGTTTTCGCAGGCATTGTGAAGATTCCTTATCGTTGATTGTGTGTTGGAAATGAGTTCAAAGCAAAGCGCGGACGCGGGCGCGCAGGTCCCGCCAGTCCGTTTCCGGCAGGCGCGCTCCGAAATGCGATACGGCGGCAGCCCCAAGGACGGAGCCGATGCGTCCGCAGACTTCCGGGGCGGCGTGGTGGAGCCACCCGAACAGGAATCCCGCCTGCCAGAGGTCGCCCGCGCCGGTCGCGTCGACCGGGTCCGCGGGTTCCGGCGCGATCCGGACCGTGCGCCCGTCCATGCGGACGACCGAACCGAGTGCGCCGAGCTTGACGGCGGCGACGGGGCAGAGTTTTGCGAGCGCGCCGAGCATGGATTCGGGATCGTTTGTTCCGGCGAACTCCGCCGCTTCCAGTTCGTTCGCGAAGACGATGTCGACGTAATCCTGAAGATATTTGCGGATCCCGTCGCGGCATTCCCGTACGATCCCGTAGGACGCCAGGTCGAAGCTCACAGGGATCCCGGCGTTTTTCGCCTGTTCGAAGAGGCGGGGCAGGAACGTCCGGTCGTTCAGGCCGCAGAGGTAGCCTTCCGTATGCAGGAGATTTGCGCCGTCCAGGTCGGACGGCAGGATCCCGTCCGCGCGCATTTCTGCGGACGCGCCGAGGTCGGTGACCATGGAGCGGTCGGCATCGGGCGAGACCAGGCTCAGGCAGCGCCCGGTATGCTTCGAGGGATGGTATTTGAACGACTGGATGCCGCCGCCGGATTCCGCGAAGGTGTCGCGGTAGTATGCGCCGTCGTCGTCGAGGCCGAGCCAGCCGAGAAAGCGTGTCGCGCAGCCGAGTTCGGAGAGCCCGCAGAGGAGGTTCCCGGTCGAACCGCCCGGCGCTTTTTCCGGCTGGATCCCGCGTTCCCGCAGATGCCGGATCAGTTCGTCCAGGCGAGCCGCCTCGACCCAGGTGGTGTTGCCGCGTCCGCCGGGCAGTTCGCGCGCCAGAAACTCGTCGTCGACGCGTGCCAGCAGATCGACGATCGCGGTCCCGGCTCCGACGACTGTGGCGGATTGGCTGTTCATTCAGGAATGCTCCGTACCGGGATCAGTCCGCGTATTTCTTAGCGGCGGCGAGGAGCGCGTCCGTTTTGTCCGTGGCTTCCCAGGGGAATCCTTCGCGTCCGAAATGCCCGTACGCCGCGGTCCGGCGGTAGGTCCAGCCTTTGCGTTCCTTCAGCCCGAGCGCGGCGGTGATGCCCGCCGGGGTCATGTCGAAGACCTCGCGGACGACTTTTTCCAGCGCGTGGTCGCCGAGCTTGCCCGTGCCGAACGTGTCGACGAAGACGGAGACCGGCTCGGTCACGCCGATGGCGTACGCCACTTGGATCTGGCAACGGTCGGCGAGCCCCGCTTTCACGATGTTCTTGGCGATGTAGCGGCACATGTATGCCGCGGAACGGTCCACTTTCGAGGGGTCTTTTCCCGAGAACGCGCCTCCGCCGTGCAGGCCGCGTCCGCCGTAGGTGTCCACGATGATCTTGCGTCCGGTCAGCCCGGTGTCGCCTGCGGGTCCGCCGATCACGAACGTCCCGGTCGGGTTCACGAAGTACACGGTCTTTTCCGTCAGGAAACCGGCGGGGACGACATCCGCCACGACCTGATGCACGAGCGCTTCGAGTTGCGCGCGGGTGGCGTCCTTCGTGTGCTGGGTGGAGACGACGACCGTTTCGATGGCGACCGGTTTATCGTCCACATAGCGCACGGACACCTGGCATTTCGCGTCGGGACGGAGGAACGGATACTTCTCCGGCTCTTCCTTGCGCAGGCGGGCGAGCTCGGCGACGATGCGGTGCGCGTAGTAGACCGGGGCGGGCATCAGCGCGTCGGTCTCGGTGCAGGCGAACCCGAACATCATGCCCTGGTCGCCCGCGCCCTGCGCCTTGTTTTCGCCCGCGTCCACGCCCTGCGCGATGTCGGGCGACTGCTTGTGAATCTTCAGCAGGACTTCCGCGGTGTCGGCGGAGAATCCGAGTTCGGGGTCGGTGTAGCCGATGTCGCGCACGACGCCCCGGGCGATCTTCTCCCAGTCCACGTGCGCTTTCGTCGTGATCTCGCCTGCGAGCACGATGAAATCCGTGGTGCAGAGCGTTTCGAGCGCCACGCGGCTGTCCTTGTCCTGCTCCATGCAGGCGTCGAGTATGGCGTCGGAGATCTGGTCGGCGACTTTGTCGGGGTGTCCTTCCGAGACGGATTCCGAGGTGAACAGATAATCTTTTTTGAGCTGGCTCATGATGGATTCGCTATGGGTAAAGGTAAAGGTTGAAAAACGGGATGATCCCGGATGTTCGGAAAAAACGGCGATATATAATATAGCACGCCCCCGCCCGCGATACAAATTCGCGGCATGAATAATTTCGTTTTTTACCGATGCGACGGGAGGGCAAGCCCTCCACTGAGGTTGTGCCCGGCAGTCGCCCGGGCTCGCCCTGCATGTCATGGCACAGCGCCGCTAAATGCTGAAGAGCGAGCCGATCTTCTTTCCGAGCAGGACGGACGCGGCGGCGAGGATGGACGCCAGGAAGCACATCGACCACACGCCGAACGCGGCGGCGGTGTACGGGCCCGCGCCGAGATACTGCGACAGTTCGTAGATCGCCTTCGTGATCGGGTAGAATTCCGCCTTTTGCGCGAGGATCAGGGAGTCGGAGACCTCCATCATGGAGAAGCTGAACGCGAACAGCGCGCCGACGACCAGGTTCGCCGCCACCAGCGGGAGCGTGATCTTCAGCAAGGTGCGCCCGTAGCCCGCCCCTGCGTTTCGCGCGGCGCGTTCGAGTTCCTCCGGCGTCTGGTCGAGCCCGCCCGCGACGGACCGCAGGACATACGGCACGCGCCGGACGGCGTAGGCGATCGCGAGCAGGAAGACCGGATTCGCGACCGGGTCGAACAGCATGTGCGCCCAGCGGTAACGGATGGACATGCCGAGGAACCCGACCGCCATCACGACGCCGGGGATCATGAGCGGAGTCATGGCGACGAGGTCGAGCAGCCAGCCGAATTTGAGGCGGCTCCGGCGGGTCAGGAACGCCGTCAGCACGCCCGCGGCGAGCGCCAGCGCCGTGGCGAGAAGCGCGTATTTCAGGCTGTTCACGATGCTCGGCACGACCAGATGGTCGCCGAGCGCGTTCCGGTAGTGCATCAACGAGAAATGCTCCGGCAGGATCGTCCCGCTCCAGCTCGCGGAGGACGCGATCAGCACGAGGCAGATGTGCGGCAGGGACGCGACGAACGTGAACCCGATGAATGCCGCGAGCGGGAGCCAGCGGCCAATGCCGGTCAGCCGGCGTGCGGATGCGCCCGGCGTGCCCTTCGCGACGGAGGCGGCGGTCCCGCGTCCGAGCAGAAGCTTCGCGCCGAGGTAGAGCAGGCAGGAGACGGCGAGCGTGATAATGACGAGGGAGTACGCGGCGGGATTGGTGCCGAGCTCGGTCACGCCGTTGAAGATCTGGACCGGGGTCACGGTGTTGTACCCGAACATGAGCGGGGTGCCGAGTTCGGTGAACGCCCAGATGAGCACGATGCTGCCGCCCGCGAGAAGCCCCGGACGGAGCATGGGGAGCGTGATGCGGCGGAACCTCTGCCACGGACCTGCGCCGGCGTTGCGGGCGGATTCAAGCAGCGACGGGTCGATGTTGCCGAACGCCGTGACGAGGTTGAGGTAGGCGATCGGGTACAGATGAAGCGCCTGGATCGCGCAGACGCTCCAGAACCTGCCGCTTCCGCCGAGCCAGTCGACCGGGGGCAGCCCGAGCGCGCCGAGGATGCTGTTCAGGAGTCCGTAATGGCCGAGGAGCTGCTGGAATCCGAGCGCGCCGACGAACGGCGGCAGGATCATCGGCGCCATCATCATTACGGAGCATGCGGCCTTGCCGGGGAAATCGTACTTGTCGTAGAGCGCGGCGAGCGGGATGGAGATCAGGAAGACGAGGAGCGTGGTGACGGCGGCGACTGCGAGCGAATTCAGCATCCCCTGAAGATACAGGCGGCTCCGGAAGACTTCGCGCATGACCGCCGGGTCGAAGCCCTCCGCCACGACCGTGAAGAGCGGCAGGAAGAGGAACAGCGCGAAGAAGGTCAGGACCGCGAGCGCGAGGAAGAGGGAGAGGAATCGCTTCATTTCGGCGCGGCTCCTTTCTTCCGGGCGAGTTTCGCGGCGCGCAAATAGCTTGCGCGGGCGGCTTCGGTCCAGCGGGTGCGCGCGGCGGCGGCTTCGGCGGGCGTGCCGCTCAGGAGTTTCGCCTCGTCAGCGGCGTTTTCGTACGGCACGGGGAGCGAGAGGAGTTCCGCCATTGCCTCGGGATTGGCGTCGGGACCGCCGTTGTCGAGGATGGCTTTCCAGGCGGTGCGCAGATCGTCCTCCGGGTCGAGCGCCGCGCACTTGATGAGCACGCGGATGAGGCTGAAATAGCGCCCGGTCCAGGCGGAATTGTATTCGAACGTGCCGCCGAGGTCATAGGGACGGTAGTCGGGTAGGGCGAGCTCGTCCTTCGGAAGCTCGAGCGGAGAATCCTTTCGGACGGTCGGGCGGAGCTGGACGTACTTGACCGGGCCGCCGGGCGTGCCGGGTTTCAGGAGCCAGATCGCCGCGCCCTCCTTCGAGAGCAGGAAGTCGATGAAATCCTTTGCGGCGTCGGGATTCGGTGCGCCGCGCAGGAGCTGGATCGGGTCGGCGGTGACGGCGGTCCCGCCGCGCGGCATCACATAGGTCATGGTCGGTTCGCCGGTCCTCTGCCGCGCCCATTCCGCCTCGCTGAACCCGTAGAAGTCGATGCAGATGCCCGCCGCCGCCTCGCCGGAGGAGACGTCGCGGACGACCTTGCCCGCGCTGTCGGCGATGGAACGCGCGTTCGCGGTGAGGAGCTTGATGCGTCGGAACCCTTCGAGCCAGCCCTTTTCCGGGCCGAGCTCCGCCATCGCCTGCTGGAGGATCATCTCGTAGCATTTGGTGATGGAGCCGGATTTGGTCGGGTCGGCGAGCACGAGCGTGCCGAAGAACGCCGGATCCGCGAGGTCGGTCCAGTTCTGCGGCGGCTCGACGCCGAGCTCGCGGATGCGCCGGAAATTGTACGCGATGCCGAACGAGGAGAGGCAGTACCCGTAGTAGCGGCCCTCGGGGTCGTAGATCTGCTCGCCCGCGAAGTTCATGGGGATGACGTCGTCGGCGAACCAGTCCGGGTGGCGTTCCTTCACGCCCGCGTCGACCGCGTAGCCGACCGAGGCGAATTTCGCCTGGTCGTAGGTGCCGCCGCCGAAGAACAGGTCGATGCCGATGCCGATGTCGGATTCGAGCAGGAGTTTTCGCGCCGGGTGGTCGGCGGCCGTGAGCCTGGAGTTCTTGAACGCCGCGGCGGTGTCGCGGTCCCATTCCAGACCCTTTTCGAGCGCGTACAGGCGGAATTCCGCCTCGAACCGGTCGTTGATGTAGCGCACGATGTCGCTGGTGCCGCCGGGACTGCGCCAGTCGATTTTGATGTCGCGCCCGCGGTGCTCCCGGTACCACTTGCGGAACGCCTGTTCGAACTCGTATTTGATCTGCTCCGAGTTCGGCGTGATGATCACGAGGCTTTCCGGCGCGTCCGGGCTCCAGTCGGCGGACGGCCTGAGCACGAGCGGGAGGATGATGAGCAGGATCGGGACTGCCAGCGCGAGGGCGAGACGTTTCATGGCGGTTTGCTCCGGCGTCAGCGGGCGTCGTCCGGCGGGAGAATGGCGATCGCGTCCGGCGGGACGGCGCAGACGAGCTTGTCGCCGGGACGGCGTTCGGGCGCGGCGGGTTCGTTCGCGTGGAGCGTGAAGCCGGAGGCGTCCAGCGTGAGCCCGGTCGTTTCGCCGAGGAAGACGCTGTCGCGGACGACGCACGGGAAGGCGTTGGGGGACGCGGGATCGGCGCCGGGGCGGACGGCTTCCGGGCGGACCATGAGCGTGCAGACGTCATTTCCCGTCGGCTGGACAGGCTGTCCTTCGAGGCGGACGCGGAGCTCGCCCATCGGCGTGGAAAAAGCCGCGAAGCCGTCTTCGACGCGCAGACATTTCGCCTCCGGGAAATCGGCGTCGCCGAGGAACGCCGCTGTGAACTTGTTCGCCGGGCGCGTGTAGAGCGTGCGCGGGGCGTCGAGCTGAAGGATCACGCCGTCCTTCATGACGGCGATGCGGTCGCCCACGCTGAGCGCTTCGCGGCGGTCGTGCGTGACGTAGAGCGCGGTGAGGCTGCGTTCCTTGCAGATGCGGCGGATTTCGGTGCGCATGAGGTCGCGGAGACGCGCGTCGAGGTTGGAGAGAGGTTCGTCGAGCAGGAGGATGTCGCCTTTGAGGGCGAGGGCGCGTGCGAGCGCGACGCGCTGCTGCTGGCCGCCGGACAGTTCGTTGACCTTGCGTTTCGCGAACTCGGACATGCCGACGACTTCGAGCATCTCATCGGCCGTTTTCCGGATCTCCTCACGCGGGAGTTTTTTGATCCTGAGCCCGAATTCGATGTTTTCGGAGACGTTCAGGTGGGGCCAGAGCGCGTAGTTCTGAAACACCATCGGAGTGTTGCGGGATTCCGGAGGCAGGGTGGAGACGTCGCGCCCGCCGAGCACGACGGAGCCAGCGTCCTGCCGGATCAGCCCGGCGACGATGCGCAGGAGCGTGGATTTGCCGCAGCCGGAAGGACCGAGCAGGAACATGAGTTCGCCGGGTTCGACAGAGAGGTCGACGCCGCGCAGGACGGGCGTCCCGCCGTAGGCTTTGGAGACGCCGCGGATTTCAAGCATAGCCATGATCGCGCCCGGCTCAGCGGAAGTTTTCGAACGTGAGGTCGTCGTCGGTGATGTCGATGAAGAAGAAGCCGAGCACGGCGTCCAGGATCTCGACCGGGTGGATCGACACGTCCGCCTCGATCACGCCGAGCCCGAGCGAGCCGCCGATCTCCCAGAAGTCGACCGCGCCTTCCTTCGGCATGAACGGGATCTCGTCGTGGGGCGTCACAAGGCCGTCCTTGTCCCACCAGTATTCCCTCGCGAGCAGGAACGCCGGGCGGCGCTCCATGTCGGTCGCGACGAACGGGCCGATGCCGCTGTAGACGCCGTTTCTGCGTGCGAACCCGTACTGGCGGTTGTGGTCCTTGATCATCTGCGCCGTGGCGGAGTAGCCGCCGCCGATCTCGACCTCGTGCGTGGCGCGGAGGCTGGCGTGCGCTGTGAGGCCGACGCCGATGTTGAGGGTGAAAACGTCGAGGAGATCCAGGACGCGGTTCGGGAAATAGAGCGTGACCTTGTCCATCCAATGCGATTGAGCGTGAACGGACGCCGAGGCGCTGAAAAGCATGCCGATGCCGAGCAGGACCGCGGCAAGACGGTGTTTCGTGTGTTTCATGGGCGTTTCCTTGATTGCGAAGATGTTGAATGTGCGGAAAAGGCGGAGCGAAACATCAGTTTTTCCCTTGCAGTTTGCGCTGCCGCAAATAAAATCATAGAACAATAAGCCATTTTTCCGAAAAGTCAAGAAAAAAACTTGACTTTCCGCCGAATTCCTGTATTTTATTATCCTGTCCCGATACGGGACGCACCCCCCTTGAACCGAAAACGGAAACCCCGGATCTTACCTTGTTCCTGCATATTGTTCTCCTGGCTGCCCTGATCCTCTGCAACGCTTTTTTTTCGGCTGCCGAGGCCGCTCTGATCTCCCTGAAACCCGTCACGCTGGACCAGCTTTCGAAAGAAGGCAAACGCGGCCGGATCCTCGGCTCTCTTGCCTCCGACACGAGCCGTTTTCTGGCGACGGTCCAGATCGGCGTGACGTTCGCCGGATTCCTCGCCAGCGCATTCGCCGCCGACACGTTCTCCGACCCCGTGGCGCACTGGATCTACCATGATCTCGGCTTCACCGCCGTGTCCGAGGCGGCGATCGACCATATATCCGTCGTCGTCATTACCCTGCTCCTGTCCTATTTCTCGCTGGTCTTCGGCGAACTCGTGCCGAAGCAGATCGCACTCCGCTACACGTCGTTCGTCGCGCTGAACTCGGCGATCCCGATCCAGTGGCTCGCGCGGGTCGCCTCGCCGCTGGTGTGGCTGCTGAACACCTCGGTCAAACTCGTCATGCTGCCGTTCGGTTCCGCGGAAAACACCGACAAGGTCACGGAGGAGGAGCTCCGTTCGCTCATCAACATGGGCGAGAAGGACGGCCTGATCGACGCCGACGAACGCCGCATCATCCAGAACGTCTTCGAGCTGGACGACATCACCTGCGGCGAGATCATGACGCGGCGCGGGGCAGTCTGCGCCATCGAGGCAGGAGCGCCGCCGGAGGAGATCGAACGTCTCCTGACCGAGAAAGGGTTCTCCGCGTTTCCCGTGTACCGGGGCACCATCGACCGGGTCATCGGCGTCCTTTATGCATCGGACTATTACCGGATCAAGCTCAAAACCGGACAGTCCCCCCTGCCGGTCGCGACTATGCGGAAACCTCATTTCGTGCCGGAGGGCGCGAGTGTCCAGCAAGTGCTGCACGACATGCAGCGGGAACAGTTCGAGATCGCGGTCGTGCTGGACGAGTTCGGCGGCACGGCGGGCGTGGTCACGCGCGACGACCTGCTGGAGGAACTTGTCGGATCGCTCCATCCGCGGAAGCCGGAGGAATCGCTGATCCGCGTGTCCGAGACCACCTGGGAGTCCGGCGGACTCGTTCGCGTCGCCGAGGTCGAACGCGAACTGAACACAAAACTGCCGGAGGACGAACGCCCGGACACCGTTGCCGGACTGCTCATGGCTGCGCTGGACGACATCCCGAAACCCGGCGATGTCGCGGAGATCGGCGGACTGCGTTTCACCGTGCAGGCCCTTGAAGGACGCCGCATCACCCGTGTCCGCATCGAAACGCCGAAGCCGAACCCGGAAGAAGCCCGGCACACCGTCTCCGATGCGGTCTGAACAAATCGCTTCGTTCAGGGGAACGGCAGCCGTCGTTTTAGTTTTTTACGGTTTTTTTCGCCAAAAATAAGAAAAAAGACTTGTCTTTCCGCGATAGCGTGATATATTTCCCTTTATGATTTATGTAGTTCTGAACCAATTTTGAGGAAACAGCCATGGCAGATCCGACTTCCGATACCCCGGTTGCCCCGAATACCCCTGAGGATATTCGTCCGCACGCCACGATCAAGCTCAAACCGATGACTCCGCCCGCGCCCGCCGCCGATGTGTCCGCGACACCCGCGCCGCCCGCTGCCGATACGGTCGCTCCCGCGGAATCCGCCTCCCATATCGCGCCGCCTGCCGCGACCGTCCCCGGCATCAAGCAGACCATTCGCCTTCGTCCCCCGACCGCCGTTCCAGTCGGCTCCACGGCGCCTGCGCCCGAAGTGAAGCCCGCGATCAAGATCGTTCCGAAGACTGCGGAAACGCCGGCCGGCATCCCGACCGCCAAGCCGATGGAATCCGCCCCGGCTGCCTCTCCCACTCCGACGATCCAGCTGAAGAAGCCGGAATCTTCGACGCCGACTGTCCAGCTGAAGAAGCCGGACCCCTCCTCGGCCCCGACGATCAAACTGAATAAACCGGAGTCCGCTCCCCCGACGATCCAGCTGAAGAAGCCGGAATCCTCGACGCCGACTGTCCAGCTGAAGAAGCCGGAACCGGAATCCTCCGCCGCGCCCGCCAAGAAGGTCGGCGAATCCACGATCCCGCCGGAACGCAAGCTCACGCTGAAGCTGAAAAGCCAGCCGTCCCAGCAGAAGGAGCTTCCGAAGAACCTCATCCCGGGGTTGAACATCCCGAATATGCCGCCTCAGGCTCAAAAGACGGAAGACCAGAAGCCCGAGGAACAGCCCCCGGTCGCCGCTCCGGTCGAGACCCCGACCCCCGTGCCGGAAGCCGTGCCGGAGGACAAAAAGAAAAAAGGCAAGCTGCCGAAGGTGAAAAGGCAGAAGGATCCGCTCACGTCCGCCGACGAACCGAACTGGTTCTTCCTCACGCTTTCCATCCTCACGCTCATCTGCGTCTGCTTCATCGCCTATCTGCTCTTCGCGCAGTACATGAACATGTACCAGGGACAGCAGATCCCGATCCCGCAGTTCCTCATGCCGAAATGATCGGATTTCGCCCGGACCGACCGGGCGGACACAACACCGTAATCCTGCCGCATCCGGAGACCGTTTCCGGGTGCGGTTTTTCTTTTGCCGCGGATGCCTGGCGGACGCCAAACTTGTACAGCAAATTTGACCACCCTGGAAAAAGTGTGTCGGGAGGCCGTTTTTCTTTCATCCGGCGGCGTTTTCGCGTTTGCTTCGCGCCCGGACGCATGGTATAGTAACTGTGTGAGGGGGAGCGATCCTTCTCCGGCATAAGCGGTCCTGGCCCGGAAATCACGGAATCGGGGGAATCCCGGGACAGGATGAACGATCCGCACGATGCCATGCGTTGGAATCCGCCGTCAAGGGGGCCGGATGACCGTTTTCGGGGGGAAACGGCTGTCCGGGGACGGCGGGTTACGGGGGGAATGCATGGCGCGGGATCGTTTCTCGCTTATGCCTTTTTTTGTTGGGTCGCTTCAATTCCTTTGTTCCGGCGTCTTTTCGCATCTGAACAAAGTCCGATGGGAAAGATCCTCGGCGGTTGCGTTTTCAGGCAGCCGCCCTCGAATCTTTCCTCATCGTCTTTTTGCCCATCTGCTGAAAATCCATCCGGCCCGAATGAATCGAAGCGCCCTTTTCCTTTTTCAGCCCGTTGATTCCGTTTTTTTCCCGCGAACGTTGTTATTAACGTCGAAAACGTGAAAAATGACGTAAACAAACCGTTTTTTATCCTGAAAACAGCGAAAACATGTTTGCAAAACAAACGGGATGGAATAAAGTAAAGGAGGAACGTGAAAAAACATGGTTTTCGGGCGAGCTTGCGGAAAACGTCCGGAAAAAACAGGAAAGGATACCGGAATGAAGTCATTTCATCGCTATTGCGTCGGCGCGGTCCTCTGCGCCGGAATCATGATCCTCGGCGCCGCCCAGGCGGACGCGCAGGCTGTCGTGCCGGGTGCGGCCGTGGCGGGCAAGGGAAAGCCCCTGCCGAGCGGACGCGTGGTCAGCAACCTCAACGCCGAATGGAAATTCAAGCTCGGCTCGGTCGAGAACGGACAGTCGGTCGACCTGGACGACAGCCAGTGGGAGCTCGCGCATATCCCGCACTCGTTCAGCCTGCCGTACTTCCTCTCCGAACGCTTCTACACGGGCGACGGCTGGTACCGGAAGAAATTCAACGTGTCGAACGTGGATTTCGTGATCCGCGACGGCAGGATCTCCGCGGAGCCGGACAAGGGCTACCGGTATTACCTCGACTTCAAGGGCGTCTTCCAGGTCGCCGATATCTATGTGAACGGCAAGCTCGCCGGGCACCATGAGGGCGGCTACACCGGATTCGAGGTCGATTTCACGGACCAGATGGTCAACGGCGAAAACCTCGTGGCGGTGCGCGTGAACAACCTGTGGAACGCGCGCCTCGCGCCGCGCGCCGGCGAGCACACGTTCTCCGGCGGCATCTACCGCGACGTCTCGCTGGTCGTGAAGCGCGACCTGCACATCACGTGGTACGGCATGGGCATCACCACGCCGAAACTCGAGGACGGCGACACGTCCGTCCGCGTGGTGAACGAGATCCGCAACCAATCGGACGAGACGCGCACGGTCAACGTGGAGACCAGCATCTACGACCCGGAGGGCAGCCTCGTGGCGAAAGCCTCCAAATCCGGCATCGAGATGACGCCGAACGCCCTCATGGAGGTCGAGATCGTCACGCCGCAGGTGAAGGACGCCAAATGGTGGTCGCCCGAGACGCCGAACCTGTACCGCGCGGAGACCGTCGTGTCCAACGCGAAGACCGGCATGATCTACGACCGCTACTCCGACAATTTCGGGTTCCGCACGGTCAAATGGACCGCCGACCAGGGATTCTTCCTCAACGGCAAGAACCGCTATTTCCACGGCGCGAACGTGCATCAGGACCGCGCGGGCTGGGGCGACGCCGTCAGCCATGCCGGATTCGAGCGCGACGTGCGCTACATGAAGGAAGCCGGATTCGACTTCATCCGAGGCTGCCACTATCCGCATCATCCGGCGTTCGCGGACGCCTGTGACCGCATCGGCATGATGTTCTGGAGCGAGAACTGCTTCTGGGGCACCACCGGCATGGGCGGCCCGACGATCTGGGGCGGCGCGAGCGCGTACCCCGTGGAGGAGGCCGACCAGATCCCGTTCGAGGAATCCGTGATCCGCAGCCTGCGCGACATGATCCGCATCAACCGAAACCACCCGTCCATCGTGTGCTGGAGCCTCTGCAACGAGGTGTTCTTCTCCGACGGGCGCGTGATGCCGAAGGTGCGCGATTTCCTGCGCCGCCTCACGAAGATCGCGCATGAGGCGGACCCGACCCGTCTGGCGGCGGTCGGCGGCGCACAGCGCGGCCAGGTGGACCATTGCAGCGACATCGCGGGATACAACGGCGACGGCGAGTACATCCGCGAGTACCAGAACCCCGGCATTCCGAACGTGGTCAGCGAATACGGCGCGGTCGGCTCCGCCATGGAGATTCGGCCCGGCAAGTTCGACGCAGGCTACGAATCCGTCAGCCACATCACCGGAAAGAAGGAATACGACTGGCGCAGCGGCGAGGTCATCTGGTGCGGCATCGACCACGGCAGCATGGGCGGCCGCTTCGGCTGGATGGGCGTCATGGACTACTTCCGCCTGCCCAAGCGCCGCTGGTACTACTACCGCGAGGTGTTCGGCGGCGTGAAGCACCCGGAATGGCCCGTCGAGGGCACCCCGGCGAAGGTCGTGCTGACCTCCGACAAGAAATCCATGTTCGCCGACGGCACAGACGACGTGCAGCTGATCGCGACGATCGTCAATGCCGAGGGGAAGGAACTCAGCAATTCCCCGGAGGTGACGTTCCGCGTGGTCTCCGGCCCCGGCGAATTCCCCACCGGACGCTCCATCACGTTCAAAAACGACTCCGACATCGCCATTCGCGACGGCAAGTGCTCCATCGACTTCCGTTCCTACTACAGCGGCACCACCGTGATTGAGGCGACCTCGCCCGGCCTCGAATCCGGCCGCATCGAGATCGTCTCCACGCGCGGCCCCGGATTCGTCCCCGGCAAAACTCCGGTCATCGAGAGCCGTCCGTACGTGAAGTTCACGGGCGAACTCATCGGCACGAAGCCGGTCGACAAGCCGCTGAACATGGCGCTGGACAAGCCCACGCTCGCCTCGGAGTCCGTCCCCGGGCACTCCGCCATCTGCGCCGTCGACGGCCGTCCCGAGACGTTCTACCAGGCCGCGTCCGGCGAAAACTGCTTCCTGACGGTCTCCGCCGAACGCATCATCAAGCCGAAAAACATCCGCATCGTCTTCAACTCCGAGGCGGAATACGCGTTCAAGGTGGAATGTTCCCTGGACCAGGAATTCTGGACCCCGGTCGGCGACGTCAAGGGGACGTTCAAGGAGAAAGTCGTCCCGATGGACGGCAAGTTCGAAGGGCTGTTCTTCCGCGTTACGTTTGCTCCGGCGGACGCCGGCAAACCCGGCCCGGCGGTCTCCGAATTCGAGATCATGCTGTAAGGCGTGCCAGCAGCGGACGTGAACGAAGTGTTCGGCTTGAAATAAAAACTATCCCGGCTCTCCGGATTGCTCGGTCAGCCGGGATTTTCATATCCTTTTTTGAGCCTGACGACTAAATCTCTTTGTAGTAGCGCATGGCGAGGTAGACAAACAGCGCGGTCAGTAGGAAGAAGACGGAGCCGCCCGCGAAGATGAAACGGATGCCGAGGTTGGCGGCGATGGGACCGCCCGCGACCGGGGCGAGGCCGAGTCCGAGGCAGCGCATGGCGGACGCCCAGCCGAACATCTGGCCGCGGGAGCGTTCGTCGGTCTTTTTCGCGAGCCAGATCTGCATGGCGGGGTCGATGCCGCTGCTCATGAAGATCATGGCGAAGCGCAGGATGAAGAGCGCGGCGAGCCCCCAGACGAACGAGATGGAGAACATGAACGCGGCGGTCAGAAGGGCGGAGATGACCGCCAGACGGCCCGGCGGGTAGTGGTCGGCGAGATACCCGAGCAGGAACCCGGACACGACGCCCGCGAGGCCGCAGAGGCCGGAGAGCGCGCCGGTGATCTTCGATGCGCCGTCGATGCCGCCGTGCAGGTCCTGCACGAAGAGCGGGACGAAGGACGCGTCGAACGAACGCGAGAACATGACCAGACACATGATCAGGAGAATGGGCAGATTCAGCGCGAGCTGGGCGGTCTCGGGACGGAGCGCGCTGAGCATGCCGCGCATCCCGGAGGCTTTTCCGGGCGGCGGCGTGTAGTATTCGCGCGAGAAACAGAAGACCGCGACGAACGACAGGATGAAGCAGAGGGCGGAGATCGCGAACGCCAGGCGGTATCCGGCAAGCTCGGCGACGTAGCCGCCCGCGAACGCCCCGGCGATGGTGCCGGAGAACATGGCGCTGTTCAGCGCGCCGAGCGCGAATCCGGTGTGCTCGCGCGGGGTCTGCGTGGAGATGAGCGCCTGCGAGGCGGACATGGTGCCGCAGAACGCGCCCTGGATGACGCGGAGCATGACCAGCTGAAGCGGGGTCTGCGCCACGCTGATGAGCCCGACCGCCACCGCGCCGCCGATATAGGAGCGCAGAAGCATTTTGCGGCGTCCGTAGCGGTCGCCGAGCGAACCCCAGACGGGCGAGAAGAACATCATGGTGAGCGGGCAGGCGGCGCTGAAGGCGGCGACCCAGTAGGCGAGCTCTGCCTTGTCCGTGACGCCCATGTCCTCCTGCATGAGATAGGAGATGAACGGCAGGCCGAAGGAGAAGCCGATGGCGGAGAGGAACTGCGCGCTCCAGATCACGCAGAGATGGCGTTTCCAGGTCTTCGTGAAATCCGGGGCGTTCCCGCCCGAAAGCCGGACGGACGCGGGGGCGTCCGCCGATTGTGTTTGGATCCGCGGCATGGTCGCCGTCCGCGCGGATCAGGCGCGGCCTCCGCACGCGGCGGCTTTGAACGCCTCGTATGCGTCGGGGAAGGGGGACAGGGCGCGTTCGAGGATGCCGTGGATGTGCGCGATGGCGACGCCGTAGTTGGTGAACGGGACGCCCTGTTCGCGGCAGTGCAGGATGCGCGACAGGACGGCGCGGCGGTTGAAGGTGCATGCGCCGCAGTGGAGCACCAGGTCATATTGCGTGAGGTCGTCGGGGAAATCGGCTCCGGCCGCCATGGTGAATTCGATGCCGTCGGCATGGCGGTATTCGCGGATCCAGCGCGGGAGCTTCACGCGCCCGATGTCGTCGCCGATGGGATGATGCGTGCACGCCTCCGCCACGAGCACGCGGGAACCGTCGTGCAGGCGGTCGATCGCGGCGGCTCCGGCGGAGCATGCGGCGAGGTCGCCCTTCATGCGCGCGAGCAGAATGGAGAAGGATGTGAGCGGGATCTCGGGCGGCACGGAACGCGAGGCGATACCGAACGCCTGGGAATCGGTCACGGCGAGCGCGGGCAGCGTTGTCAGGCGCGCGAGCATGTCCGCGATGCGGTGTTCGGTCACGCACAGGCAGAGCGCGTCGTGGTCGAGCGTGTCGCGGATCGCCTGGACTTCCGGCAGGATCATGCGCCCCTTCGGCGCTTCCTTGTCGATGGGCGTGATGAGCAGCACGGAGTCGCCGGGGTTGATGAGGTCGCCGAGCATGGGGCGCGCGCCGAGGAATCCTTCGGGCGCGGCGTTGACCAGCGCGGCGCGGAGCGCGGCAAGCCCGGCGCCCGTTTGCGCGGAGACTTCGACGTGGGGTATTTTGTCCGCGTCGAGTTTTGCAAGAAGCGCGGGATCGGGCACGGCAGCGTCGGCTTTCGTGAAGACCGCGATCAGCGGCGTGGCGCGTCCGCGGAAGAGCGCGAGCACGTCCTCCTCCGTCTTGCTCCAGCCGCCGTCGGTCACGATCAGCGCGAGGTCGGTCCGGTCGAAGATGCGGCGGCTTTTCTCGACGCGCATCCCGCCGAGCGCGGTCGGATCTTCGTCGAGCCCGGCGGTGTCGATGAAGAGCACTGGCCCGAGCGGGGGCAGCTCCATGGGTTTTTCGACGGGATCTGTGGTGGTGCCGGGGACGTCGGAGACGATGACGACGTCCTGCCCGGCGAGCGCGTTGAGCAGGGAGGATTTTCCGGCGTTGCGCCTGCCGAAGAAACCGATCTGGAGGCGGAGCCCTTTAGGCGTGTTCTGGATCATGTTCTGGACCGGGTGATGGCGGATTCTTTATTTCGAGGAATCTGCCTTTTGGTTTTTTCCCGGCGTGATGAAGACGATGTCGCCAAGGAGAATGTGCCCTATGTTGTCCGGCTGCATCAGGACATTGAGTTCGGCTTTTTCAACGCCTTTTTTCAGGGGGATGACGGCATCCGCGGCGGAAAAAGTCTTCCTGTTCAGGATGAGTTTGCCGTTGAGGTGGATCTCCGCTTTTCCCGTCATGTTCTTGAAGCAGAGCGAGCCGCCGTTTTCGGTGATGTCGGGCGGGAGTTTGAAGTTGATGTAGTAGATCACCCAGTCTTTCGGTTTCAGAGAGAGCATCTCGCCCGGTTTTGCCTCCGAGAGTTTGGCGATCTCTTCGCCGGAGTCTTCCGACAGGAGCTCGGGTTTTTCGGCGGACGGGAGCGAAGCGCGCCAGCCATCGAGCGTGACCTCATGGTTCATGAAGCCTTCGATGACCGGGATCCCCGGGGCGGAAGTCGTTTTGATGGTGCAGGACGCGGACTTCATGCCTTCGCTTTTCGCTGTGATCTCGATCGAGCCTTTTTTTCCGCGTTCGGACTGGACGATGAGTTGCGCGTAGCCGTTGAAAAGCGGACGGGAATCGGCTTTTTCGCTGAGCGTGCAGGTGGGGTCGCCGTTGCCGACGCCGATGTTGCGTCCGGTTCCCGAGACCGTGAATTCGACGGGGATTTTCGCGGTCGGGACGAAGCGTCCGGAAGCGTCGACGGCGTAGACCGTGACGGGAACGGCGTCACGTCCGTCCGCCTTGATCTCGGTGCGGTCCGGGACAAGCTTGAGTCCGGCAGGCTCTCCTGTGGTCTCGATCTGGGTGCGGATGACTTCCTGTCCGCCTTTCCTGCCGATGATGACCAGCGTACCCGGCTCGTACTTGATCTTCTGCGTCAGCATGTCGTATGGATCGACCTTGAATGTGCCGAGGTTCTGGTTGTTGAGGACAAATGTCACCTCGTCCACGTTCGTCGCGCAGAAGACGTCGATGTCCTGTCCTTCCCTGCCGTCGAAATTCCAATGGTTCGGCGCGGTCTGGAGGACCGGCTTGTCGGTCCACAGCGCCTGGCGGATGTAGAATGCGGTTTTCGGGAACCCGCAGAGGTCCATGCATCCGAAATAGCTGCTGTTGGCGGGGAATTTGTTGTTGTAGGGCGTCGGCTCTCCGTGGTAGTCGAAGCCGGTCCAGACGAACGAGCCGGAGAGGAAACGGCGGTTCATGACGGTCTCCCAGTCCTTGCGGTGGGTGGTCCCCCAGCTGGCGGCGTCGACGTCGTAGGATGTGCTGATGAGCTTTTCCCGGTCAGTGGCGAATTCGCCGCGCGTCTCGAACGCGCTGGCGCCTTCCGTGAGCAGGATCGGGATGTTCGGGTATTCGGAATGGAATTTGTCGATATTGCCGTACTGATAGTTGAACCCGACGATGTCGAGGACGTTGCGGGCGCTTTCTCTTGAGAAGAAACCGCCGTTCATGGCTGCGAGCACGGGCCTCGTCGCATCCTCGGACTTGACGGCTTTGACAAGTGCGCGGGCGATCTCCTGTCCGCGGAATTCGCCCTGCAGAGGCTCTTCATTGAAGATGCTCCAGGCGATGACGGACGGGTGGTTGCGGTCGCGGCGGACATGCGCCTTGACATAATCGATCCAGTCCGGCCCGGCGTTGAACGTACGGTTTTCGTCGATGACGAGCAGGCCGTACTTGTCGCAGAGGTCGAGGATGTTTTCGCTCGGGGGATTATGGGCGCAGCGGTATGCGTTCGCGCCCATCTCCTTGAGCTTTTTGATGCGGAATTCCTCAATGGCGGCTGGGACGGCGACCCCGACGCCCGCGTGGTCCTGGTGGTTGCAGACGCCTTTGAGCTTCATCGGCTTGCCGTTGATGGAGAACCCGTTCGTGAAATCGAACTTGAAGGTGCGGACTCCGAAGTTGACGGTCTTTTCATCGAAAACACGCGCGTCGTTTTTGAGCGTGACTTTGAGCTGGTAAAGCGAGGGCGAGTCGGGAGACCAGGTCTTCGGCGAACCGATCCGGATGGAGTACGGGACGCGGGACGTTCCGTTTGCGGGGAGGATCGGGAGGAACCGCTTGGATTCGATCTTTTTCCCGTCTGGTGAGATGATGTCGATGTCCATGGAGGGCGAAGCGTCGCTGGGGGTGTCGTTGACCAGTTCCACGTGCCCGCTGACATTCCATCCGTCAAGCTTGACTTCCGCGTTGACCAGAACGCCCGACTCCGTGGCGATATGGACCGGGTCGCTGACGATAAGCTTGACGTCACGGTAGATGCCGGCGCCTTCGTACCACCAGCCTTCGAACACGGCGGCATTGACCTCGACCGCGATCACATTGTCTCGTCCGAACATCAGCGCCGGCGTGATGTCCATGGTAATGGTGTTGTATCCGCTGAAATTGTGGTGGAAGAGCGTCTGGTTGATCCAGAACGTCGAGTGCGTGGCGATGCCGCCGAACTGAAGCTCCACGCGCTTGCTTTTCCACGAGGCCGGCACAAAGAAGCGTTTGCGGTAATACCCCCAGCCGCGTTTGCGGTACCCCTGTTCGCCGTCCTCTTCCGGATAGAATCCGTCCTCGGCCGCCCAGTCATGGGGCAGGACGACGGGCCGGTAGTCCCGATCGTCGAAATCAAGCGCAGAAAACGGCCATACGACGTCCGACGTGGCGGCCTTCGCACCTGCCCAGATGGATTTGTGTTCCTTGTATTCCTTCGGGGCGATCTGATGGTCCGAATGAAGGAACATCCAGCCGGGATTGAAGTCGTAGACCTCGGATGCGAAAGACGGTCCGGCGAGCAGAAGCAGAAAGAGGAACAGACTGATGCTTTCGACGGAGGCTCTGTTTGTTTTCGTATTCATACAAAGCATTCCTTTCTTTTTTGTTCCGCATCATGGGCGGGAACAGATTGGAGCCAGGACAAAACGGTAAAAAATCATACCAAAATAATATAGCACACTGGAAAGGCGGAATCAACCCCGCGCGGAAAAAACGTGCGGATTTTCCTTTGCCGGAGCCTGTTGGAACAAAGAAGGAAACGCGGCCGCGTCAGAAGGAGACGTTGATGTCGCCGGAGATCGAGGTCGGGGGAGGGATGAGCTTCATCCCCATGGAGTTCAGCCAGTCCTGGTCCCAGGTGTTGAGCATCTTCGGATCCGTGGGCGGTCCGAACGGGTTCAGGTCGATCACGAGGATCTCGTCCTTGGACGTGAAGTAGATGTCGAGCACGATGTCCGGTTCGGGGAGCACCCAAAAGTTCCTGTCGATGAAGTCGACGGCGAGCGTCCAGTATTTCTCGCGGGATTTCTCCAGACGAGGATAATTGCGCGTCATCCAGTACTGGCTCATCGCGCGCAGCTTGCCGTTCTTCACGAACAGGCGGAACTCGCGGGCTGAATCCATGCGGCGGAACGGACGGACGCAGAGGGCGGAGACCATGCCGTTCTGAGCGGCGTTCCGCACCTTCGCGCTCTGCGTCAGGAAATACCAGGCGCTGTGGGCGGAGCGGACCGCGCCGCGTTTTTCCTCGAAACGGACGGTGTCGGTCGGCGCGACGAGGTCGGTCCCCACGAAGCGCGTGAACGGGAATTTGCTCATGGCGCTCTCAAGTCGGTCGATCACGTTTTTCGCGATGCCGGATTCCGAATCGCCCTCCTGAAGCGCCTTGATCTCGATATCCATCAGGAACACGAAGTTGGTCGGCAGGGAATATACGGAAAGACGCGGATACCAGTTCTGGATCCTGCAGTGTTCGAGTGTTTTGTTCATAGTGTGCCGTCTCCTTTCGACAGGCGGTTAAAAATCGGAATCGTCGAAATCGTCGTCTTTCCGGTCGATCTGAGGGCAGACTTTCCGGATGACCGCCCGGAATGCGAAGAGCTGGTAGACGAAAAAGATTCCGACGAAAAGAAGCTGGAACGAGATAATTCTGTCACCGCCGGCGGCGTCGAACAGCGTGGCGGCGATCTGGGCGGGGAAGGTGGAATAGACCATGATCGTCAGGACGTTTCTGAAGATGATCCCCTTCGGAAGCGTGGACGCGCGCAGGTACTGGACCAGCGACACCAGCAGCACGATCAGGCCGATCTCCAGGAAATTCCGCGCGAACGTGGTCAGAAGAATGATCGCGGTCAGCATGGAAAGTGCGAAACTGGCGGCCTGCGAACCTGTGGTCAGGACCGGAGCGGCGCTTTCTTCGGACGGGGCGGCATTTTCCGCGTTTTTACCCGGCGTGGCGAAATCCCTCTTCAGCGTCTCGGCGAACCCGGGGCCGGAGAACATCTCCCAGCGCGCGCCGATGCTGTTGAGATCGGCGTTCTTTCCCCCGGAGAGCGAGGCGTAGAGCATGGACGCGGGCAGGAAACTTGCGTAGAAAAGGTCCTCGCCCTTCCAGTTGACGGATGCCCAGGACGCCAGACCGCCGGGCAGGATGACGATGCCGTGGTCGGAGGTGCGGCCTGCGTTGAAATCCTCGCTCGCGAACGTGTTCCCGGGGTAGTATTCCAACGTGATGTAAGGCAGCTTGAAGCGGCGCGGCGTACCAGGTTCCTTCTGGAACGAAATCGTTTCCGGCGTGACCTCGAACGCCCCGATCTCCTCGTCAAGGTTGCGTCCGGCGCGCTCGAACACGCTTTTCTGCACCAGCGTCCCGACGACCGCCGCCATGATGGAGCAGAGGACGGTCAGCAGGAAGAACCGCCAGACGGCGCGGGCGGGCGAAGACTCGTAGATCTCGGTCATGATCTTCGTGCCGGCGCACAGGCGCATGGTCGTGGTGAGGAAGCCGGGCGCGGACCCGGTGTTTGTGCCGGGCAGGGGCATGGTCAGACGAGCCTCCTGACTTTGAAGCCGCGGGGGCCGTTCTTTTTGATGATCTTTTCGACGCGCCTGGAAATGGACGGATAGACGTCCGGGTCGACTTTCTGGACGAACACGATGCCGTCGAGGTGGTCGAGTTCGTGCTGGACGACGCGCGCGAGGAGTCCGCCGCATTCGAGGACGAATTCGGAGCCGTCGAGCAGCATGGATTTGAGCACGACGGCGTCGCTGCGCATGACGCGTCCGTAGACCTCCGGCACGCTCAGACAGCCTTCGTCGAACGGGCAGAGGTTGCCGGAGTACGAGACGATCTCCGGGTTGATCAGCGTGATCGGCATCTTCGGGAGAAGCTTGCGTTCGCCCTCCGAATGAAGCGGAAGCTCGTTGCCGTCCTCGTCGGTCGGCGGCTCGATGTCGATGGTCACGATGCGCTGGAGCAGGCCGACCTGGTTTCCGGCGAGGCCGATCCCGTGCGATTTGTACATGATGTCGAGCATCGCCTCGGAAATGCGTTCCGTCTCCTCGGTGATCTGTTCGACCGGGCGCGCCTTCGCCGCCAGGATCGGATCGCCGAGCAGCCGGAGCCTGAGTTTTTCGACCGGGATGTTGTTCATGCGTCCTCCTGAATGCGTTTATGCGGTCGCGGCGAGGGCGGCGCGGATGCGGCGGGCACATTCCTTCACGCCGATGCAGACGACCGTCTCGTAGATGCTGGCGCCGACCGTGACGCCGCAGACGGCGACGCGGACGGGCTGGTTGAGGGCGAACTGGGAAAGACCGTCGGCGGCCTCGATGGCGCGGAGCGCGTCTTCGACTGCCTTCGGATCGTTTTCGGGGAGGGAATCGAACGCGCCGGCGGCTTTCGCGAGTGCGGCGCGCATGGGCTCCGGCGTGAGGAACTTCTTCACGCCCTTCGGATCGTAGTCGACCGGGACGGCGAAGAAATACGTCCACGCCGCGAGGTCGGTCATGAGCTTGGTGCGGGTCTGCATCAGGTCCGCCACGGAGTCGAATTTCGCGCGGTCGACAGATTCGCGCCACGGATAGGCGGCGGCGAAATCCCATGCGCGTTCGCGGAAGACCGCCGGATCGAGCGCGGCGATGTACTGTCCGTTCAGGTTCGCCATCTTTACGGCGTCGAACTGCGCGGGCGAATGCTGGGCGCGGGCGAGGTCGAACGCCTCGACGAGTTCCTCGCGGGACATCTTCTCGCGGTTGTCGCCGGAGGACCAGCCGAGGAGCGTCAGGTAATTGAAGAGCGCCTCGGGGAGCACGCCCTTGTCGCGGAAATCGCCGACGAACGCGTCGCCGTCGCGCTTGCTGTAGGGCTTGCCCTGGGCGTTCACGATCATCGGCAGGTGGGCGTAGGACGGGACCTGCGCGCCGAGCGTCTGGAACATGAAGAGATGGCGGTAGGTGTTTTCGACGTGGTCGTCGCCGCGCACGATGAGCGTGATGTCCTGCGTGATGTCGTCGCAGACGTTCGCGAGGTGGAAGACCGGGCTGCCGTCGCTGCGGACGATGATGAAGTCGCGCATGCTGTCGAGCGGCTTGGAGAGGTGCCCCTTGACCATGTCGTCGTAGAAGACTTCGCGGCGCGTGAAGGTCATGGACGCGGCGTGCTCGACGGTCTCGACCGCGCCGTTGCCGAGGATGTCGTTGAGCTTGTCGTCCGTGAGCGCGAAGAGCGTCTGCCCGGCGGCGTCGAGGACCGCGAGGTCCTTGAATCCGGCGAGGCACGCCTGGTTTTCGACGGGCTTGCCCTTCGGGGAGAGCGTGGTGAACTTCAGGCCGCCGCCGCTGATCTCGACCGCGGTGTCCGGCGCGAGCGTGTACGAGGCGGGTCCGGCCGTGCGCACGAACGGGAAATCGTCGCAGAAGAAGGGGATGCGGAAGAGGATCGGGGAATGCTCCGTGACGGGTCCGAGGGGATAGGCGTTGCCGTCGTCCATGAGCTTCTTTGCGGCGTCGAGGTGGTGCTGCGCCTGCGTGGTCTGGTAGAGGACCTCCTCGTCGTAGTCGAGGCCGAGCCATTCCATGCACTCGAGGAGCGTGTCGATCGCCTCTTTCGTGGAGCGTTCGAGGTCGGTGTCCTCGATTCTGAGAATGAACTTGCCGCCCATGTGGCGGGCGGCAAGCCAGTTGAAGATCGCGGTGCGGATGTTTCCGATATGGACCTGGCCGGTCGGGGACGGTGCGAATCTGAGTCTGTGCTGCATGATGGGAAAAGATGCGGGCCTGTGACGGCCCGCGGATTGTGTTCAGGATTGCGGTTGGAAAGAAGGAAAAGGATCAGTTGGCGTTGGTCGCGGCGAGGATCTGCGCCTTGGCGTTGTGCATGCTGACGACTGCCTGTGCGAGATAGGTCTCGGCGTTGACGAATTCGCGCTGGACTTCGTTCACGCGGGTGATGGCGCAGTTGCCGGCCTCGTACTCGTCGTCGACCAGGTCGCGCATCTTGCGGACGGCCTCGAGGTTCTTCTGGTAGAGCTTGACGGTCTTGAGGCTGACGATGTAGTTTTCGTAAGCGGTGCGGACGTCGTTGATGACGGTGATCCATTTGTCGGCGAGCGTGTACTCCGCCTGTTCCATCGCGGCCTGGGAGGCGCGCATGTTGAAGAAGGTTCTGCCGCCGGAGAAGAGCTCCCAGGAGACGCCGATGCTGCTGGAGAACGTGCTGTAGCGGGTCCTGCGGATGCCCTGATGCTGCATGTAGCCGGCGTCGGAGCGGAACGGGCTGTAGTGGGTGGCGGAGTTGTTGTAGCCGACGCCGAGGCTGGCGGTGACGGTCGGGCCGAACGCCGCGATGCTGGAGTAGTAGCTGAACTTGGAGGATTCGAGCGCCTCGCGGAGCGCCTTCAGGTCGGGACGGTTGGCGAGGGCGGCGTCGAGGTAGACGCTTTCGTCGGCGAGCATTTCGCCGTCGATCGAGAGTTCCTCGGGGAATTCGACTTCGTCGGGGATGGTGCCTTCGGTGAGGCCCATGAGGGCGGCGAGGGCGTATTTGGAGGAGGCGAGGTTGTAGTTCGCGGAATAAAGGCTGCTTTCGGCGTTGTTGTAGTTGACCTTGAAGTTGAGGACGTCGGAAAGCGTGGAGGCGCCGACGCCGTACTTGAGCTCGGTTTCCTTGAGGAGCTGGCGGTTGTAGCGCATGTCCTCAAGCGCGATGTTGCGTTTCGCCTTCGCGTACATCACGTTGTTGTATGCGTAGGCGACGTTCTGGAGGAGCAGACGGCGGGCGTCCTGTTCGACCTGTTCGGAGCTCTTCCAGTTGTGGCGGGCGGCGAGCAGGTTCATTTCGCGCTGGAAGCTGTCGAAAACGAGCAGCGAGGCGGACATGGACGGGTTGGAGGTGTAGGTCTTGTAGCTGGCGCCGGCGTCTTCCGTGTAGCCGTGGCTGTGGTAGGAGTTCATGGCGTAGGAAGCCGTGACGGTGGGCATGTAGGATGCGAACCGGCTGTAGTACTGGGCGCGCGCCTGGGAGACGGCGAAATAGCGGGACTTGAAGCTCGGGTTGTTCTGAATGGCGATGGACTGCGCCTCGTCGAGCGTGAGGAGCTTGAGCCCCTTCGGAAGCTGCTGGTGTTCCTCCGCCGTGATCTCGGTATATTTGTCCTTGGAAATTGCCGCAGGCGGTTTCGCGACGTTGCACGCGGTGAGTGCCGCGAGGAGGATCGCGGAAACGGCGGTAGCGCTCAAAACTTGAATTTTCATATTGTTCGGTCGCCTTTCGATGGGGTAAAATGTTATTGCAAACGAATTACTACCTCTAAATATACATCCTTCCCCGGAATATTCAAATGATTCTGCGGAGAAAAATTGTTTTTTTCGGATGCGGAAGACAAATCCGTTTTCCTGAAAGGAAATGCCTGAAACAAACGGAAAAAGACTTGTAAAAGAGTCGCGGCGGGATATATTATCGTCAGAATCAATCTCCAAACGTTTCTTTTGCAATGCCACGGCGCCATGAAGAACATTAATAATCTTGAACTTACGGTCACTTCCGCCATCGCAGGTATATCCGGCATCCAGCTTCTTGCCGCATGCCTGCTCGTCTTGAACAATGTTCCGTATTCCTCGCTCCCCGCGTGGGGCGTCTGGCTCGCCGGGCTTTCCCTGGCGGCGGGATTCGCGGCGATGCTGTGTGCGCGGAATTACGGGGTTCTGGTCGGCGCCGTGGTGCCGGGCCTGCTGCTTGCCGTGCTGGAACTGCACTGGTCGCTGACGGGCGGCGAGGTGAAACGCAGTCTCGCGCTGGCGTTGGCGTGCGGCGGGTTCTGGGTGTTCCTGTGGATCGGGTCGCAGATGCTCGCGGCGGCGTGCCGGTCGGGCCTCGGGATGGGGGCGGGCAAATCGGTGTTCGCCAGCGCGGCGGTCCTGCTGATCCTGTCAAAAACGCTGGCGCATGTCGTGGCGTGGCGCGGCGCGCAGGGGATTCATGTTTTGGAAATCATCCTGGCGGCCTGGCTGGTCGCTTTGCTGGTCTGGCGGCCCTCGCTGACATTGCGGACGCTCGGTCTGATCCTCTCGCATACGCTGTACCGGATCCGCGTCGATCGGATCGAAAACTACCCGGACGCCGGTCCGGTCCTTCTTGTCGCGAACCATATTTCGTTCCTTGATTTCATCTTCATCCTGTGCCTGAAACCGCGCCGCGTGACGTTCATGGTGGACGAGGCGTTCTACCGGTTCCCCGGACTGCACCTGTTTTTCCGGTGGAGCGGCGCGCTGGAAGTGCCGCGCGGGATGAACCGGGAGAAGATGCGGCGGCTCATCGAACAGTCGCACGCGGTCCTGAACCGGGGTGGCGCGGTGTGCGTGTTCCCGGAGGGCGCGATCTCGCCGAACGGCATCACGCACGCGTTCCGGTCGGGCCTGCACCGCCTGATGCCGTCGCCGGACATCCCGGTGATCCCGGTGCGGCTGGGGCTGCACTGGGGGAGCCTGCTGACGATCTACAACGGAAAACTCCGGTTCATCAAGCCGCGTCTGCTGCCGATCCCCGGCACGATCATCGTGGGCGAGCCGATCCCGCCGGACTGGAACGGATTCCGCATCTGGCAGCGGATCCAGGAGCTCGGGGCGGAGGCGGAGATGAAGCCCGTGCGCGGCGAGAAGACGGTACATTACCGGTATTTGCGGCGGTCGCTTCAGCATCCGTTCGAAAGCACGTTCAAGGACGCCGACGCGCCGAAAGGGCTGTCGAACTTCGCCATGCTCGCGCAGTCGATCATCATCAGCCGGAAACTGCGGCGGATCCTGGCGGAACGCGGCGACGACGGGCAGTTCGTCGGCGTGCTGCTGCCGAACAAGGCTGTGTCCGTGGCGGCGCTGCTCGGCGTGATGTTCGCCGACCGGACGCCCGCGATTCTGAACTATACGGCGGGCGACGCCGTGATGCAGTCCATGTATGACCGCGCGAAGCTGAAAACGGTGATCACGAGCCGTCTTTTCCTGAGCAAACTGAAGAAGCCGGTGCGCGACGAGATGTTTTTCCTAGAGGACCTGCCGAAACTCGTCACGAAGGCCGACAAGCTCCTGACCGCGGCGCAGGTCGTCTTCCTGCCGCACCAGCTGCTCATCCGCGTGGTGTCGCCGCGCTACGGCACCGACCTCATGCACCCGGCGGCGCTCCTGTTTTCGAGCGGGTCCACGGGCATGCCGAAGGGCATCCTGCTGTCGCATCACAACATCACGGCGAACATCTGGAGTTTCTGGCGGCAGCTGAACTGGCTGTACGGCACGGAACGTATCCTCGGCAACCTGCCGCTCTTCCACGCGTTCGGGCTGATGGTCGGGCTGTGCTTCCCCGGCGTCACGGGGACGAAGGTCACGCTGGTGGCGAATCCGCTGGACGGCGCGGGCGTGTGCAAGGCGGTGCGCGACGACAAGGTCACGATGCTCATTTCCACGCCGACGTTTTTGCAGACTTACATGCGCTGCTGCAAGCCGGGCGACTTCGATTCGCTCCGTATGATGGTGACCGGCGCGGAGAAGCTTCAGAAACGCCTCGCGGACGCGTTCCGCGAGCTGACCGGACTCAACATCATCGAGGGCTACGGCTGCACCGAGATGTCGCCGATCGTGTCGCTGAACCTGCCGAAGGATTTCCTGGCGGTCGGACGCGAGGCGGGGCCCGAAGGCAGCATCGGCGTCGCCATGCCCGGCATCGCGGCGCGCATCGCCGACGTGGACACGGGCGAACTGCTCGGACCGGGCAAGGAGGGTCTGCTCCAGCTCAAATCGGCGTCCGTGATGCTCGGCTACCTGGACGACCCGGACGCCACGGCGGCCGCCATGACCCCGGACGGCTGGTACAACACCAACGACGTCGCGTCCATGGACCGCGACGGCTATATCCGCATCACGGGGCGTCTCTCGCGGTTCAGCAAGATCGGCGGCGAGATGGTCCCGCACGAGCTGATCGAAAACCGTCTGGAGGAGTTTTACGGCATCGAGGGCAAGGTGGCGGTCACGGCGCGTCCCGATTCCCGCAAGGGCGAACAGCTCGTCGTGTTCTATGCCGCCGACTGCGGACTCGATCCCGTCGACGCCGGAAACCGTCTCCGCGAATCCGGCCTGCCGAACCTCTGGGTGCCGCGTCCCGACAGCTTCTTCCCGCTGGAAAAGATTCCGTTCCTCGGCAACGGCAAAAAAGACCTGAAGAAGCTCCGCGAACTTGCCACCGCAAGCGGTGCTGCAGCAGTGCCCGGCTCCGCTCGGGCACAATGCCGTGAATAGTGCCGGGAGGGCTTGCCTTCCCATTTTTCCCGACTTTTTCTCAAAAGGTACTTGTTTTTTCCGTTTTTTGAGGTATCTTTTTATGTTTTAACACGCACGCGGAGACACCAGTATCATGCCGAACCAGGACGTCATCGTCAAATATCTTTTCTATTCCGTCGACTTCGTGATCATCTGGGCGATGATCTACTGGGTGCTGTATTTCCTGCGCGGCACACGCAGTGCGAACGTGCTGTTCGGCGTGATCGCGGTCCTGCTGACCGCCACGATCGCGGTCGACTACGTGGAACGCCTGACCGTGCTGCGGTTCCTGCTCATCGAATGCCTGATCCCGTCGCTCGGCATCGCCATCCTCGTGATCTTCCAGCCGGAATTCCGGCGCGCGTTCGCGCAGGCGGGCAGCCTGTTCGTGTCGAACCGGACCGGGCAGGAGACGATCGACCAGGTGACCGAGGCGGCGGCACAGCTTTCCCTCTCGCGGACCGGCGCGATCATCGTGTTCGAGCGCAACATCGGGCTTACGGACACCACGCGGTCGGCGGTCTCTCTGGACGCGCGCGTGGATTCCCTGCTGCTCCAGTCGCTTTTCTATCCGAACTCGCCGCTTCACGACTGCGCCGTGGTCATCGGTAAGAACAACCGCATCGTGGCGGCGCACGCCGTGTTGCCGCTGGCGGAGGAGGATTATTTCGTGAACGGGAAACGCCTCGGCACGCGTCACCGCGCCGCGGTCGGCATCTCGCAGGAGACCGACGCCGTGGCGGTGGTCGTTTCCGAGGAGACCGGGCTGATCAGCCTGGCGAAAAAAGGCCGCCTGATCCGCGGCCTGAACACCGAGGAACTGAGGTTCCAGCTCAGCACGATCCTGCTGGAACGGAAGAAGGCTCCGTGGAAGCGGCTCGGCAAGGCGGCGGAACTTGAACTGGCGAAGCCGGACGATGCCGCCGAAGCCGGAAAGGACGGTGAAGCATGAGTTCGATCCGCAGTTTCTGGTCGAAGGTCCTGCCGCACGTCCCGTACATCATCCGGCACGATTTCTGGCGCAAGGTCTTCGCGCTGATCTTCGCCTGCCTGCTGACCTGGTACGCGTATCAGAACGTGAAGTCGCGGATGGAGCTGGTTCGGGTCAACATCCGGAACGTGCCGGTCCGGTTCGTGCCGATCGAGGAGGGCGTCACGCTCATCCCGCGCGACGTGTCCGCCGACGTCACGCTGGAAGTCCCCAAGGGGCAGAAAACGCTGAAAAACACGGATTTCTACCTCGAATGCCCCGTGTCGAAATACCAGGTCGAGGCCGATATGCCCGTGGAGCTCCGCCTGGACATGGTGCGCTCGAACATCGTGTTCGACGAACTGCGCGTGCTCGCCGTCAATCCCGACATGATCCCGCTGAACATCGACATCATGGACACGAAGGACGTCCCGGTGCACCCGGTCAGCGATTCCGCCGAGGTGATGGAGGGGTACCAGGCGTCGCTCATCCGGCCGGAAAAGCCGGTCACGATCCGCGGCCCGAAAAAGCTCCTCGACACCATCGAATACATCGAAACCGAGAAGATCCCGCTGGCGAACGTGACGAAGAGCTTCTCGCGCCAGGTCGATCTGGTGTCGCCGTACGACAGGAACATCGAGATTCTGTCCGGCAAGGTGAAGGTCGAGGTCAAGGTCGAAAAGAACAAGCCGCGCGCTTTCGACGGCATCCCCGTTCAGGTCCTCTTCGGCAGGACCGGCGCGAACAACCTCATCATCTCGAAGATCCAGCCCGAATCCGTGACCGTCCTGGTCGACAGCGTGCCCGACATCTCCCAGACGCAGATCCACCCGTTCCTCGACCTCTCGGACGTGACCCGGCCGGGCGTCTATACCGTCGATATCAAGTGCTGGTCGGACAACGACCGCATCAAGGTGGTCGAGGTGATCCCCGCCCAGGCCACCGTGACGCTGGAACCCGTCGCCGCGCCGGCATCGAAATAGAACGTTTTTTCAACCGGAAATGAATTCACCATGACTGAAGCTGCCACACCCCAATACCAATACACGCAGGCGGAGGACATCTGCAACTCCGTCACGCATGTCATCGGCGCCCTCCTCACGATCTACGGCACGTACTGCCTGGTCGACATCTCGATCATGCCGTCGTTCGTCGTCTGCGCCCTGATCTACGGCGTTTCCGTTTTCACCATGTTTCTGGTGTCCTCCGTGTACCACGCCATCCGCGACCAGGATGTGAAGGGCTTCGTCCGCAAGGCGGACCACGCCGTGATCTATTTCACGATCGCCGGGACCTACGTGCCGATCCTGAACGCCGTCGCGTCGCCGCGCGCGGGGCTGGTCTGGTACTGCGTGCTCGGCGCGTGCGCCGTGCTCGGCGCTGTGTTCTCCTTCATCACGCTCAAACACAAGTACGTCACCACGATCATCTACCTGATCATGGGCTGGGCGTCGCTCCTGCTGCTGAAGAATCTGTGGGGCTCCGCGGATCCGAAAGTCACCTATTACCTGATCGGCGGCGGCGTGGCGTACTCCGTCGGCGCGGGCCTCTACCTCATCAAGAAGCCGTTCGTGCATACCGTCTTCCACCTCTTCGTCCTCGCCGGCGTGATCCTCCAGTACCTCTCGATCCGGCTGCTGTATTCCTGAGCGCCGTAGCCAGTCATCCCTTCCCAAAAAAGGACAGCCGCGGATAAGAAAATGAAGACTACGATCCTTCCCCTTTTCAATCGTGTTTTTTCCAAAACCTTCCGGAAAGCGTTTCTTTCTGTTTCCGCGGTATCGTTTCTCCTGTTTTTCCTGGATTTCGGACGGTGTATCCGGCTGGATCCCGTATTCGAGTCGAAGCATTTTCTGTTGTGCGTCTTCACTCTGATCGGCTGGTCCTTCTGCATTGCGCTCTCCGTTCGCGCCCTCGGGATGCGGAAAACCGTTCCCGTTATCGGTCTTGCCGTTCTGTTTATCGTGATGGATTATGTCAATTATTCCGATTTCCGGTTTGTCGCAGGGGAAAGCGACGGCCCGCAAGGGGGCCGAATGATGAATCTTTACTGCACCTACTTTCACTCCCTGACGACGGTATCCATTTTCCTGATCATCTACCTGCTGTCCTTCTGCTGCCGATCGCGGTTCCTTACGTTTCTCAGGTATTTTCTGTATTACCTGTTTTTCCTGTTTGCCCTCACTGTCATCGGGAACAAGGTCTTTTCGGGACGGGGGATCAACGAAGACGCCATGATCGCGATCCTGCAAACGGACCGCAAGGAGGCGTTCCATTACTTTTTCGGGTTGAACAACGGGCTTCTTCTGCTGGTCTGGATCTTCCTTTCCGTCTTCGTGCTCTGGCTGATCGCCCGTTTCGCATTCCCTCCGTTCCGGAAACGGGTCGGATACCGGAAGATGCTGGCGAAAAACGCGGCCCTCTGGTGTGCGGCGGCTCTTCTGCCGTGCGTCGTAATGGGGATTTTCGGCAGCATGTATCGTTTTTTCCCTCCGCGCATGTACCGGGCGATGCGTTATCCCATCCTTTACTCCCTTGATCTCAAGGAGTTCAACAGGAACAGGGCTGACTACATCAGGAAACTGCAGGAACGTCTTTCCTCGATCAACAAGGGGGAATGTTTTCCCGGAAAATATGTCGTCGTGATCGGGGAATCCCTGAACAGGAACTTCATGGGATGCTACGGCTATCCGAAGAACACCACGCCATTCCAGTCCCGCCTGAAGGACGAGGACAGGATCATCCTTTTCCGGGACTGCTTCTCCTGCCATGTGCAGACCCAGCGCGTCCTCATGCTGTTCCTGACGAGCCTGAATCAGTACAACGGGAAAGGATACGAGATCGCGGACGCGACTTCCATCATCGACATTGCGAACCTGTATCAGTATCATACGGCATGGGTGAGCGGCCAGGAAAAGATCGCGGTCGCGAACAGCAGCATCTCCGCACTGGCGGAGTCCTCGGATTATATTTATTTCTCGAACGAAAAAACGCCGTACCGCGACCTGGACGTCGTCAAGAATATCGAGGAGAACAAGCTTCTCGACTATGACCGGTCCCTCACTTTCGTCCATCTGAACGGCAACCATTATCCGTACCGGCTGTCCTTCCCGCCAGATGAGGTTTTCGACGAACAGGACTTTTCCATTTATGAAAAAAGCATCCGTTTCAACGACAGGATCCTGTCGAACCTGTACGATCTGGCGCAGGCGAACGATGTGGACGTCATGCTGTACGTGTCGGACCACGCGGACGCCGTATCCGTCAAGATGGGGCATGATCCGCGCCAGTATGTGCAGGAGATGGCCGAAATCCCGCTCTGGGTTTATCTGTCGGACAACTACCGGGCGGCGCACCCGGAGATCGCGGACCGGCTTCGCGCCGCGTCCGGGCAGGTGTTCACCAACGACCTCGTTTTCGATCTGCTGCTTTCCCTGATGGGGATGGACAATGAGTTCGTCGACCCGACGCTTGTCCCGGGGAGCGACGGCTACAGGATCGATGAGGAAAACGCCCGGACCGTATACGGGCGGGAGCGCATTGTCATCAGCAGGCAGAACGGCGCGGAGTGAGGAAACTCCGGCTGACTGCCCGGGTGTGAACGGGGAACCGGAGAAAAAAGAGCCCCCGGCGGATCAAACTCCGGGGGCCGGGCCGTCTGAGGAGGGGGCGGACGGGATTACTGCTTCTTTTCTTCCGCCTTGGCTTCGTTCCAGAGTTCGTCGAGGCGTTCCATCGGCGTGTCGTCGACGGTCTTCCCTTCGGCGGCAAGCTTCGATTCCACGGCGCGGTAACGGCGGTCGAACTTGTCGGAGGCGCGGTTCACGACCTCCTCGCAGTTTTCGCCTCGGAACCGGAGGAAATTGACGACCGCGAACACGAGGTCGGCGGCCTCGTCGTCGATCTTATCCCTGTCGCCCGTTTGATAGGCTTCCTCCAGCTCGGACATCTCCTCGCGGACCTTCGCGAGGATGTCGGCGTCATTGGTCCAGTCGAATCCGTGCTTGGCGGCTTTCTTCTGGAGTTTTTCGGCGCGGAGGACGGCGGGGAGGTTGCGCGGCACGCCGTCGAGCGCGGACTTGCGGTAGTCGTCGTGCTCGGTCTTCTTGATCTTCTCCCAGTTCGCGAGCACCTGCGCGGAGTTGTCCACGTGGACGTCGCCGAAGACGTGCGGATGGCGGCGGATCATCTTGTCGGAGATGCCGCGCGCGACGTCCTCCAGCGTGAACGCGCCGCGTTCCTCCGCCATGACGCTGTTCATGACGACCTGCATGAGGAGGTCGCCCAGCTCCTCGCACATCTCCGCGTCGGACTTGCGGTCGACGGCGTCGAGGTATTCGGCGGCCTCGCCGACGAGGCATTTCTTGAGGGATTCGTGGGTCTGTTCGCGGTCCCAGGGGCATCCGCCGGGCGCGCGCAGGCGGCGCATGACGTTCACGAGGCGTTCAAGTTCGGACATGTCCATATCGTTCAAAACTCCGTTGCCGGGGCGTCCTGCGGAAATCCGGGGCGCTCCAGGCGTTTTCTGTAGTAGTTGTAAAGCGAGACCTGGGCGCGTTCGGATTCGTACTGAACCGCGCCCGAGGTGTGCGAATAGCGGTTCTCCCCGAGCAGACGGCGTCCCTTCCGGCGATCGTGGAGCGAGGTGAAGAGGATCACGTCGAGCTCGTCCTGAAGGGCGGGGGATTCGACCGGGACGAGGATCTCCACGCGGCGGGAGAGGTTGCGCGGCATGAGGTCGGCGCTGCCGATGAAATACTCCGGCGCGCCGCCATTCGCGAACCGGTAGATGCGGGAATGCTCCAGGAAGCGGTCCACGATGCTGACGACGCGGATGTTCGCGGCGGCTTCTGGCGGGAGCGAGGCGGGATTGAGGGCGCAGATGCCGCGGACGACCATGTCGATGCGGACGCCGCGCCGGGCGGCATCGTAGAGGTGTTCGATGACCTCCGGGTCCTGAAGCGAGTTCAGCTTCAGCGTGATGCCGCCGGGGTGTTCCGGGGCGGAGAGCGCCGCCTCGCGGTCGATCAGGGCGAGGATGCGTTCGCGCATGTTGTACGGGGCGGCGACGATCTTGTTCCAGGCGGCGGGCGCGGCGAACCCGGTGATGGCGTGGAAGAGCGCGGAAACGTCGTCCGCGAGCGCGTCGTCGCAGGTGAAAAGCCCGATGTCAGTGTACTGCTTCACTGTGGAGCAGTTGTAGTTGCCGGTCGGCAGATGCAGGTAACGGCGCACCTCGTTTCCCTCGCGGCGGACGATCAGCAGCATCTTCGCGTGGACCTTGATCTTCGGTACGCCGTACACGACGTGCGCGCCCGCGTCGGCGAGCTCGCGCGAGAGCCGGATGTTGTTCTCCTCGTCGAACCGCGCCATGATCTCGAAGAAGACCGTGACCTGCTTGTCCGCCTGCGCCGCGCGGATCAGCGCGTGGACCACCGGCGGATCCTGCCCGACGCGGTACAGCGTCTGCTTAATCGCGATCACGTCCGGGTCGTCGGCCGCCTCGTTCAGCAGCCGGATCACCGGGTCGAACGATTCGTACGGGACGTGCAGGAAGAACGGGCCGCCGTCGCGGATGCAGTCGAACATGGAGCGGTCGGCGGGGCAGTGGACGGAGGGCAGGGGCGGCAGAGGCGGGTCGAGCAGATCGGCATGGCCGGGAAGGCCGCAAAGCTCCATGAGGCATTTCAGGTCGACCGGGCCGCGCACGGCGAAATGCTCGCCGGAGGCGACGCTGAGCGTGCGCATGAGGAACGCCCGTGCTTCGGCGGACATGGCCGCGGACGTCTCCAGGCGCACGATCGTGCGCTTGCCGCGTTTCCGCAGGATCGCCTGCATCTCGCTGAGGAGGTCGCCGGTGTCCTCGTCCGGGGTCAGGTCGCGGTCGCGCGTGACCCGGAACGCCGCGCATTCGAGCACGGCGCAGCCGGGGAAGAATCCGGCGGCTTTCGCCCCGACCAGCTCCTCCAGCGGCAGAAGCAGGATTTCGCCCGGCTTGTCTTCCGGTTCGAACCGGAGGAATCGCCCGGAACGCGTCGGCACATGCATGAACGCGGTGCGGACCCCGTCCTGGCCGGGACACTGCACGCGGATAAGGAGTTCCAGCGCGAGTGCGGGCACGAGAGGCGGTTCCTCGGCGTCGGGATCGACGGCGACCGGGGTCAGGACGGAGCGGTATTCGCGTTCGAAGAGCGCGGACGCCTCCGCGGCGCATTCCTCCGGCAGTTCGTCCCAGCGGACGATGCGGATGCCGTGTGCGGCGAGGGCGGGCTTCAGGTCGCGTTCCCAGCTGGCGTACTGGCGCGCCGTCAGAGCGCGGATGCGCCGGATCAGCTTTTGCCGAAGCTCGAACGGGGAAAAATAATAGCGGCCGCCGAAACGGGCGACCGCATCGGGTGCGTGCCGGGCGAGGCCGGCGATCCGCACCATGAAGAATTCATCGAGGTTGCTGCCGAAGATGGAAAGGAATTTGGCGCGTTCGAGCAGGGGGACGGCAGGGTCCATGGCTTCCTCCAGGACGCGGGCGTTGAACGAGAGCCACGAGTC
>JAFSZN010000167.1 GCA_017455665.1 Lentisphaeria bacterium
CGAAGTCAACTCGGGCGGACGGATCAGCGACACGGTCGCGAATATCGGCAGCGGCTGGATGACGGTGAACGAAGGGGGCTATGCCGAGAATACGATCTTCAACTGCCACTGGTACTGGGGCGGCGGACTGAATGTCCTGGCCGGTGCAAGCGTCACCGGGACCACGGTCAACGGCGGCAACTTCAACGTGTCTTCCGGCGCGGATGCGAAAAGCACGCTGCTGACCGGCGGCGCGTTCAACCTGACCGGCACGGCGGAAGACGTCACGCTGACCGGCGGCGGCATGAACATCGGCAGCGGCGCCGTCCTGACCGGAGAAATCGCGATCTCGGCGGGCGCGAGCATCAACGTCAGCTCCGGCGGCACGTTCCTGATCGACCTTTCGACGATGATGCCGCGCGAGGCGGCGCGCGTGAGCGGCATCGGGCGGGTCGGCGGCACGAAGACCATCACGGTGAAGGTGTCCGACACGCAGGCGAACGGCAAGTATCTGCTGTCCGCGGACGCCGCCGGGTTCAACGGCACGATCTCGGTGGTCGGCTCGACGGGCGAAGAGCTCGGGACGCTGACCGTGGACGAGTCGGTCGTGATCGGCGAGACGGCTTACCATCTGGCGGTCCTGCGCAACACGCTGAAACTCTTTATCGGCATCGATGTGATCCCGTCCGAAGTTTACGTCGATCCCGAATGGTCTGACCTGGCCGAGGGTGCCACGGTCTCGCTGGCGGGCGGCGGCACTGCGACGATCGGATACGACGCGTTTGCGACCGGCGACGAAGCGGCAGCCGCGGCGGACGAGGACGACGGACTTATCCGCATTCAGGACGGTTCGGTTTCCTTTGCCGCCAAAGCGCCGGAAGTGCTTGTCTCCAGCGGCGCGGCGCTTGGCGTCGCGAGCGGCGTGGAGATCTCGGGCGCGACCGTCCTGGGCGGCGGCATCGCGACCGTGGCGCAGGGCGGTGCTGTCGCGGCCGCCAGGACCGAAACCGGCGGCGAACTCATTATCGCGAGCGGCGCGACCGTATCCGGGATCGTCGAAAACGGCGGCTATACGGAGGTCGAAGAAGGGGCGTCCGTCTCGTTCGAATCGCATTATATCAGCTCGTTCTATGTGACCGGAGGGGGCAGGGCGACGCTGCATTCCGGCACGACAGCTGGCAATGCGGCGGTGTCCGGCGGCACGATCTTCGTCAGCACGGGCGGCATCGCCGAACAGAATGTCATCTATAACGGCGGCGAGACCGTGGTTTCCCGCGGCGGCATCGTGTCGTCCTCCGTGGTGAGCGGGGGCGGCAAGCTGGATGTCCGGGACGGCGCTTCGGTCGAAAGCGTCTATGTGGGATACTCCGGCGAACTGGTCGTCAGAGGCGGCACTGCGACGGGCGTTTCCGTCGCGGGCGGCGCGCGCCTGACCGTTTACGTCGATTCGGATACGGTCGTTGTCGGCGAGTCCGCCGGGACACCGTTTGCGATCAGCGGCGGCACTGCGACGGACTGCCGGATCGAAGCCGGCGGAAAAATGGAAGTCTCCGGCGGCATGGCGGCGTCCGGCACGGTCGTTTCCGGGACTTCCGCCGAGGTGCGGATCCTGGACGGCGCTTCGGCAGCCGACACGACGGTCGGCGCCGGCGCGGCGCTTCACATCGAAAGCAACGGCATGGCGGACGGCGTCACGGTCCGCAGCAATGACGCGTCCCTGCATGTCTCCGGCGGCACGGCGGCGAATGTCGCCGTCTCGGCAGGCGGCAGGGTGTTCGCGGAATCCGGCACGGCGGTCGACGGGCTTTCGCTTGACGGCGGTATCGCGTCGGTTTCCTCTGGCGCAACCGTGAAAAACGTCGCCCTCACGGGCAGCGGCTATCCCTACGGCGAGCTCAATGTGTTCGGCGGAGGTTCGGCGAGCGGGGTCAGCGTTTCGTCCGGCGGCTATCTGTGGGGCGGATACGAGGCATCCGTTTCCGACGTCGGCATCGGGAGCGGCGGGCAGGCATATCTGCACGGTTCCGGCAGCGGCGTGCTGCTGGACGGCGGTTTCCTGGGCGTCGAAGCGGGCGGCGCCGTGACCGGGACAACGGTCGGCGCGGGCGGCTCGATGTATGCCGTGAACAGCGCCGGGACCGGCACCATGCTCGATACCGTGGTGCAGTCCGGCGGCACGATCAACAATTTCGGCCGCGCGTCCGGGACCGTGGTCATGACCGGCGGTACGATGTGTGCCTACGGGCGTGCCGTGACCGAGGCGACCGTGGTGCAGTCCGGCGCGGAGGTCAGTTTCACCGGCGGAAAAGTGCGCGGCCTCACGCTCGAAGCGGGCGCGGCGGCGACGGTTTCCGGCGGCAAACTCACGGGCGTCATTTCGCTCGGGGAGGGGGCATCCCTCGCCATGCCGACGGGGATCCTCGAACTCGACCCGACCGCGCTTGGCGTGCCGGGCGCAACGCCGCTTGTGAACGATTATTCCCTCATCGAAGGTTCGCCGGAACTGACGCTCACGGTGTCGTCGGTCCAGGCGCCGGGGCAGTACATCCTTGTGAACGGGCTTCCGACGGACTTCAGCCGGACGCTCACCGTTACGAACAGCTCCGGCATCCAGGTCGGCACGATCTCCGTCGGGGAGACCATCCACGCGGGCAATTACTCCTGCACGCTCGGATTCGCGCCGGACACCGGCAGCCTCACGCTCGACGTCACGCACTATTTCAACGGGCGGTTCGACGGCGGGACGCAGGCGCTGTTCGTGAAAGAATACGATTCCGCCCTGAATATCTACAAGGACGGCGACGTGTGGGCAGACCTGACGCTCGACGACGGCTGGACCGCCGCGGGCGCGGGCGACTTCAACGGCGACGGCGCGGACGATATCCTCCGCGTCCACACCTCCGGGCTCGTCATCGGCGACATGTCGAACGGCGACGGCTCGTTCTCGCCGCAGGTCCTGAACTTCAAGGGCGGCGGCTGGAGCATCCACGGCGCGGGCGACTTCGACGGCGACGGCGTGGACGATGTGCTGGTGGCGAACCCGACGGCGGCGTCCGAGACGGTCGGCCTGCTCGGCTACTGGAAGGACGGCACCACCTGGACGCTCATCAACGGGTATTCGCCCGAATGGGAGATCGTCTCGACCGGCGACTTCAACGGCGACGGCAAGTGCGACATGCTCTGGCGCAACAGCTTCATCGGCGCGGGCGACCTCACGTACAACGCCTTCTGCACATGGATCGTGGACCCGCCGGCGGAGGAATCCGACTGGCGCATGGTCAGCGTGGCGAACCCCGACGAATGGAGCTTCCTGTGTTCCGGCGACTTCGACGGCAACGGCTCGCACGACATCGCCATGATCAACGACGTGGGCGTCGTGGGCATCTGGGGCATCGGCGACGGCTACCTGAACTCCTGGTCCATCCTCAGCGCGGTCACGCCGGAGTGGACGCTCGCGGGCGTCGGCGACTTCGACGGCGACGGCACGGACGACATCGCGTGGTGCAACACCTCCACGAACCTCGCCGGGTACTGGCAGATCAACGACAAGGAGCTCACAGAGTGGCATAACATCGCCAATCTGTCGTGAGTCCGGACCAAGGCGCGTTACCGCCACGCCGTGCGGAAACAATGTCCTTTTCCGTCCGCGAGTTCGGCAGCTGAAAGTCCCGCCGTCTCCGGTTTCCCTTCGGGGCGGGGCGGACGGCGGGGGTGATGAATGGATGCCTCGCCCGTATTATCTGCGGGCGGGGCGGACTAAACGATGCCTTATTCTTTCTGCGCGGGCAGGGCGCCCGAAAAAGCTTTGTCCCGCGCGGAGGGAGTGCCCTCATCGTTCCGTGCGGACGGCGACTCGTCGGTGAAGAGCCAGTATTGTTCGCCCGCGACGGCGGTGAAGCGGATGCGCGGGGACCGGTAGACCTCGGTGAAGACGCGGCGGCGGTCCTTGCTCACGAGCCGGATCGGATTTTCCCACAGCGCCTGCAGATAGCGCATGCTGCACACGAAATAATGCGGACCGGGCCCATCGAGGACCGGTTCCCAGATCGGCGAATACATGAACCCGGTCTGGTCGATGAGCGTGATGTATTCGTCGGTCTTTTCCCGGATCCAGTCCGGCACGATGAGCATGCTCCTGCGTTTGACTTCTTCGAGCGACCAGTCGAGCGGGCAGAACGTGAAATACCTGCCGGATTCCACGCAGTAGAATTTGAGGCCGGGCGCGTAGGCGGAGATCACGGCGTCCGTGATGCCGTAGTACGGGAGGACGACGGTCGAGCCGGGCGGGAGGGTCTTCGTGAGGTATTCGCCCATGTCCTTCGCGCCGGAGAAGGGATGCCGGAAATCCTGCACGGCGAACGAGACGCACGCGGGGACCGTGAAGCAGACGTAGATCGCGAGGAGTTCCGCGAGGCGGCGTTTCAGGGGCGGCGGCTTCGGGCCGTCCAGCAGGCGGAAGAACGCGCCGGGCGCGGCGGATTCGAGTTCGGACGGATTCTCCAGCAGGACCCAGCAGCAGAAGACGAACGTGAGGAAGACCAGGTACGCGCGCTGCGGCAGGAAGTAGAAGAGATACATCGCGAAGGCGATCATCCACAGGGTTGACGCGAGGCAGACCAGCGCCATGCGCCGGGACACGCGGAACAGCGAAAGCATTGCGACCGCGAAGAACGTCAGGAAGATGAAGTCGAGGAAGAGCTGGAAGTGCGACTGGAAGGGGTGTTCGTGCGGCGGCAGGATGAAGTAGATCGCGCAGAAGAAGACGGCGGCGAGCGCGAGGTACAGCACGAGCGTCCGGCGGCGGCGCACAAACCACGCGACCAGGACGATCAGGAGCGCGACCCAGAGGTATTCCAGAATCGGCAGGTTCACGTTCGCGACCTCCTTGGAACATCCCGCGAAGTCGACGAACGAGGTCGCGAGGCGTTCGAAGAAGTTCATCTTCAGCGGCCAGAACCTCTGGTTGCCGACCGAACGCGCGTTCAGCATGCCCGGCGCGACCTGGAGGAACCCGAACAGCGCTCCGGCGGCGGCGATTCCGAGCCCGGCGGCGATGCGGCGGAGTTCGCGGCGGGGGAGTTCCGCGCGAAGTTCCCACGCGTCGAACGCCCAAAGCACGAAGACGATGCCGCAGAAGCCCTCGAAATACGCGTGCGTATTCGTCAGGCAGGCGATCAGCAGCCCGTAGAGCAGGGGGCGTTTCAGGCGGACGGGATATGCCGCCGCGAGCGCAAAGAGCAGGATCGGGATCGGGGCGTAGCAGCGCGCCACCACAGGATACCAGAAGAGCATCCCGGCGGACCCCAGCACGAGGGCTTTCAGCGGGAGCGTGAACGGTGCGCGGAACACGAAGAACGCCCCGGCGGCCGCCATGAACGCCCAGGAAAGAAGATTCATGCAGAGGACCGGGCCGCCGTGCGCCGCGAAGACGTGCAGCATGAGATACCACGGCACGAAATGGCCCTCCCAGCGCATCATTTTGAATATCTCCGGCACGGTGCAGTCGCGCGCGATGAGCCACGCCTGAAGCTCGTCCGCCCAGGGCTCGTGCCGGAGCGTCAGCACGAACGTGACCGCGGCGTAGGCGAGGAAGAGCGCCCAGCGGAGAAGGAGTTCGAGCTTGCGGTTGCGGTCGTCGTCCGGCATGGCGTGTCAGTCCTCCGGTTTGGGCGGCGCGGACGCCTTGTGCTTGTACGCGCTGTCGAACAGGAAGAAGAATCCGCCGAAGAGTCCGCCCGCGATGATGACGCCGGTCATGACGAGCGTCGGTGCGAGGGCGGCGACGCTGCAGTCGGGGAGTTCCGCGAGGGCGGCGCCGAGGATCGCCGCCACGAAGTAGTCGCGCAGGCCGATGCCGGACATGGTGAGCGGGATGAGCCCGGCGATGTTTCCGACCGTGATCGCGGCGACGATGGGGGCGAAGAGGGGCGCGAGCGAGGCGGAGAACGCGAGGCAGACGCAGTAGAAGCAGAGACCGAGCACGAAGTTCACGCCGAGGATGCTCGCGATCACGCACCACACGATCTCCTTCGTCGCGCCGCTGTACGAATCCAGCGCGTTCAGGAGCTTCGTCGAGAACCCGTGCGAGAGCTTCGCGCCGAGGTCCTCGCCCCAGCGGAAGAACGCGATCTTTTCGAGCTGCTTGTGCAGGAAGATCACGGCGGCGGCGAGGAGTCCGGCGGCGGACGCGCCCAGCAGCGCGAACGTCAGGAGCTTTGCCCGCGGGTCGGCGGCGTCAAGGTAGCGCCACGCGAAGGGCAGAGCGAGGAATACGGTCAGGAAGATGCCGATCATGCCGGTGAACCGGTCCATCAGGATCGTGAAGACGCCGTCGAATTTCTGTCCTTTCGGCACGCGGTACGCCAGAAACCCCGCCCGGATCACGTCGCCGCCGATCGCGCCGCCGGGCATCACCAGCGAGAAGAAGAACGACTGCGTGGTGAGGGAGAAGGCGGAGAAGAGCGAACAGGGGATCGCGCGGTACGCCAGCAGGAGCCGCCAGCGCCAGGCGTTCACGAAGAGATGCACGAGGTAGAGCAGAAACGCCGCCGCGAGCCAGGCCCAGTTCAGACCGGAGAAGTCGACGCCGTCGAACGTGCCGTGTTTTTTCGAGGTGTAGATCAGGATGGCGACGATGCCCGCGGTCACGAGGATCTTGACCGCGTATTTCAGAAAGACGACCGCCTTGCCCGGGGCGGATTCTTCCGGCATGGGACCGGGCGCGGCGCTTCCGGACGCGGTCTGCGCGGCGGGCGCGGCGTCATTCTTCGGGTTTTTCGTCATTTTTTCCGATTCCGGTTTGCAGTTTCCGTGTTTCGCGACTATATTTTTCTTTGAAAACGGTTTGAAAAATATACTTCGTTTTCACTCATTTTTCAAATCGAAACGGGAATTTTTAAGGAGTATGAACTTGAACGGTCCCACGCTCAATTTGCTATTCATCGGAGACATCGTCGGCAAGGGCGGCCGCAAGGCGGTCAAGGCGCTTGTGCCGCAGCTGAAACAGCAGTATATGTGCACGTTCGTGGTCGCGAACGGCGAGAACTGCGCGGCGGGCGCGGGCATGAACAAGTCCTGCCTCGGCGAGATGGCGGATGTCGTGGACGTCTTCACGTCCGGCGACCACACCTGGGACCGCAAGGAGTTCGAGGACGAGATACGCGGCATGAAGAACGTGGTGCGTCCGGCGAACATGAGCAAGCTCCAGCCCGGACGCGGCTGGCTGTACACGCGCAATCCGGCGGGCGGCGAAGTGGCGGTGATCTCGCTGATGGGCAAGGTCTTCATGAAGGACAGCGCGTACTGCCCGTTCGAAACCGCCGAACAGATATTGACGCAGATCCCGATCACCTGCAAGTGCGTCATCGTGGACATCCACGCCGAGGCGACCAGCGAAAAGGCTGCGCTTGCGTGGTTCCTCGACGGACGCGTGACCGCCGTGCTCGGCACGCACACGCACGTGCAGACCGCCGACGCACGCATTCTGCCCGGCGGAACGGCGTTCCTGTCCGACGTCGGCATGGTCGGCGCGGCGGATTCGATCCTCGGGCGGTCCGTGCCGGACGTGATCGCGAAATTCCGCACCGGGATGCCGCACAAATTCCCCGTGGTGGAAACCGGGATCCGTCTGGACGCCGCCGTGATCCGCTACGACATGCAGACCGGAAAGGCGCTTGAGATCAAGCCGATTTCCGTGATGTACGACCCGGACACACAAAGTGTGCCGTGAAGTGCGCGGCTTGCGCTCGCGCACGGAATTGAACTGACAACAACTGATTTTTGAGAAAATTAGGAGACACCCCGATGCAGAAACCCGAAATCGACTGGAAACGCGCCGACATATTGATTCAGCTCGCCCTCGAGGAAGACCTCGGCGACCTCGGAGACACCACCACGAATTCGGTCATCCCCGCCGACCTGAAGACGACCGCCGTGCTGATCGCGAAGGAAGACCTCATCTGCGCCGGGCTGCCCGTCGCGGAACGCCTGTTCCATACGCTCGATCCTGACGTCGTGTTCACGGCGAAGGTGAAGGAGGGCGAAGCGTGCGTCCGCGGGACGGTCATGGCGGAGATATCCGGGCCTGCGCGCGTGCTGCTGACCGGGGAACGCACCGCGCTGAACTTCCTCCAGCGCCTGTGCGGCGTCGCGACCGCCGCGCACAAGTATCAGGAGCTCGCCGGCGACCGTGCGAAGATCCTCGACACGCGCAAGACCACGCCCGGCTGGCGCAACCTCGAAAAATACGCCGTGGCGACCGGCGGGGCGTTCAACCACCGCATCGGCCTGTACGACCGCATCATGATCAAGGACAACCACCGCGAGCTCGCCGGGATGGAGGGGAAAGGCGGCATCATGCGGTCCGTGCGCCGCGCCCGCGAGATGTACCCCCAGCTGGAAGTCGAGGTCGAGGTCGATTCGATCGACGAACTCGACGAGGCGCTGCTCTCCGGGGCGGAATACATCCTGCTCGACAACATGGACAACGAACAGGTCGTGAAGGCGGTCGGGATCGCCCGCAACAAGGCGCGTCTCGAGGCGAGCGGAAACGTCACGCTCGGCCGCATCCCGTCTCTGTCCGAGACCGGCGTGGACTACATTTCGTCCGGCGCGCTCACGCACTCCGTGAAGTCGAGCGACATCTCCATGGACATCAGGATCCCGGAGAAATAAGCTTCAAAAAAAGTGCCCGGGCAGAGCCGGGCACAGTTTTCATCACCGCTGCGCTGGAAGGTTGTCCCGTACGATCTGCGGCGGAGTGCTGTATGCCTTCATGAGTTCGTCGTAACGGTTTCTGACGGATTCCGGGAGCGGTTTGCGGCGAGCTCTGTAATACTTGCCCATCGCAAGGATGAACTGAAGCTCCTTCGACGGGGACTGCCCCTTGAAGCGTTCGCAGGCGGATTCGAACGTTTCCATGAATTCATCGTATTTGTTTGCGATGGCGAGGATCAGGAGCCTGTGCTCCCAGGCGCCGTAGTCGTCCGGGGCGATCTCGCATGCCTTTTCCGAGATCGGGAGCACGAGCTTGGTATCGTTCTGCCGGAGGAAGAGCGCGGCGCCCATGAGCCCGAGGACCCAATGCCGGTTTTTCTGCGTGAGCTTTGGCGGATCGTTGGCGAGAATGCGTTTGTAAAGCGCGGGCTGCTGTTCGGTCATGTAGGTCGCCATCCAGCGGAACGGATTCTGGTCTTCGTGGTGGAAGAGGCGCGAGTTCTGCTTGTCATGCATCCGGTAGAGCAGACGCGGATTGTCCTCGTCGAAATGGTATTCGCAGTCCGCGCCGAGGCGGATCATAAGGAAGACGTCGTCGTTGATGGCGCTGTTCGGGACGGGCTTGAAATAGTCGTGCGCGGCGAGGACGTCGGCGCGGATGATCATGGCGTTGATGTTGATCTTCGGCGCGAAAAACGCGTTGAACTCGGAAAGTGCGCCGCCGTGGACTTCGCCGGTAAGCCCCCGGCTGTTGAAGAGGTATTTCTTGGAATAGCTTGCGCCGTATTGCGGGTTCTGGTCCATCATGGAGATCACGCCGCCGAGGTCGAACGGCAGCATGATGTCGTCCTGGTCGAACGAGAGGATGTAGCGTCCGCGTGCGGCCCTGCACATTTCCGTGCGGGCGTTTCCGACGCCGAGGTTGTGCTCGGAGCGCATTTTGCGGACGATGGACGGATAGCGGTCCGCGTAATCGTCGATGATGCGCTGGGAATCGTCCGGCGAACAGTCGTTGAACAGGATGACTTCGGTGCTGCCCTGCGCCTCCGCGACGCGGATCACGGAGTCGAGCGTGAGCCTGAGATAGTCCGGGTTCGCGCGGTAGACGGGGAGCAGGACCGTGGCGTCACATCGTTTCGCCGGGATCACCGGAGCTTTTTTTTTTGAGTCTTCGGCGGAAACTCTTTCAGCGTGCTGGCGACGCCGGGGAATGTCGCGCCCGCGCGGATTTCGTCCAGCAGTTCCTGTTCCTTCATCTCCGCGACATGCTTCTGGAAAGCGGGGATCCGCATGATGGTCTCCTGCACCATTTTCGGGGTGATGGTCCGGGTGCATTCGATCTCGCGCGGGGTCCCGACGTGGCGCGGACACCAGACAGGCGCCTTTGCATCGAAGAAGAAGTTCGTGTCGTTCCAGCAGCCGTGGCAGAAGAGGAAGTTCGTGACGCGGTAAGGCGTCGGGAATTCGCAGTTCGGCATGGTGAAGCCGGAGATCATGACGACGGGGATATAGCAGTTCCATGCAAGCCAGCTGAGGCCGCTGGGGAGTCCGACGAAGAAATCGGCATGTTCGAGATAGTGGATGCGTTCGGTGATCGGAATGCGCCCCGTGAGGTCTTCCGCTTCGGTCGGAACGTGGTACTGATGCCCCTGTTTGAAGAAAAGCTGTTTGTCGCGGTCGAGCACGAAGACGCGGTATCCGTAGGATTTGAGCCAGCGGATGAGGATATTCCAGCCGTCCGGGTCCTTTGCCGAGGGGGTCGAACGGTAGTTCCAGTATTTCGTCGGGTTCGTCGCCATCGTGGAGATGCAGACGTACGGCTCCTTGACGGGGCGCGGCGATCCGAGCGGGATGCGGCAGTGAAGGTCTTCAAGCGGGAGGCCGAGGATCTGCGCCACGGTTTTCTGCATGCCGAGATGCTGGTGCTCGACGGGACGCCACGGCTTGCGGTTCGCTTCGAAAATGCCGCAGAAATAGATCGCATAGGCGAATCTGATGGCGGGTTTCGTCCCGAGCGGGATGAAGTTGAGCCCGGGGTAGAGGTCCTTGCTGAGGCGGATCATCCATTCGCCGATGATCGCAGTGACTTTCGCCTTGTGGACCAGGCGGAATTTCTCCAGGTAGGGCAGCCAGGCGAGGTTGTCGCCAAGTCCGCCGTCAGGGATGATGATGCAGACGTCCTGCCCCTCGCAGTTGTAGTCATGTTCGAAAATGAGCTCATTATCCACATAGACTTCGAGCCGGTAGCGCACATAATACTTGTTCAGGCCCGTGATGAATTCGCCGCCTTTGTGGGTGTGCTCCTCCAGCTGCATGCCGCTGTCCAGATCATACACGCGGAGCAGATACTGCTTGTCTCCGGCGGGGAACATCATGCGGTACCCGTAGCAGAAGTCGTACTGGATCTTTGTCTTTTCGTCTACGATCCGGGGACGTTCAGACATGGAGATGCGCGCGCCGATGGAGCTGCGCGGATCGGGCCCGATCTCGGGACCGATCGGCGGCGGACCGTTTTGTCCGGCATGGTTGCCCGCTGGAATGATCGGGTTCTTGATGGTATACGAAACGCTTCGTCTCGGGGAAGCGCTCACAGAAACTTTTTCATTCATGGCATAATCCGTTGTATGAGGGGACATGGGAGCATGTCCCGCCTCATTCCGGCAGCTTGCGAAAAGCCGCTTTTGAGGTTGTTTTTTTTATGTTTTCCTCTACTTTAGCATCATATCCGCCTTTTTTCAACCCCGCGAAACGAAAAAACAGCAAAATAATCAGGAAAAAACGCTTTGCCCGGTTCGTGCTGACGGTGTCCGCCGTGCCGCATGTCCGGCGGAATTCGAGGAAAAACGCGCGGCAGGATTGAAAAACGAACAAAAAGTGCTACATTATTACCTTCAAACAAAAGAAACGGAAACGCTTTCTCTTTTCGTGTCCTTCGGGGATCTTTTTCTTCCCGCGGACACGATCTGAAACGCCTTCCGAACCCGAACAGCAAAAAACACACGGTCCCGTCCGCACAATCTGAACCGGATAGAAACACAGCATGGAACAATGGCAGAATAGTCTGGAAAACGCCCTGACCGATGCGTCCGAACTGGCGAAACGGTTTGACCTCGACGAGGAGACCGTCCGCCGCGTGTCCGCCGTGTTCCCGTTCCGCATCACGCGGTATTACCTCTCTCTGATCCGGGAGAAGGGCGACCCGATCTACCGCCAGTGCGTGCCGGACGAACAGGAACTCCGGGAAAGCGGCGACCTGATGGACGATCCGCTCGGCGAGGAGGACCTGACCCCGGCGCCGTGCGTGGTGCACCGTTACCCGGACCACTGCCTGCTGCTGGTGTCGAACTGCTGCGCTTGCTACTGCCGGTTCTGCACGCGCAAACGCAAATTCCGCACGCCGATGTGCGTGGACGAAACAAATGTGAGCCGCGGCATCGAATACATCGCGTCGAACCCGGCGATCCGCGACGTGCTGGTGTCCGGCGGCGATCCCTTCCTGCTGGACACGGACCGCCTGGAATCCATCCTGAGCCGTCTGCGCGCGATCGAGCACATCGACTTCATCCGCATCGGCACGCGCACGCCGTGTGTCCTGCCCGAACGCATCAACCGCCGCCTCGTTTCCATGCTGCGGCAGTACCATCCGCTGTACATCAACGTGCATTTCAACCACCCGGACGAGATCACGCCGCAGTCCGCGGCGGCGCTGAACAGGCTTGCGGACGCCGGGATCCCGCTCGGCAGCCAGACCGTTCTGCTGCGCGGCGTGAACGACGATCCCGAGGTGATCCGGCTCCTCATGCGGAAACTGCTCGCCGTGCGCGTGAAGCCGTACTATCTCTTCCAGTCTGACCTGATCTACGGCACGGAGCATTTCCGCACGCCGCTGTCCGTCGGGCTGGACATCATGAAGAAGCTCCGCGGCTGGACCTCCGGCATGGCGGTGCCTCATTTCGCGATCGACCTTCCTTGCGGCGGCGGGAAAGTGCCGCTGATCCCGGATTATCTGGAAAAAGTCGAGGGGCGCGAGTACACGTTCCGGAATTTCCGCGGCGTGCCGTACCGGTACCCGGATATCGAGGAGTGACGGATCCGGGCCGCCTTTCTGCCCCGAGCGCTCCGTTTTTCCCGTTTTTTTATGCGGACGGATGTGTCCGGGAATATGCCCGAATGGTGTGCCGCATAGTGAAAGCGGCCTGTTTCCGGGCTTGATTTTTCTCCGGCGCCGTGCTACATTGTAAGCATCCGGCGGCGGGCGTTCCACGAGGGGAGGCGGCACGCCGGGCATTATTCAACAAAGGGGGATCATTATGAAACGAACTTTGATCGTTGCTGTCGCTGCTGTATCTGCCGGGCTGGTCGCGGCGTACCTGACCGGGGCAGACGGCACGAACACGACTCAGACCGGCACGACGGGCGCGCAGATGCACAAGCCTATGACGGATGCCCAGCAGGTCATGCAGGCGCCCGCGCTTGAGACGGTGGAGTGCAGCGAAGGGTACATCCTGCTGATGCCGTGTCCGGTCTGCCACACGTGCCCGGTCTGCCAGGCGAACTGCGGCACCGCCCACGCGCTGAAGTGCTGCCTCGGGAACAAGACGCCGGCTTACAACGCGGCGACCGGCGCGGCGACCGGCGCATCGACCGGCATGACGCAGCAGCACATCATGACCAACAAGGCGGAAGCCGTGAAACACGCGGCGAAACGCCCCGCGACGGCTCCGCAGACGCAGACGGACACCGCCACGATGAGCGTGATCGAGATCGAATCCAACTGAACGAAGGGAAACGCCGAAACCTGTTCATTCCAGGAAGAGGTCATCCCGAAAAGAAAGCCTCCTGCCGCAGTCCCGCGGCGGAGGCTTTTGCTATAGGCAGAAACGTATTGCGCGGGGATCAGTCCCGGTCCGCGCGGCGTTTGTTCTGCGCGGTGACTTTCTTCTTGAAACTGGACTTCTTCTTTGCGGTCTTCGCCTGCTTCGCGTTGGCGAACTTCTTCTTCGCGTTGCTGGAGCTGCCTGCGTGGTTGACGACCTCGGAAAGGTCGCGGCGGTCGCGTTCCTGCAGGACGATGCGGATGGGGACGCCGACGAGGTTGAAGGCGTTGCGGAAATAATTGGAAAGATACGCCTTGTAGCTGTCGGCGCAGTAGTCGCGTTTGTTGATGAAGAGGATGAAGTGAGGCGGCGCGGTCTCGGTCATGGTGCCGTAGTAGATCTTGAGCGGCTTGAGACCGACGACCGGGGGCGCGGTTCGCGTCGTGGCGTCCTGGATCACGCGGTTCAGCATGGCTGTGGAGATGCGCGCGGAGAGCTGTGCACGGACCTGTGCGATGAGGTCGAAGAGCGTGCCGAGGTTTTCGCCGGTGAGGGCGGAGACGAAGACGAGCGGCGCGTAGCTCATCTTCGGCAGGGAGGCGCGGAATTCGCGGATGAGCTCTTCGCGAGGCATCTTTTCGGGTCGGATGTCCCATTTGTTGACGACGAGGATGCAGCCCTTGCCGGATTCTTCGATCATGCGCGCGATGGTCTTGTCTTGCGAAGTCGCCTCGCCCTTGTCCGCCTCGACCACGAAGAGCACGATGTCGCAGGTGTCGAGCGAGTGCTGGGCGCGCATCATGCTGTACTGCTCGACGGCGCCGTCGACCTTGGATTTCTTGCGGAGCCCGGCGGTGTCGACGAGCACGGCGCGGACAGTCTCGCTGTCGGAGCATTTCAGCTCGAATTCGACGTCGATGGAGTCGCGTGTGGTGCCGGCGACGTCGCTGACGATCACGCGGTCTTTGCCGATGAGACGGTTCACGAGGGAGGACTTGCCGACGTTCGGGCGTCCGAGGACGGCGATCTTCAGGACATGCGCGGCGAGCTCGGCGTCGGACGGTTCGATGCCGGAGAGGGCGTCCTCCAGGACGTCTTCGATGCCGCGCTTGTGGAGGCAGGAAACGGGGTGGACATGCTCGAATCCGAGCGTGTGGAAATCGTCTGCGAGGAGAGCGTCCTCGCGGTTGTCCGCTTTGTTCGCGATGAGGTAGACGGGCTTGCCGCAGGCGCGGAGCCGGTCGGCGATGCCGTGGTCGAGCGGGAGCAGGCCCGCCTGGACGTCCACGACGAACAGGATGGCGGCGGCGTCCTCGATCGCGGCGGCGACCTGCTCGGCGATGAGCTTGTCCCACTTGCCGACCGAGTTCGTTTCGTTCTCGAACATGCCGAGCCCGCCCGTGTCGATGAGGTTGAAACGGCGGCCCTGCCAGACGCCGGACGCGCTCACGCGGTCGCGGGTCACGCCGCAGTCGAAATGCACGATCGCCTGACGGCGTCCGAGGATGGCGTTGAAGAGGGAGGATTTGCCGACGTTGGGACGTCCCACGATGGCGAGGGAGGGGAGCTCCATGTGCGCGCAGGAGTCGATGAAGGACGCGGAGACGGGTTCGGCGTCGTCGCGGCGGGGCTGTCTGCGCGGCCTGGATTTCGGGATTCGTTTGCCTTTCATGGGGATCTCCTTTCAACGAGCGGAAACAAACTGGGAAGCGGAGGGAAAATGGTCTGCGGCACCGTGTGGATTTTTGGATTCCGGGGCGAATGAATCCGCCGCCGGAACGTTCCCGCACGATGCCGCAAGTTTTATGTGCGGCCCCTGTTCGATTCAATACGGGGCAGGGGCGCACGAGGTGTTGAGCCGGATCAGGCTTTCATCGCCTGGGCGACCGCGACCGCGACGTCGACGGAAGCGCCGACCATCGGGTTGTTGCCCATGCCGATGAGTCCCATCATCTCGACGTGCGCCGGGACGGAGGAGGAACCGGCGAACTGGGCGTCGGAGTGCATGCGGCCCATGGTGTCGGTCATGCCGTAGCTGGCGGGGCCGGCAGCCATGTTGTCCGGGTGCAGGGTGCGGCCGGTGCCGCCGCCGGAGGCGACGGAGAAGAAGGGCTTGCCGGCAGCGACGCGCTCTTTCTTGTAGGTGCCCATGACGGGGTGCTGGAAGCGGGTCGGATTGGTGGAGTTGCCGGTGATGGCGATGTCCACGCCTTCCTTCCACATGATGGCGACGCCTTCGCGGACGTCATCGGCGCCGTAGCAGCGGACGGCGGCGCGTTCGCCCTTGGAGTAGGCGGTCTCGGAGACGATCTTGAGTTCGCCGGTGTAGTAGTCGAACTCGGTCTCGACGCTGGTGAAGCCGTTGATGCGGGAGATGATCTGGGCGGCGTCCTTGCCGAGGCCGTTCAGGATGACGCGGAGCGGGTTCTTGCGGACCTTGTTCGCGGACTTGGCGAGGCCGATCGCGCCTTCGGCGGCGGCGAAGGATTCGTGGCCGGCGCAGAACGCGAAGCACTGGGTCTCCTCCTGGAGGAGCATGCTGGCGAGGTTGCCGTGTCCGAGGCCGACCTTGCGGTCGTCGGCGACGGATCCGGGGATGCAGAAGCTCTGGAGGCCTTCGCCGAGGGTCTTGGCGATCTCGCTGGCGACGGTCTGGCCGCGCTTGATGGCGACGGCGGCGCCGACGAGGTAAGCCCAGCAGGCGTTCTCGAAGCAGATGGGCTGGATGTCGCGGACGCGCTGGATGATGTCGAGGCCTTTGGACTTGGTGATCTGTTCGGCTTCCTCGATGGAGGCGATTCCGTTGTCGTTCAGGAATTTATTGATCTGCGCGATTCTGCGCTCGTAGCTTTCAAAAAGTGCCATGGTGAACGCTCCTTATGCCTTGCGGGGGTTGATGACTTTGACGGCGTCGCCAAAGCGGCCGTAGGATTTCTGGAACTTGGCGACGAAATCCTTGACGGACATCTTTTCGAGATCTTCCGGCGTGGACTTGTTGACGAATTCCATCATCTTGCCGAGGTTGACGAACTGGTAGCCGATGACCTTGTTTTCCTCGTCGAGCGCGAGGCCCGTAACATAGCCTTCCGCCATTTCGAGGTAGCGGACGCCCTTTTCGGCGGTGCTGTACATCGTGCCGGTGATCGA
>JAFSZN010000168.1 GCA_017455665.1 Lentisphaeria bacterium
CACCCACGGCTGCTTCGGATCTTTGAACTTTTCGCGCCAGCCCTCGATGAGCATTTTGTGGAGCGCGTAGTAATCCTTGTTGCCGGTGTTGGATTCGCCCTGGTAGAAGAGGACGCCGCCGACGGTGTATTTGGTCCAGGGAGCGACCATGGCGCCCCACCTCGTGCCGGGGAATTTCTCGCTGGAGAACTGGCCGCCGCGGACCTGTCCGTTTTCCGGATTCGCCGCGCCGGCGAGCAGCGCGTCTTCGATCTGCTTGGCTTCATTGCGGTTGTGCTTCGCGAATTCGCTGTCCGGGATGAAGGTCTCGATATTGACGCCGCCCCAGGCGGTCATGATGAGCCCGACCGGGATGTCGAGGTCCTTCTGGAGCTGACGGGCGAAGAAATAGCCGGCCGCGGAGAAGTTCGGGACGGTCTGCGGGCTGCATTCCATCCAGATGCCGGTGTTTCTTCCGGCGCCGACGACTTCCTCGAACTCGGTGCCCGGAGCCTTGGTCTTCGGCACTTCGAACAGGCGGATGCGCGGATAGTTGGCGGCCGCGGCTTCCTGCTGGTGGTTCTTGATCTGGATCATGGTGTTGCCGGTGGAGACGGGCAGTTCCATGTTGGACTGGCCGGCGCAGATCCAGACTTCGCCGACGAGCACGTTGTCGAACGTGATCGTGTCGGCGCCGTCGGTCACTTTCACCTTGTACGGGCCGCCCGCCTCGAGAGCGTCGAGCTTGGCTTCCCATTCGCCCTTGGCGTCGGCCTTGGCGGTCGCGGGCTTCGCCTGCGAACCTTCGATCGTGACCGTCACGGTCTTGCCGGGATCGGCCTTGCCGGAGATCTTGATCGGGGCGCGCCGCTGGAGGCACATGTTGTTCTGGAAGATGTTGTGGCAGGAGAGCTTTTCCGCATACGCGCTGGGGAGCGCGAGCAGAGCGGCGACCGCTGCCGTGAGGAGAAGAGTCATCTTTTTCATAAGAGTTCTTCCTGTCTGGTTGGTTTGACTGGTTATGATGGATGGTTTTGGGAACGTTTTCCGGGCGTTTTGAGGCGGATTCCCCTCATCGCGCCGTTATGTTTCTGTCAATATATATCTACACGCGGGAAAATACAAGACGGTTCTTTCACTTTTAACGCTTTTTCGCCTATTTTTCCAATTTGGAATGTGCGTTCGAATGTTTAGCGGAAGGAATCCCAGATAATCAGAAAATTAAGTTGAACAGAAAAAATGCATCTCCTTTTCTTTTTCCGGCACTTGACTTTCGCAACCGGATATGTTATATTTGATGCAAAACAGAACACAGGAGGTTTATTATGCCGACATCAACATTCAGCGTCCGCATGGACGAACAACTCAAGACGGAACTCGATGATCTTTGCGCCCAGTTCGGGATGAACACGTCCACCGCGATCAACCTTTTCGCACGTGCAGTGGTCCGCGAACGCCGGATCCCGTTTGAAATCACCGCCGCTCCGGCCGATACGGGTCTGAGGGCTTTTCAAAGCCTGCGCCGCCAGGCGAAGGCGAACGGTCTGCAGGAAATGTCCCTGGCTGAGATTAACGCGGAAATCACCAAAACAAGGAACCGCAGGGGCAAATGAAGTTTTATGCCGTGACTTTGGCGCACGGAAACGACAGGACCTGGCTCGTCACGGGAAACCTGAAACATTTTCCCGGAAAGCCGTTCATCGTCACCCCGGCACAGTTTCTTGAGAAGATCAGACAGTCCGAAAAACAGTGAAAGGACCCGACCATGTCGAACACGAAAACGAGGCAAATGATCGGCAGGACAGAGCGTTTTTGCGTTGTTCTGCTTCTCTCGCTCCTCGTTTCGGCGTGCCGTTCCGTTCGATCCGAAGCGGGCGAACAGGAAGGAGGAAAACAGCAAAGCGAACCGGAGCAGACCGGTCAGAACGCGGAAACGGGTTCCGGGGGCGATCCGAAGAGGCGGACTGTCCTGATCGACGCGGATTCCTTCTCGCCGGGTGCTTATCTGCCGTTCAATGCGAGCGGGTTCGACTGTTTTCTTTTCCCGACGTATGATGTGAACGGCGTCTACCTCAATTTCGCGCCGGCATCCCTGATTGCGGACATCCGGGGCGATCCCATGTGCGAGATCACACAGGTCAATGGCATTCACTGTTTTCTCGTGTCGCCCCGACTCCACCGGACGAACGGACTGTTTCTCGGCGGTGCGGCCCGGCCGAAGACCTTTGTTTGCGGCGTTTCCTTGATCGGCGCCGGGACCAGCGATTTCCCTTTCAGCGTGAATCTTATACGGCACGACGGTGTTTCGTTTTCGCTCTTCGGCGCGCCATTGGAGTGCAACGGCGTTTCGTTTTCGCTCCTCGGTGCGCCGGTCAGAAGCAACGGCGTTTCCTTTTCTCTGCTGGGTATCTGCCGGAGACAGGAGCAGGGCGTTTACTGTTCCCTGTTCAACTGCTCCTATGCGGCGGACTGGACCGAAGAGGACGATCCGCAGTCCGTGGTCCAGCTCGGGGTGGTCAATTCATGCCGTTCCGGCGTTCAGATCGGGCTGCTGAACTTCAATGAAACCGGGTTTCTCCCGGTGTTTCCGCTGTTCAATTTCAGCACAAAAGAATGAACCGCGGATCCCGGTCACGAACCCGGATCAAAACGCCGCACGGAATCCATGCTTCCCCGTTATTTTCGAAAAAAACGGATTTTTCCTCGAAAAACCTTGTTTTTTCGCTTGATTTTACGCACAATCCGGGGTAAAATATAGAGATATTTTAAACGCGGACGCGTCAAACGTGATCTCACGCGCCCGTTTCACCTCATTTCACAGCCGGCGCGCCGCCGGTCCCGGAGACAGCATGAACGAATTCAAAGACGAGCTTCGCCGCGTGGGCGAAGAGATCGGAAGCTTCCTCAAGGAGGACGCGTTTCCGCAAACCATCCGGCCCGGCATCCTCGGCGACGCGGTGCGCGACTACCCCGGACGCGGCGGAAAGCGCATCCGTCCGGCGCTCGTGCTGTGGGCGTGCGAACTCTTCGGCGGCGACCGCGAACAGGCGATCCCGGCGGCGGCCGCGGTCGAAATCTATCACAACTGGACGCTCGTGCACGACGACATTATTGACCGCGATGAACTCCGCCGCGGTCTGCCGTCCACACACGTCACGCTCCGCGACCACGCCGCGACCAAACTCGGCGCCGCCCCGGAACAGGCGCAGGCGTTCGGCGAATCGTTCGCGATCCTCGCGGGCGACATCCAGCAGGGATGGGCGGTCGAACGCCTCGCGTCCGTCGCCGACCGGGGCGTCGATCCGGCGCTCGCCCTCATGCTCGTGCGCGCCATGCAGACGAAGCTGAACCGCGAGCTGATCTCCGGCGAGGCGCTGGACGTGGAATTCGAGCTGCTCGACCCGGCGACCGTCTCCGAGGTGGACGTGATGGGCATGATCAACGGCAAGACCGGCGCGATCATGGAGTTCGCGCTCCACTGCGGCGCGGCGATCGCGAAGGGCGCATACGAACCGGGATCGCCCGATTTCCGCGCGCTCACCCGGTACGCCGTGAACCTCGCGGCGGCGTTCCAGCTTCAGGACGACATGCTCGGCGTCTTCGGCGACGAGAAAGTCTTCGGCAAGCCGCTCTGCTCCGATTTCCAGGAGGCGAAACCCACGATGCTCTATCTCGAGGCGGTCCGCCATCTGCCCGCCGGACGCCGCTCCGAACTCGACGCGTTTCTCCGCCTGCCGCATTACTCCGAATCCGACATCGCCGCGATCCGCGCGCTCCTCACCGGCTGCGGAGCCGCCGGAGCCGTCCGCGACAGCATCGCCGCGCTCTCCGACTGCGCGAAGAAATCGCTGCAGCCGCTCCCGGACAACCGCTGGCGCGGCATGCTCGCCACCCTCGTCGAACAAATGTTAGTCCGTTCCGTATAACAACCCCCAAAAAACACGCAAAGGAGTTTCTTTCGTATGAAGATGAAAAAGATCACGTTCCAGGGATGGAAAAACTGCATCGAGCTCACCAACGGCGAATTCCGCATCGTCGTCACCACGGAGATCGGGCCGCGCATCGTCGGCGCGTTCCTCGGCCCGAAGGGAGCCAACCTCCTTTACCTCGACAAGAAGCTCCTCGGCACCTCGAACCAGAAGGTCTGGACGAACTACGGCGGGCACCGCATCTGGCACGCCCCAGAAGACAGCGTGCGTTCCTACTGCCCGGACAGCCGCAAGGTCGTCATGGCAGAGCTCCGCGACGGCGGCGTCGCGTTCATGGCGCCCCGCGAAGAGCTCACCGGCATCGTGAAGACCATCAACGTCTATCCCGAAGGCAACAACTCCTTCCGCATCGAACACCAGATCCGCAACGAGGGCCTCTGGGACATCGAAGCCGCCGCGTGGGGCATCACCCAGCTCATGCCCGGCGGGACCGCCATCCTGCCGCAGAACCGCGGCCCCGAAGGGCTCGTCCCGAACCGCTCCGTCAACTTCTGGCCCTATGCCAACCCCGCCGATTCCCGTTTCGTCTTCGGCGACCGCTTCGTGCTCGTGAAGCAGACCGCGAAGGGCGCGCCCACCAAGATCGGCCTCAACTCCGGCGAAGGCTGGTGCGCGTACATCAACAAGAACACCGCGTTCATCAAGCAGTTCGAATACTTCGACGAAAACGAGTACCCGGACCTCGGCAGCTCCATCGAAGTCTACACCGAGGGCGGCTACCTCGAACTCGAAACGCTCGGACCGCTCGCCATCCTCGAACCCGGCGACGAGGTCACGCACTCCGAATACTGGACCGCCGCCGAAGTCGAGCAAATCCCGCTCAACAACGACCAGGACGTGATCGAGATGCTCGGCATCGTGGACGACGACGAATGCTGCGACGACGAATGCTGCTGCCACGACCACGAGGAGGAAAAGAAGGCCGCGAAGAAGGCCGCGAAGTCCTCCAAGAAGGATGCGAAGGCGGCGAAGAAGTCGGATTCCAAGGCGGTCGCGAAGGCGGACGGCGCGAAGAAGGCCGCCGAAAAGAAGGCTCCGGCAAAGAAGGCCGCGGCAAAAAAGGCTCCGGCGAAGAAGGCCGCGAAGAAGGCCAAGTAAGAGGAGGCAATGCCTCCATTGATACTGTGCCTGGCTTCGCTCAGGCACGAAAATGAGATCCATCCCCCTGCGGCAGGGCAACTCCGCAGGGGGATTTTCAGAAAGGAACGACAGGACATGGCACGCGCACAAATCTTTACAAGCCGCATCGACTGGAGCGACCTCGACCTGCTCGGACACGTGAACAACCTCGCGTTTTCGAGGTTCTTTCAGGCGGCGCGCGTCGAATACTGCGGACACATCGGGATGAAGGTCTATCAGGGCATGAAGACGGGCCCGATCCTGGCGGCGTCGCGCGTCCAGTTCACCGCCCAGCTCTTCTTCCCCGGCAATGTCCGCATCCTCACGCGCCTCAAAAAGGCGGGCGGCACGAGCATCGTGCTGGAGCACGCCCTGTTCGACGACGCGGGCACGATGTGCGCGTTTGCGGAGGACGTGGTGGTGCGCTACGATTTCGAGGCGAAGACGAAGATCCCGCTCGGCGACGAAGTCCGCGCCATGATCGCCGAATACGAAGCCGCCTGCACCGGCGAATTCCCCGCCCTGCCGGGACAGGCGAACTGACCCTTTCTCCGTGCGCGGCGATCATTCGCGAACGCAGAAAGGTCAGTCTTCCTCTTCGTCCTCGATCAGCGGCTTGCGGAAGAAGCCGGTAACTTTGCCCAGCTCTTCCAGCTTCGCCGCGGGCAGACCGGAGGCGCGCTCGAAACGGGTCTTGAGCATTTCGGGATCGACGCCGAGGAACAGCGCCCGCACATACAGGTATTCGCGGAACTCCGCGGACAGCTTCGCCAGCTGGGGACTGTTGATCAGGGTCACGATGATCCGGTCCTCGCCCTCTTCCCGGCGGAGCTGGTTCCACGCCACGCGCTGGATGATGTTGGCTTTTCCATCCTGGACTTTCAGGCGGAACGTGGAACCGGAGATGTCATCCAGGACGCTGTCCGGGTAGGAGCGCGGGAAAGCTTTCATGCCGCGGAGCGCCTTCTGGTTTTCGTCGAGATACGGCAGCAGCGGCGCATTGTTCAGCACCAGGAACTTGCGGATGGCGGAACAGTTCTTCCTCGGGTTCTCGTCGGTGAATTCCTTGTCCGCCAGCAGGTCGTTCACGAGCCGGAGCGCCTCGGCGCACTTCTGTTCGTCGCGGATGGTGCCGGGAAGGTAGTCCAGCAGAAGCAGGTAGTTCATGAGCAGCTTGGAATCCAGCAGGGATTCGATGGCGTCCTCCGTCTCCGGATCCGTTTTCTCCGTTTCCGTGTTCGACGTCTGCGCGGACGCTCCCGGTTTCTGTTCCGTCCCTGCCGTTTCCGGCTTCGTGCCGGACGAAATGTCGCCGCCCAGGGACACGGCGAGCTGGAGATCGGAGAGTTTTTTCAGATAGGCGTCGACCGTCTTCCGGTGTTCCGGCAGGAAGACAGGCTCGGGTTGTCCGGCGTCGAGCTTCTTCAGCTCGGCGAGCTTGGACTGGGCGGCGCGCAGAAGCGCATCGACGGCGTCGAAATCAAGGTTCTTCGCCTGGTCCGGCTTGAACGCCGCAGCCAGATCCAGAAGTTCGTTCCGCAGGACCAGCGCGCGGCTCTGGCTTTCGGCGGCACGAAGCTCGGCAAGCGCCGCGACGGCTTCCGCAGGCGCTTTCGGTCCGGCGTCGGCGACGAATTTCTCGACCTGTTTCAGTTCCAGCCCGGAAAGCTTGGATTCCTCCTGGATCATGCGCCAGCGCGCCTGGTAAAACGCCTCGTCGCGAATGGAGGGCTGGTCGTTTTTGACTTCGGATGCGGTCGCGGGGCCGGACGGCTTGTTTTCATTCACAGGCGGGACGTCCCCGCCCGGTCCGGACTTTTTCGAGGCGATGCCGAATATGACCGCGCCGATTACGGCAACGATCGCGACAGCGGCAATCAAGAGAGCAAAAAGCGGGATGCCTTTTTTCTTCCGCTGCCGGCCGGGGATGCCGTCGCTTTCCGCATCCGTCTGCTTTTCCTGAGCAGACGCGGCATTGAGTTCCCGCTGGATGTCCTTGAGTTCGTCGACCACGTCGCTCCAGGACGCCGGGCGGTTCGCGGGATCCTTCTCCATCAGGGCGTCGACCAGGTCGGACAACCGCCGGGGAATGTTCGGATTGAGTTCGGAAAGCGGCGTCTGGATGTCGGAAAGCTGCATGGCGCAAACCTTCACGGGGTCGGTCCCGACGAACGGCTCGTGTCCGATGAGGATATGGTAGGCGGTCGCGCCGAAGGAGTACATGTCGGACTTGAACCCGGGGACGTCCTTGTCGCCGTTGATGATCTCGGGCGGAGCGTAGGCTGGCGTGGCGCGGATGTCCTCTTCGGCAAGCTCGGGGTCTTTCGCGCGGCGCGCGAGCCCGAAATCGGCGAGTTTGACCTTCCCGTTCAGGCGCATGATGATGTTTTCGGGCTTGATGTCGCCGTGGCTGAGCTGGTTGCGAGTCCAGGCGTAGGAAAGAGCGTTCGCGACGGAGATGAAGACGTCCAGCGCCTGCGGGATGTTCAGCGGCCCGACGTTGTTCAGCACCAGTTCCAGGTTCTCCCCGGTGATCTTCTCCATCACGAAATAATAGATGCCGTCCTCGGTCACGCCCGCGTCGTACGCCTGCACCACGTTCGGGTGCGACAGGCTGGCCGCCGCCCGCGCCTCGCGGAAGAACCGTTCCACGTACACCTCGTCGCTGGCGCTGGCGTCCGACAGGATCTTGATCGCGACCTCGCGGTCGAGGTTGGTCTGACGCGCCTGGTACACGATCCCCATCGCGCCGCGTCCGAGCTCCTCCTCGATCTGGAATCCGGCCACGACTTCGCCCGGACGCAGGTCGCGACGCAGGGGAATGGCGCCGCCGCACTTCTTGCAGACATACGTCACCGTGCCGTCGTCGTGTTTCTGCGGCGTGGTCGCTTCGAGCTGCTGGCATTTCGGACAGTATAGCATGGGTTCTTTTCCTGTTGCGCCATGACCGCGGGCGGTAAGAGGAGCGTATCCCGTCGGGGGGAACAGTCACGGCATGATATCTTTCTAATATAAACCGCGCACGCGGAAACTTCAACCGGAATTCGTTATTTTTTCCTCATTTCAGCCGCTTTTCGAGGTTCCGGCGCTTGTTTTTTCGAATTTCGCGGGCTATATTATGTTTTCGTTCACGAAACAACTCTCAAACCCGATTTTCTTTCTCGATCATGTTTCAATTCGTACCGCCAAAACTGAACGCCCCGGCCCGCCCGGGATCACCCGCGTCAAAACTCAGAACGGCGGGGGAAAAGCCCGGTCCGGTCAGGCTGAATCCGAACCGGACGCACATTTTCGGCTCCACGCACATCGACGTCGGCGGCTGCTCCTACTATCGTATCCTCTTCATTTCCCAGCTGCTTTCCCAGATTTACAACAATGCGCTTTTCTGCGACGCCCGCCTGCTGTTCCACTACGATTATATCCTTCCGATCCTCACGTCGTTCCGGCTCCAGCGCGCCTGCGGCATCCGCGACCTCCGGTGGTTCCGCGAATATCTCCTCCCCGCGAAGAATAAATTCAAGTTCCCCGTCATCTACGAGATCGACGACATCCTCGTTCAGGAGGACATCCCGGTCTACAACTGCTATCGCCATATCTTCAAGGAGGGCAAGGACGCAATCCCGCATTTCATGAAGGGCAGCGACGCCGTCACGGTCACCTGCGCCACGCTCGCCGATTACTACAGCAAAAAATTCGGGCTCCCGCGCGATCATTTCCGCGTGATCCCGAACTACCTGCCCCGCTATTTCTTCGATTTCTACGACGAAGCCGTCATCCTCGACCGTATCCGCTCGCAGAAGACGCGGAAACCGCGCATCTGCTTCTCCTGCAGCATGTCGCATTTCGACATGAACCGGACCGGGGCGGGCGACGATTTCTCCGGCATCATCGACTGGATCAGGGAAAACCGCAAAAAGTACGATTTCGTCTTCCACGGCGGATTCCCCCCTGCCCTCGAACCATACGCGGACGACTTCACGCGCATCCCCATCGGACCGTTCCTGGACTACCCGCGCGTGCGCCGTTCCATCCGCGCGGACCTCTTCATCCAGCCGCTGCGGCACTCCCTGTTCAACGAGTGCAAGAGTCCGATCAAGCTGCTGGAATCCTGGGCGGAAGGCACGCCATCCTTCGTGCAGGACCTCGGCTGCTACAAGCGGATCGCGCCGGACGCGTGTTTCGACACGGCGGACACGCTCGACCGCAAGGTCGAGGCGCTTTTCGCGGATCAGGACGCGCAGCTCCAGACCATCCGCGCCAACTACGCGCGCATGAAGGACTACTGGCTGGACGACCACCTGAACGACTGGCTGGAAGTCATGCTGTTCCCGAAGGGGCGAGGATAAGAGGCTTTTTCACGTCGTTTCGACGGACGTGGAAGTTAGAAAAGGTCGGCGCGGAGCTTCACGACGGCCTTCTTGATGCGGCAGGGAACCTCCGCTGCGAACTTCGCGAAATGCTCGTCCGTGGGGAAGAGCAGCACGAACCGGCCGGGCGTCATGGCGCAGAGCGTCATCATTTTCTGAGCGTGATAGAACGCCACGTCCTTTTCGGCATCGTACGGCGTCTTGAGCGTGGATTCGTCCAGCGGTGCGACGGCGATGTATTCCGTATTCGCGATGCAGTACTGGATGTCGATGTACTTCCGGTGCGCCTCAAGGATCGGCGACGGTTCCGCCTCGGTGTCGTAGGACTGCACCATCACGTACAGGTCGCGCCCGATGAGCTCATGCGTGGCGTCCGGCGAGTCCGGTGTGAGCGTCTTCAGAAACTCGAACGCCTTCATGGTCGCGGGGCTGAAACGGTATAGCCCGATGTTGTCGATGTGATCGTAAATCATGTTGTTAGTCTCCAGATGCCGGTTCAATCGAAGAAAATGACGGGAGTGTCGGATACGAATTTGTTTTTTTTGTTGATCTCGCGCACAAATGGATCAACCAGCGCGGGATGGAGGAAAAGCCGGTGGCCGTGATCGAAATCCTCGCGGAAATAGAAGTCGGCCCACTGTTTTTCCGGTGCGTATACGATGCTCCACAGCGTCACGGCGTTGTCGCCGCCGGCCGCCTGCGGATACCAGAACTTTTTTTGCGACTGCGAAACGGGCGCCACCAGAGCCCTGACTTCCTGGAACGGCGGCCAGGCTATCTTGTAGTCCGGCCGGCCGCGCCAGCCGGCGAGGACGAAATCCGGTCCGATCCTGTTGTTCAGCAAGTCGAATCGCGCATGGGACTCCTCGTCCCCGACGCCCTTCTTCGGGCTGTCGGCGAGATAGTGGTTCGTGACGATGTTCGTTTCCGCAACGAGCATTTCGCCGTTCACATACTCCACGACCACGCTTTTCCCGGTCTTGTCCGCGATGGCGAAATGATGCGCCGCGCCGATGGACGAGTTCATGTCGTACTGTTTCAGGAGCTCAACCGCTTCGTCGACGTTCGCCGCGCGGTCCAGCAGCAGCCGGATGGCGGTCGTGGTTGTGAGGTCGGGCTTGTCCGTCTTCTGGTGCGTCTCCTCGTCGTCCCCGGCCATGAGGTCGGCGATGACCAGGCCCTTCTCGTTCATGCCGTCGAGCGGCACATAGATCGCCGCGAGCGTCTGGATGCGCTCCTGCATGGAGCCGTCGGGCGTGTAATCATCTCCGAATCCGAGGAAATCGAGGTCGCAGGTTGACAGCGATTCGTAGCCGTCCTCCGGCACGGTGTGGACGATCATGGCGCGGCCCTTCTTCCAGTCGAAATTCCGCCCGAAATACACGGCGCCGTTTTGATCTTTCACGCAGACCGTGGTACAGCCGAAGTCGCCGGGTTTGATCTCGTTGTCCGCCTTCCTGTAATACCCGCCGGACAGGAATCCGATCAGGTAATCCGCCACGGCGGAATCGCTGTCGGCTCCGCCCTGCGCGAGAAATTCGTCGAGCCCGTAGTCGCCGCGGTACTCCATGACGTACAGGCCGTCCTGGAGCTTGTGGATGCTCCGCGCCGCCACGACGAACGCGCCGAACTTATGCCATGCGCCGAGCGCAACGACGGCGAGGATTAGGACAAGCGCGACGGGAGTCAGGATCAGGACGTGTTTCAGGCGCTTTTTCGTTTTGTTCTGCATGAAAGACCTCGGATTTGAGTGTGCGCGAAAAAGGGAAAGGACGTTCCGTCACAGGAAAAACCGTTTGGCGGAACGTCTTTTGTCAGTCTGATCCATTAACGCTTTCCGGGGCTGCTTTATTGCATCGTGCCGGGAAACGCGCCGAGGAAATCACTTGCCGCAGCACTTCTTGTACTTCTTGCCGGAGCCGCAGGGGCACGGATCGTTCGGGCCGACCTTCGGTGTGGTGCGGACGTAGGGCTTCGGACCGACGATCGCGCCGTCGTAGAAGAACCACTCGCCGCCGCTGCGGCGGAACTCGGAGATCTCGTGGTGCTCCATCTGCATGTTGCGGTTTTTGTAGCGCGCGACGAATTCGACGATGCCGTCGGAATCCTTCTCGCCGCCGCGTTCGGTGCGGAGGATATTGATGCCTTCCCACTCGGACTGTTCCGCCCAGTTCTTGACTTCCTGGCGGTCGCAGGTGGCGCGCTGTTCTGGGTGGGTGGAGTCGAGGATGAAATCGACGTGGCAGGTGGCGTAGGCGGAGTAGCGCGCACGCATGAGTTCTTCGGGGGTTTTCGCCTTGCGGGCGCCGAGGATGACGGGTTCGCAGCAGTCGGCGAAGTGTTCGCCGGAACCGCAGGGGCAGAGATCGGGGTTGGTGTTGTTGCTCATTTGAAATATAATCCTTTATGATTCAGGAGGGGTTGGTGCGGAATGGATGGCGTCGAGGAAGACTTTCGGGGGCTTCTGCGGGCGGCCGTCGCGGTTCATGAACGCGTGGACGGTCCAGCCTTCGGCGAGCAGTTCTTCGCCGCGTTTGACGGTGCAGGCGATCTTCACGCGGACGCCTTTCATCTCGGCGAGTGTGGCGGTAATGGTGAGGATGTCCTCGAACTTGGCGGGCTTCTTGTAGTGGCAGACCGCCTCGAGGACCGGGAGGGCGCAGCCGAGCTCTTCGAGCTTGCTGTAAGGCAGCCCGATGGCGCGCATGAGCTCCTCGCGCGCCATCTCGAAATAGATGAGGTAGTTCGCGTAGTAGACGAACGTCATTTGGTCGGTGTCGGCGTACGGCACGCGGTAGTCGAGGGACGCGGAGACGGTCATGCGTCGCCTCCGTCCCGGATGCACAGGACCATCGCGTCCAGCACGTCTTCGGCGGTCATGCCGCTGCTGTCGATGAACACCGCGTCGTCCGCCTGTTTGAGCGGGGCGACGGACCGGTTCATGTCCTGTTTGTCGCGTTCGGCGATCTCGGCCGCCACGGAGTCGACCGTGGCGTTGTCGGGCGTCTCGCCGCCCTGCGCCAGACGGCGGAGCGCCCGAACGTGCGGGGAAGCGGTGAGGAAGAATTTATACTTGGCGTCGGGGAAGACCGCGGTGCCGATGTCGCGTCCCTCCATCACGACGAGCTGGTTCTTCGCGGCGTCGCGCTGGATCTGGAGCGTGAAGGCGCGCACGAACGGGATGGCGGCAACGTTCGACGCTCCCTGCGCGATCTCCGGCGCGCGGAGCGCCTGGCCGGGGAAAACGCCGTCTATCTCGATGTCCGGGTTGCCGCCGTCCGCGGGGACCGCGTACCGGATGACGGTGTCCGCGAGCATGGCGCGGAGCGCGGCCTCGTCGCGGGTGGAGATGCCCTTCTGCGCGGCTTTCCACGCGATGGCGCGGTAAAGGGAGCCGGTGTTGATGTACGGGATGCCGAGGCGGGCGGCGAGGTTCCGCGCGGCCGTGCTTTTGCCGGACGCGGCGGGACCGTCGATTGCGATCACTGTGCTTGCCATATCTGGGGCTTCCTGTTTGTTGTGAAAAGGGTTATTTGAGTTTGCGTGTGTAGAACGATACCTGCACGGAACCGGCGGCGTCGCGCACGATGCCGAGCAGCAGGAGCGCGTCCGGGTCCTTCTTCATGAAGACGTCGCCGGCGCCCTCGAAAAGGTCGGCGTGCTCCATGGTGGCAGGAGCCCAGCCCTTGCTTTTGATCTTCGCGACCAGGTCGTCCATGACGGGCGCGATCTCGGAGTCCGCGACCGCGTACGTGCCGAAATGCGAGCCCCGGTTCGGGAAATTCATGAGCGTGAAATCTTTCGCTCCGGCGGCGATCGGGAATTCCGCGGGCCAGAGCTCCAGGGGACATTCGCGGGGCATGTCCTTCGGCAGGACCGTCGTGAACTGGAGAAGCGGGTTCAGGCCGCGGAGCTGGAGCAGGAAAATGCGCTGGGAGCTTCCGTCGTCCAGCGGCCGCTTCATGAGCAGCGAGGATTCGTTGCCGGCGACCTGCGCGTTGGGGAAAAGCTTCAGCACGGACGCGCGCACGAGGGAAAGCGACTGGTCGGACATGGAGATCTTCATCGTCATGTTCCGTCCGTTGACCGTGACCTTCTCGGACCAGAACTGCGTGGCGTCAAGCAGCGTCGCCAGCGTGTCCTCAGCAGCTTCTGCGGACAAGTCGTCCGAAACGCCGTTCTTTCCCGCCGATCCGCCGCCGAACGGCCAGATGGAGAAGACATCCGCGCGCAGTCCGCACGGCGCGGCAAGCAGCGCCGCCGCGAGCGCGAAGAGACGGAACGTTTTCTTCGTGGCGGGAAGCGTGCTCATGACTTGGCTCCGTAGATCTGGGACAGGACCGACCAGACTTTCACGACCTGGACGGACGTGCCGATGGAGATGCGCACATAGCGTTTCGTGCGCGGATACGGGAAGTAGCGCACGAGGATGTTGCGGGCGCGGAGCTCGCGGAAACAGCGTTCGCCGTCGCCGTCGGGCGGCGCGGCAAAGAGGAAGTTCGTCTCGGAGGGGACGACCTCGAACCCGAGACCGAGCAGGCCGGTGCGGAGCATTTCGCGCGCCAGGCGGATCTTTTCGACGCAGTCCGTGAAATACTGTTTGTCCTGAAGCGCGGCGATGGCGAGCATCTGCGTGAGGTAGGAGACGTTGTACGAGTCCTTCATCTTCATCATGCCGGCGATCGTGCGCGGATGCGCCAGGGCGAACCCGAACCGGAGTCCGGCGAGCGAACGCGATTTCGAGAACGTGCGCGAAACGATCACGTTCGGGAAGCGGTTCACGAAGTCCGCGCAGTTGTCGGACGCGAAGTCGGCGTACGCCTCGTCGATCAGGACCATGCCCTTGTACTCGGCGCAGATGCGCTCCATCGTGGCGCGCGGGAAGCTGTTGCCGGTCGGGGCGTTCGGGCGCGCGATGAGAAAGAGGTTGGTGCCTTCGAGCTGTTTCAGGATGTCGTCCGGCAGGCCGAAATCGTCCGCGAGGTCAATGTAGCGCACCGGCGCACCGTGGAGTGCCGCCAGCGTGGGGTAGAGCGTGTAGGACGGGCGCAGGCAGGCGATCGGCAGGTCCGCCGAGGAGAAGCACCGCACCGTGATGCTCAGCGTGTCGTCCGAACCGTTGCACGCGATCACGTTGTCGCGCGTCAGGCCGAACATCTTCGCGATCTCGTCGCGGACGGGATCCGAGGTCGGATTCGGGTACAGGCGGAGGCGTTCCGGGTCGATGGAGGACAGCGCCTGAAACACGCCGGGGCACGGCGGGAACGGGTTTTCGTTGGTGTTGAGCTTGATGAGCTCGGGGATATTGAGCTGTTCGCCGGGGGCGTAGCCGTCCATCCGGTCGATGTCCTTACGGAAATAGGAGATGTATTTGTCGGGTGTCATTGCCGGGTGCCTTTCGCGTTAGTTCCGTCCGGTCCTGCGGATGGATGCGCTGCGCCCGTGGGCGTCCAGCCCCTCGATCTCGGCGAAGTGTTCGATCGCGTCCACCTCGCGCATCAGCGCGTTCTCCGTGAACGACAGGATGCTGCTGCGGCAGAAGAAATCGCCCGCGGTGATGCCGTGGAAGAACCGGGCGGTCCCGGCGGTCGGCAGCACGTGGCTCGGGCCGGCGGTGAAATCGCCTGCGGGTTCCGGGGTCCACGGACCGAGGAAGATCGCGCCCGCGGCGTGGATGCGCTTCGCGAATTTCGCGGGGGCGGCGCAGTGGAGCTCGAGGTGTTCCGGCGCGAACTTTCCGGCGATCTCCGCCGCCTCGTCCATGGAGGCGCAGCGGATCAGGAAGATGCCGTTCGCGAGCACCTTCTGAAGCGGCCCCTGGCGCGTGAGCGTTTTGGACTGCTCGAGGATCTGCTCCTGCACGGCTTTGAGCACTTTCTTGGAATCCGTGACCAGGACCGCCTGTTCGAGGCCGGAGCCGTGTTCCGCCTGCGACAGGATGTCGGCGGCGGTCCAGGCGGGGTTCACGCTGCCGTCGGCGACCACCATGACCTCGGATGGCCCGGCGACCATGTCGATGGCGACGCGCCCGTACACATAGCGTTTGGCGGCCGCGACGTAGGCGTTGCCCGGTCCGACGATCTTCTCGACGGCGGGGACCGTCTCCGTGCCGTAGGCGAGCGCGGCGATCGCCGTGGCGCCGCCCATCTTGTAGACTGCCGTGGCGCCCGCGGCGACCAGCGCGTACAGCGTGGCGGGGTTGATGCTGCCGTCCTTGCGCGGAGGCGTGGCGGCGATGATCTCGCGGACTCCGGCGGCCTTCGCGATGGCGACCGTGTGGAGCGCGCTGGAGACCAGCGGAGCCGTGCCGCCCGGCACGTAGCACGCCACGCGGTCCATCGGCTTGAACTGTTCGCCGAGCGTGACGCCGGGACGCGGATGCGAGGTCCACGAACGCGGTATCTGCATCTTCGCGAACGCGGTGATGTTGTCGAACGCGAGCTTGATCGCGGCTTTGGTCTTGCGGGAAACGGCTTTCTTCGCGGCGGCGATCTCCTCGTCGGAGACCTTGAGCTCGGGCGAGGTCAGGATCACGCGGTCGAACTTCGCGATCTGCGACAGGACCGCAGCGTCGCCGTGCGCACGGACCTCGTCCACGATCGCCTGTGCCCGCTCCTCGATCTCGGGGGGGCACGCCGGCCGGGTATAAAGCGATTGAAGCGTCTGCTTGTAGTCGGCATCGGTGCAGTCAATGATTTTCATGGAATCGGTCCTTTCTGGTTCGGGGGCGCAAACATTAATCCATATAAGATAGCTCAAAAAACGCATTTTTCCAGTCGAAACGCCCAAAAAAACGATTTTTTCAGCTCCGGCCGCGGCATGGCGGGCGTGCCGTGGAAAAGAATCGGCTTTTTTTGAAAAAAACGCATCGCGACACTTGCATTTTCGGAAAACCCGTCTAAATTAAACATCAGGAAGCAGCGGTTCATTCCTCTGAACAAAGAATATATCGGGGCCGCAAGGCCTTATTGCACCTACTGTTAAGTTGGAGCGGTATATGAAACCCTGCTTCTGTTTTGTTTTTTCCGGCGGATTGCGGTTTTTCCGAATCCGCTTTTTTTGTTTTAAAACTTGATTTTTCCTGAAAACAGTATTATCTTAATAGGTAAACAAATCGGACCGTACACCCATCAGAGATTTATCATCAAAAATATTCGCAAACCAGGAGGAAAACCGTGAATCAAACACCTCAGAAAACCGGATCCGGCGCCGGACATTCCGCCCTCATTTACAATATCATCATCATCGCACTCGCGATCATCATCGTGCTCATCCTCTCGTTCCTCTACAGAAAGAACGATTTCTTCCGTTCGCTTTTCGAGGGGAACGTGACCGCGCCGACGCAGATGGCGAGCGAGAACGACATCCGCGAGGCGGCAAAGAACGTCGAGCAGATCAACAGGACGGCCACGCATCTTTCGTTCTTCATCCTCATGTTCATCCTGGTCCTTCAGGCGACCGCGTTCATGATGGCGGCGAAGGTCTTCTCCGCGCTGAAACGCAGCACGGAAGCCGTCGCGATCCGCCTGAAAAAGCTTGAGAACGCCGATCTCTTCCTCGACCTGCCGTTGTACTTCGGCCTGCTCGGCACCGTCTCCAGCTTCATCGTGATGTCGTTCAACCCGAACATCAGCCGCCTGATCGCATACTCCTCCACGCTCGTCGGCATCATCTTCAGCGTGATCCTGCGCCTGGTCTTCCAGTACCCGCTCAAGCAGGCGCTCATCACCGCCGCCGATGAACCCAACGGAAAGGAAGCCAAACAGTGAACCGGTCCATTCTCATTGTCACATGCGACTTCCTGGTCCTGGCGGCAATGTCCCTGTCGATCGGGATGAACGAGGTCGGCGACCCCGCCGGAGCCGCGAAGATCTCGTCGCCCGCGACCCGTCTGGTCGAGATGATCGACGAGGAACTGGCGCGCCACGAGGAAGTGAAGCAGCAGAAAGACGAGCTGGCACAGCGCCTTGAGGAATTCCGCGCGCTCGCGCTGAAGGACGAAAAGCAGCTTTCCTCCAAAGACGAGGAGATCAAGCAGGCGCAGGCGAAACTCGCCGAAACGCTCGCCGCCCTCACGAAGTCCAAAGACGAGCTCGCCTCCGAAAAGACAAAGTCCGAACAGGAACAGGCGAAGAGCGCCGCCGAACTCGCGAAGAGCGCCGCCGAGCTTGCGAAGACCAAAAAGGAACTCGACGAACGCGAAGCCGCGCTGAAACGTTCCGCCGCCGTCATCGAACAGAAGGAAAGCGAGCTGAAAATCTCCGCGCAGGAGCTCGTCGAACGCGACAAGGTCATCCGCGACAGCGAAAACCTCCTCGAGACGAGCGAACGCTCCCTGGCGCGCGTCACGCAGGAAAAGGCCGCCGCGACCGAAAAGCTCCAGCAGAGCGAAAAGACCTTGTCCCGGACGTCCGGCCAGCTCGAAGCGACGAAGCTCGAACTCGAAGCGCTCCGCGAACAGGCGCGCCTCGACCGCGCACGCGCCGAGGAGGCGCTCGCGAAATTCCACGCCTCCGAACTCGAACTCGCGGAAACGAAATCCAAGCTGAACTCCACGGAAACCCAGCTGAACGGCATGGTGCGCGTGCTGGCGGACGTCAATTCCGACCTCGTCAAGACGAAAAACGAGCTTGACAAGTCCGAGCAGTCGCTCGCCATCTCGAAGGAGACGATCGCCCAGAACGAACGCCTCATGAGCGAGAAGGACCGGACGATCGCGCAGACCGAAACGATCCTGACCCAGAAGGACAAGGTGATCGAGGACAAGGACCGCGATCTGACCGAGACCAAAAAGAAAGCCGACGAACTGGAAAAGATGCTCAACAACGACGTCCTCACCAGCTACAACGCCTCCGCGCTCGAGCTCTCCTTCCACCTCGTCAATGACCGCCTCTTCAACAACATCGTCATCGACAAGTCGTTCTACCTCCCCGCCGTCACGCTTGGCGGCAAGGCATGGATCGTCTCCGCGTTCCGCGACACGACCGGCCTGAATCTGCACTCCGGCTACACCAAGGTCACCGAGCTGGAGTACAAAGTGCGCCGTCCGCAGAGCAAGGACAAATGGTCCGCCGTCAACGGCCCCGCCCTCTGCCTCGCCGAAGACGCCCGCGTGTGCCTCTTCCCCGTCGCTGCGGACAAAGCCGCGGAACCGGTTCGCGTAATCACGTTCGGCGCGCTCCGCGAACGCGGCCTCGACAACCTCACGCTCTTCAAGTCCGCGACGTTCTCGAAGGATTCCGCCGACATCACGGGCCGCTGCTCCGTGAGCATGGAACAGGGCGACAATTATCTGTATATCCGCAACCCGAACCGTTCCTCCAGCGAGCTGAAGGCGGAAGTCGGCGACATCGTGCTGTCGAAGGAAGGCTTCTTCGTCGGCGTGGTCGTGAAAGTCTCCTCGGCCGACCTCGGGCAGACCTCCACGGCGCAGTGCTTCGTCTTCACCGGCGAGCCCGCGCTTGCGAAAGCGACGCAGCTCCGCCTCACGAAGGAGCCGTCCCAGACGCTCTACTACGATTTCGTGGACAAGCACGAATCCCTGCGGATAATCACCGAACAGCTTGACAGAAAGAAATAACCGCGCGAAACACGAATTTCCCCACCTCAAAAACACCAGGCGGCGCACACCGGACACCAACCGTTGCGCCGCCGATTCTTATTCCGATCTCGGGAGCAAAACCGTAAAACCGCCGGGCATCACACCCCGCCGCCCGGCTTCCTCAGGACCGCATCACCATGCAGAAAATCATCGAAACCATCGTCTCCATCCCCGCCATCTATCGCACGATCTTCCTCCTCGTCTGCTCGAACTGCTTCATGACGTTCGCCTGGTACGGACACCTGAAGAATATGGCGAGCAAGCCGTGGTGGATGGCCGCCATCGTCAGCTGGGGCATAGCCTTGTTCGAATATCTGCTGCAGGTGCCCGCGAACCGCATCGGCTACACCACGCTCACGCTCGCCCAGCTCAAGATCATGCAGGAAGTCATCACGCTCTCCGTCTTCGTGCCGTTCTCCGTGTTCTTCATGGGCGAAAAATTCCGCCTCGACTTCATCTGGGCGGCGCTCTGCCTCTGCGGCGCCGTCTTCTTCATCTTCAGGAAATAGCACACACGGAGTGTGCCGGGCAGTGGGCGGCTGCGCTCGCCCACAGGGAGGGGTACCGGGCAGTGCGCGGCTACACCCGGGTCACGGACGGCGGGGCGTGATGCCCGTCTTGTAGAACGCGTTTCCCCCGATCGTCTTCACGGACGCAGGGATCTCAATGTTTTTTAAGCTGGAGCAGCCGTAGAACGCGTTTTTGCCGATCGACGTCATGCCGTCCGGGAGGTTGATCTTCTCCAGCCCGGTGCAGCCGGAAAACGCCGCGTCGCGGATCCGTTTCACGGAGTCCGGCAGTTCGATGCGTTTCAGCCCGGTGCAGCCGGAAAAAGTTTCGGCGCAAATCTCCTCCAGTCCGTCCGGCAGACGGATATCCTTCAGGCCGGCGCATTTGGCAAACGCGCCCGCCGCGATCCTCCGCACGTCCGGGGAAACGACGACGCGGCCGCCGTCCGGCATCGTCACGCAGGAAAGGAGCGTCAGCCCGTCCTCCTCCACGGCATAGAGAAAACCTTCCTCGAACCGGAACCGCGGCTGGTCGTCCGGGATGACGAGCCTGCAGCCGGTCCCTGTGAACGCGCTGCCGCCGATGCGTTCGATCTGCGTTCCGACCGTAAAGGGCGGCAGGCTGCGGCAGCCCAGGAACGCCTGTTCGCCGATCTCCTTCACGCTGTCCGGGATATTGATGTCGGCGAGCATGGCGCAGCCGGAGAACGCCTTGTCCCGGATCGCGCGGATGCCGTCCGGGATTACGACTTTTTTCAGGTTGGCGCAGTCCAGGAACATCGAGTCGCCGATGGTCCCGCGGGAGGGGAAATAACCGGGCTTTCCGGGCGATTCGGGGAGGAGCAGGTCTTCCGCCTTCGCATTCGCCGGAACGCGTCCCATCGCGGAGGGCAGCCGGATCTCCTCCAGGGCGGCACAGCCGGAAAACGCGCCGTAGTCGATGAACTCCACGGTGTCGGGGAGCTCCACCTCGCGCAACGCCCTGCAGTTTTGAAACACGCCGTTGCCGATCTCCTTCACGCTGTCCGGGATCCGGATCTTTTCCAGATGCTCGCACGAGAGGAACGCGCCGTTTTCGATCCGCTCCACGCTGTCCGGGATGGCGACATGCTTCAGGGAGTAACAAATACAGAATGTGCCGCTCCGAACGGATTTCACGCCGTCCGGGATGCGGATGCTTACCAGGGCGGCGCACATGTCGAACGCACCGTCGCCGATCCACGTGACGCTGTCCGGCAGCAGGACGATTTTCATGTTTTTGCACAGGTGAAAAGCGAACGGCCCGATCTTCGTGACGCTGTCCGGGATGGTGACGCTGCGGATGCCGGAGTACCCGCCGAACGCGCTCTCGCCGATCTCCGTCACGCCGTCGGGGATGACATAGTGCCGGTAGTCCAGATACGACTCGATCCACGGGTATTTCTTGACCAGGCTTGACTTGGCGATGTACTCGCCGAGGGGCGAACGCCGCACGAGCGAGGACCGGTCGACCGTGACCGTCCCGCCGCTCGAAGCGCACGCCGCCATCGGGATGCTGTAATGGTACATGTACGAATCGAAGGCATAGATCAGCCCCGCCGGGACGGCGATCAGCAGAAAGATCAGAACTGTCGACCTCAGGCGGCGGAGAAACGGCTCGCGCGGCATGTCGTCCTCCGGGCGTTCCGCCCGCGGACTGCCCGGCATCCTTTCATCCGCCGTTTTTCCGGTTCTTTTTCCCATGGTCACACGCCTGCTTCCTCGTTTGTTCCGATCTCATTCAGAATATACAGCCTTTTCCCGATTTTACAAGTCCGCGTTTTCTCACGCGGTCATTCCACCGCGAGTTTTTTCGCAAAAAAAACGCTTCCGTGCTTGATTTTTTCCGAAAAGAGGATATAGTAAACACATCAAGTTTACTATGGCGTGATGGTCGAGCGGCTAAGGCAACGGTTTGCAAAACCGGTTCTGGTGGGTTCAACTCCCACTCACGCCTCCAATTCGCCCCCTCCTTGAGGCGGCAGGGTTCCCCCTCATTTTCCCTGCCGCCTCTTTTTTGTTTTTTGTGGACCTCGATCCACTAAGGCACGGCGGCTCCGGATCGTCCGGCTCAGTTCAGATTATAACCGAAAACACGGTCATTCCGCGGGATAGACAAACTCTTTTCGCGGGATGCGCGGCGAAAGCCCGATTTCGTGCAGGACCTTCGCACAGGTCAACGCGTCTTCCAGCGCGTTGTGATGCCGGAACCGGATGTCGAAATATGCCGCGACATGGTTCAGGGAATGCGAGGCGAGTTCCGGCAGGGCGCGGCGGCTGGCGGCAAGGCTGCACACATAAGGAAACCGCACCGGCGGCAGCCCGTAAAGCGCCAGGACCGCGCGCAGATGCCCCAGGTCGAACGGCGCGTTGTGGATGACCACGCAGTCCGCCGACAGCAGCAGGTCGCGCAGTTCCTGCCAGACCGCGGGAAACTCGTCCGCATCCTCCAGATCGCACGCGCCGATCCCGTGCACGCGGTAGCAGAACGACGCGATCCAGTTCATGCTCGGATGCGGCCGCACCAAGCGTTCGAACGTCTCGCCTTCCTCGCCGTCCTGGAGGACCCCGCATCCGACCGCGCAGATGCTCCCGGCGCAGCCGTTCGCCGTCTCAAAATCAAGTCCCGCCAATCTCATTTTGCCCGATCATTCCGCCTTTCTTCGCCGGTTTGTTTTTTTGCATACATATCATACCATGTTCCGGGCGGGATGTCAAATCCGCCGCGCGGATTATTCTGTTTTTTTTCCAACAGGCGGTCATCCGGCACTGCCGAAGTGGATGGTTTGCCTCCGGTCTTCCGCAAGCGCGCCGCAGAGTTCCAGAAACGAGCGGAACACGGTCCATTGTTCCGGCGTGACGCCATGGATGCCGACCCGCTTCACGGGCTTTTCCCCGTCGAACAGCTCCAGCCTCCATCCGGCTCCATCGGGTCCGGACGCCGGACCGGCGTCCCGCCACGCCTCGAATCCGCAGGCTTCGAGCTTCGCCCGCAGGACATCCAGCACGGGACGCGTGATGCGGCGCCAGTTGACTTCGCCGCGCCCGGACCTTACCGTAAGTTCGCCGATCCCGCCGAAATCCACGGTCAGCACATTTTCGCGGAACACTTCGCTGCGTCCCGGACATGGTACGGGATCCTGCCCGTCCGAAGCCGGCGTCTCCGGCACGCCGCTCCCCGCATCGGCGACCGCCTCCCTGAATATGAGTTTGTCAAACGTCATGCCGATGATCCTTTCGATTCAAAAACGTTCATCGGCAGTTCAAACGCAGGCGAGTTTGAGGATGACGGCGAGGGAGACGGCGCAGACGAGGACGAATCCGAGGTTTTCGGCGGCGAGGTCGAACAGGATGTGGATGGCGGCAGAGGTTTTTTCTTTCATGGAGGATACTCCTTCTGTTTTTTTTGAGGGTTGACGCGGACGATTCGTTTTTCGGGTTTGACTTTTTCCGCGTTTGCGAGTATAATATACCATCATACACTGTCATAGAGTGTCAGTCAAAAACGCCGGAGTCAGAAAAAATGAAAAAAAATCCGCCTCAGAAAACCGTCCGCACCGGAAAAACAGGCTCCAAACCGAAAAAAAACACGCAAAAATCCATGCCGCCGCGCATGCAGATCCTCCGCATGGCGCGCATCGCCTCGCTCCTGAAGAAAAACAGCTGTCCGACGGCGGAAAAACTGCTCCGGGAATACGAGCGGCTTGAGCTGGAGGACGGCAAGACGATCCGGGCGAAATACAGCCTGCGGACCGTATACCGCGACATCGACTCCCTGCGGAACGACTTCGACTGTCCGGTCAAGTACGACCGCATGAACAAGACCTACTACCTCGACGACCACAACTGGGAGTTCAACTGCCCGGCGCAGCTCTCGGAATCCGCCATGCTCGCGCTTGTGATCGGCGGACGCATCGCCGAAGACGTGTTTCCCGAGCCCGTGCGCGGCAGGATCTCCCGCGCGGTGGACGAGATTCTGAAAGGCAACAGCCCGGAATTCCTGGAAACGGCGCTGATCCGGTCGTTGAAGGTCTTCGCGGAGGCGGGCGTCGTGGAGGAATCCCCGGTCTTTTCGGTCGTGTTCGAGGCGTGGCAGAAACACCGCCGCCTCCGCATCCTGTACGACGACCAGAGAGGCGGCATGCAGGAACGCGAGGTCGATCCGCACGTCCTTTTCCTGTATCTGCGCGAGTGGCGCATCAAGGCGTTCTGCCACCTGCGGAACGCGCCTCGCACGTTCGTGATCAACCGCATCCGGAACGCCCACATGATGCCGGAGACGTTCACGCCGGACCGAGCCATCATCGACTCCGTCACGCCGGACAACATCGTAAGCTACGCGAAGCTCCACGGCGTGAAGATCCGCCTGGCGGGAGACGCGCCGAAGTTCGCGAGGGCGAACCACATGCATTCGAAGCAGACGATCAGGAAAAACGGCGACGGGTCATGCCTGTTTTCGATCCCGGAAGTCCCCGCGGAAGTCATCGTGCCGTGGATCCTCTCGCAGAAAGGCGAGGCCGTCCCGCTCGAACCGCCGGAACTGGTCGACGCTGTGCGGAAGGGCGCCCGGGCAACGCTGGACAGCCTTCCGCCGGACACGATCTGAAAACACCCGCGCCCTGCCCCGGCAGATCCGTCCGGGGAGCGCCTGGCCGCCAACGGAAGCCTTTGCGCCCGCCATCGGCGGCAGCCGGACAGGCCGGCAACAGGGCTTACGGTTTCGCGGAGATGATCTTCTGCAGGAGGTCGGCGACATTTTCCGTGCGGAGCGGCTTCAGCAGGATGCCGGTGAACGGCGCGGGATCAGTCTTCTTGCTCATCTCGACGTCGGCGGTGAGGGCGTAGACGGGGAGATGGCGCCACGCCGGATTCCGGCGGATCTCCTCGGCGAGCTCCGGTCCGCTCATGCCGGGCATCCAGACGTCGGTGAGCACGGCGTCGAACCGTGTGTCGTTCATCCGTTTCAGCGCGTCCGCGCCCGATTCGGCGGTGCCGATGTTCTTCACGCCGAGCTTCCGGCAGAGCGCCTCCAGCACCTTCAGGTTCAGTTCGTTGTCGTCGACCAGCAGCAGCGAGGCATTGATCTCCGCGGGGAGCGCGCGCGAATCGCCCTGCGTTTCGAGCTCGGCGGGCGCTTCGGTCTGGTACTCGGTGCGCGGGAGTTCGACCGTGAACGAGCTGCCGACTCCGACCTCGCTGTCGATCCTGATCTTGCCGCCCATTTTCGCCGCCATGAGATTGCAGATGGAGAGACCGAGCCCGGTGCCGACGACATGCGTTTTCGTGCGGATGCGCACGAACGGCTGCATGAGGTCGGAGAAATGGCTCCTGTCAATGCCGATGCCGGTGTCCTGCACGGTGAAGGCGAGCAGTCCGGTCTTCTTCCCGCCGGCGGCCTGCGCGTCCGGCGCAAACCGGATATGCAGGGTGACGCCGCCCTTTTCGGTGAACTTGACGGCGTTTCCGATGAGGTTGAAGAGGATCTGGCTGACGCGCTGGGAGTCGACCTTCACCCACGGGATCTCGCCGGGGGCGTCGAGCTTCAGGTAGAGCGCCTTGTTGTGCGCGGCGTCGCCGACGATGGTGAGGACGTTTTCGGCGAGGCGGCGGAAATCGCACATGGCGGGGTAGAGCTTGAGCTTGCCGGCGTCGAGCGAGGCGAAGTCCAGCACGTCGTTGATGAGCTGCATCAGCGTGTTACCGCTGAAGATGATGTTGCCGAGGTATTCCGTGACCTTCTCCCGCGGGAGCCCGCCCTGCTGGAGCAGTTCGGAGAACCCGATGATGGAGTTCAGCGGCGTGCGGATGTCGTGGCTGACGCAGCTGAAGAAGAAGCTCTTCGCCTTTTCGGCGGAGATCGCCTTGTCGCGCTCCGCCTTCAGATTTTGCGTGAGCTCGTATTTCAGGAGCAGCATGTTCGCTGTGTGCTGGAAATTGCCCAGCATCTCGTAGTCGTCCTGCGAGAACGTGCGCCACGGGTCCTTGAAATAAAGCGCGACGACGCCCCAGATGCGGTCGCGGTACGTGAGCTTGAAGGAACAGCGCGTGCCCATCCGGATGGCGTTGATGAAGCCGGACATAGTCGGGTCCGTGACCGGCATGTTCTGGAGGTCGTTTTCGAGCGTGAACTCGTGCCCGTCGAATCCGGCCATCCACTCGTTGTCGGTGCCGGTGAACGCCCGGCGGCGCGGCATATTGTTCATGAAGGACAGGTCGACGTCCTCGAATCCCCAGGTGGCGAGCACCTCCGGCCCCTCCTTGCGGAAATGGATGAAGCTGCCGCCGTCGGCGGAGAAGTAGTTCGACACGACCCTGACGACCTCGCGAACGGCGCGAATGTCCTCGTCGGCCTCGGAGAGGATGGCGGACATGCAGGCCGAGCTGGCCTCCTGTCTGCGGATCCTGCGGACGGATTCGGTCATATCCACGGCAAACATGAAGATGTACTGGAGCTTGTTTGCGGAGTCGAACACGCCGTGCGCGTCGATCTGCCAGTACACGCCGTTGATCTCGCGCTGGATCGAGGACGTGCGGGAACCGTTCAGGATCGACTGGAGCAGCAGCGGCTTCACCTCGCGTTCGAGCGTGGCGATCGACTCCTGGTACGGCTGGTTGCAGCGGAGCAGACGGCCGGAGCCGTCGAACATCGCCACGGGGATGATGGTGTTGTCGATGAGGAGCTGGTTTTCGCGTTCGCGGCGCTGAAGCTCGCGTTCCGCCTCGCCGCGTTCCACCGCCATGGTGAGCAGGGACGCGGCCGCCTGGACCAGCTGGAGGTCGGCGGCGCTGAACCTGGTGCGCGCGTTGACGTAATGGACGGCGAGCCCGCCCCAGAAACGCCCGTTGACGTTCACGCGGGCGATGATGGCGGATCTGGCGCGGCACGCGACGTCCGGCTGATCCGCGTAAAGCGTCCCGACGTCCTCGAACGCCAGCACGGGTTCCCCGGTATTTTCGCGGCACAGCTTCATGAGCGGGCAGTCCGGGTCGTGTTTGCCGATGTGTTCGACGCCGGGCCGCACCCATTCGTTCGTGCCGCGGAATCCGTTCGACGGGTTCTGCGGGAGCAGGAGGACGCGGTCGCTGTGCAGGATGTCGAGCATCTGCCCCGCCAAGTAGTCGCAGAACGCGCGGATGTCGTGGTTGTCGTTGAAGTAGGCGAGGATGTTCATCTTGAACTTCTCGATCCCGTGCAGCTTGCGTTCCTCGGTCACGTCGTGCGCGATGCCGATCAGCATCTTTCCGCCTATGTCGGTGCGGAACGGCAGGAGCCATTTCTCGAAGACGTGCCAGCCGATGCCGGGGACCACTTCCTCGACGTCGGCGTGGATCAGCTCCTTCGACGCCATCGCGTCGGCATGCTCCCCGGTCAGCTTGTCCGCGATCACGGCGGGGAAGATGTCGTAATCGGTCTTCCCGACGACCTCCTCGCGGGCGCGGCCGATCATGCGGCAGAATTTCCGGTTGCACATGGTGTAGCGGAACTTGTCGCCGGCGTCCTTCACGAAGAAGGACATGGGCAGCGTGTCGATGATCTGTTCGAGCAGGCGCTTGGAGTCCGCCAGGTTCTGCTGTTCGCGGATGCGGTAGAGGATGGCGGCGAACGTGTCCACCATCATGAGGCGCGGTTCGAGGTTGTAGGTCGGGAACGGCATGCGGCCCATGAACTGGATGAGCATCGTGCCGATATACTGTCTCTGGTTGAAGATCTCGAACGCAAGCTGGCAGGGCGGATAGCCGGGGCATTCCTCGCGGATCGACGCCAGCTCGGGCACATGGGCGATGTCCGGGATCGCGCAGGCGTGTTTTTCAAGCAGGATCGGCCGCATGAATGCGACCATTTTCGCGCGCTGTTCCGGCGTGAGCTTCGGGATCCTGTCCGTCATGTCCGGACGGATGAAATCCATGACCTCGCCCATATTCCGGTTCATCCAGACCATGCGGCAGCTGTCGAACTCGCGGAAGATGATCTCGGTGATGATCGACAGCACCTTCTTTATGTCGGTTTCCTGCTGCGTCTTCCGCAGGATCTCCGCGTTCGCAGCCTCGTATTTGTGGAAGAACGTTTCGGCGGTGACGTCCTCGACCGCGCCGAGGATCAGGCGACGTCCGGACGAAAAGACGTGCAGGTGCTCCATGACATGCACGAACTGCGGAAACCCCTTTTCGTCCAGCAGGAACAGCCGGAACGTCTGCGTGTTTTCGGGGTCCAGCACCGTTTTTTCGGAAAAGCCGCGCCACTGTTCGGCGACCGGAGCGGGAAGGAAATCGGCGGCGGTCTTGCCGCGCACGCCGACTTGGTCGACCCGGAACGTCTGCGCGAAGTAGCGGTTCGCACGCAGGAACCGGAAATCGTCGTCGACATCGCGCACGTACAATCCAAACGGGACATTGTTCGCGATGGTCTGCAGAAGATTCCCGTCGGCGGCCTTGTCCCAGTTGTCGGCGTCGGCGGACTGCGCGGCCTTGACCGTGAAGAAGAGGATGCCCGCCTCCGTGCCGTCGGACAGCACGGCGGGCTGCGCGACGGATTCGTGCCACGCGCCGGAGGATTCGGCGCAGACGTGGAACGCAAGCTCGAAACCGGGCACGGAAACGCGGCATTCTCCGTCGGCGGATTTCACGGAGTCCGCCGGGATCACGTCGTCCAGCGCAAGTCCGGCAAGCTCGCCGGGACCTCGCCCGAACGCCTTTTCCGCGGCAGGATTCGCGTACAGGATCACGCCGTCGCGCCCGCGGACGATCACACCGTCCGTCAGGTGGCGGTATACTGCGTCAAAAGCCTCGGCGGCGAGGCGGATTTGTCCGTTCTTCGTTCGTTTTTCAGGCATGTTCGCGCGTCCTTCTTATCTAAAGACTAAATACAAAATAATTTTTTACTTTATCACAGGTTCGCCAAAATGTCAAGTCAAAACAACAATTCGGGACGGTAAAAGATGAAAGAAAAACAATGGTCCGGCACTTCCGCAAACCGGACCCGTCCCGCCTGCCGCCCGGCGCTTTTTTCCGTCTTTTTTCCCGCTTCCGGTTGATTTTTGTTTCATCGGCTGTATGTTATACAAAAAACTTCTCCGCTCGAACGACACCTCATCCGGCATCGCCGGGAAAGGATTCTGCCCCGTGAAACTGAGAACGCTCTCTCTCGGAATCGTCCTCGCGGCGACCGCCGCCCTGCCCGCCTGCACCTGCACGAAAAACGACGCGTCCGCCGCACAGGAAACCTCGATCCGTCACATCTACCGGGGCAACCCGCTCGTCACACGGTCGGACCTCCAGAAGGCCGCCGTCGACATTCTCCGTCCCCTGCTCCCGTATTACTCGAAGGATGGCGCGCGTCTGCATCAGGGATTCACCGGCGCGAGCTACCCGGATAAAACCGCGGAGATGGAGGCGTTCTCCCGTCCGGTGTGGGCGCTCGGCCCGCTCTGGGCGGGCGGCGGCGACGATCCCGCGCTGCGCGACGTCTGCGTGCACGGCCTCATCTCGGGCACCGATCCGGCGAATCCCGAGTACTGGGGCAACGTCGGCGATTACGACCAGAAGATCGTCGAGATGGCGGCGATCGGGCTGGCGCTGGCGATCGCGCCGGACAAAGTCTGGGACCCGCTCACGCCGGTTCAGCAGGACAACCTCTACAACTGGCTGAACAACGCGAATCTCCGCAAAGCCTGGCCGTGCAACTGGGAGATGTTCCGCGTAGTCGTGAACCTCGGGTTCAAGCGCGTCGGGCGTCCCTATGACAAAAAATCGGTCGAGTCCGCGCTCAAATCCATGGAGCCGTGGTACCTCGGCAACGGCTGGTACACCGACGGCGAAAACGCCCACGCCGACCACTACAATTCCTGGGGCATGCATTTCTACTGCCTGCTGTACGCCGCGCTCATGAAGGACGAGGACCCCGTCCGTGCCGAACTCTACAAGGAGCGCGCCCGGATCTTTGCGCAGGACTACATGTATTATTTCGGCGGCGACGGCTCCGCGATCCCGTACGGACGCAGCCTCGCCTACCGGTTCGCCGAGGCGGCGTTCTGGGCGGCATACGCCTACGCGGACGCCGGCGGGATCGAACCCGGCGTCCTGAAGGGGCTCTTCCTGCGGAACATGCGGAAATGGCTCAGCCGTCCGATCTTCGACACGAGCGGCGTCCTGACGGTCGGCTACGCGTACCCGAACATGAGCATGGCGGAGAGCTACAACGGATTCGGCTCGGTCTACTGGGGCATGAAGTCGTTCCTCGTGCTCGCGCTCAGCGAAGACCATCCGTTCTGGGCCGCCGAAGAACTCCCGATGCCGGAGCTCCCCGCCTCGCGCCGCATGGACGGTCCGCACTTCATCGCCCAGCGCGACGGCGCGCACTGCGTGTTCTTCGCCGCCGGACAGAAGCCGCGCATGCAGCATACGCACGGCCAGGCGAAATACGAGAAGTTCGCCTACTCCAACCTGTACGGATTCGGCGTCCCGAAGGGTCCCTACGGACTCTCCCAGATCGTCCCGGACTCCATGCTCGCCGTCACCGACGCCGGCAGCGACCGCTACGCAGTCAAACGCGACACGAAGGACTATGAAGTCACCGACGAATGGATCCGCACAGACTGGTCCCCGCTCATGGGCGTCACGATCCGCACCTGGATCGTCCCCGCCCTCCCCTGGCATGTCCGCATCCACGAGATCACCTCCGACCGCCCGCTCCAGACCTTCGACGGCGGATTCGCCTTCCCCGCGGACGGCGTCTCCGCAAAGACCGACCGCAAGTCCGTCTTCGTCTCGCAGTCCGGCGGCATGTTCTGCGGAGCCGCGGACCTCTCCGGCGGACGCAGTCCGGTCAACCAGAACACGGAACCGAACACGAACCTGATCCTGCCGCGCGCGACCATCCCCGGGCTTCAGGGCAATGTCCCGAAAGGCACATCCACGCTCGTTTCCGCGTTCTACTGCGGAACCGGCGAGCGGGGAGAAACGCCATCCGTGACGACCTCGGACGACGCCTACACGGTCCGCATCGGCGGGCGCACCGTCGTCGTCCCGCGCAGGAAATAATAATAATAAAACAGAAGGGTATCTCTATTTCATTCAGCCGGACCATAGAGGTGCCCTAAAAAAATTTAGATTTTTACGTTTTTCCGCTTGACACTTCTCTTTTTCCGTGTATATTTAGTTTTTAACACAATCAGCAACCCGAGTCAAGCTCAAATCTCAACCCCAAGGAACCACAAAATGAACCGCAAATCGACCGGAAGCATGCTCCTCGCCCTGATCGCCATGACCATCGGCGCGACCGCCTGCCAGTCCGCCCCTGTCCCGGAAGCCGATCCCGAAGCCTCCGTCAAGGGCGCCATGACCGTCAACATGAACGACAAGCTCAAGATCTCCGACACCATGTTCGGTATCTTCTTCGAGGATATCAACTACGGCGCGGACGGCGGCCTCTATGCCGAGCTCGTCGCGAACCGCGACTTCGAGTGCACCCCGGCCGACGCGCGCGGCTGGAGCGCCAAGAAATTCTGGGCGGTCGACGGCGGCAGCATGAAGTTCGACATCGCCACGAACGATCCGATCCACGCGAACAATCCGCACTACGGCGTGATCTCCGTCGACACGGTCGGCGCGCGCCTCGTCAACGAGGGTTTCGGCGGATTCCGCTACGAAAAGGGCGCGGGCTACGACTTCTCCATGTTCGCGCGCCAGCAGGGCGACAAGCCCGCGAAGATCGAAGTCGGCCTCCTCTCCGACACCGGCGCGGTCCTCGCCTCCAAGACGGTCACCGTCGACTCCAAAAAGTGGGACAAGGTCTCCGTCTCCCTCACCGCCTCCGCCGGCAACTCCACCGCCGACGCCTGCGGCAAGTTCTACCTGAAGCCCCTCACCGCCGGCGCGGAAGCCGCCATCGACATGGTCTCCCTCTTCCCGCAGGACACCTTCAAGGGCCGTAAGAACGGCCTCCGCAAGGACCTCGCCCAGACGCTCGCCGACCTGAAGCCGCAGTTCGTCCGCTTCCCCGGCGGCTGCGTGGCGCACGGCAACAGCTGGCAGGACGACTGCTACTACTGGAAGGATTCCGTGGGCTCACTTGAGGAACGCAAGCCGATCAAGAACCGCTGGGGCTACCACCAGACCCGCGGCCTCGGCTACTTCGAATACTTCCAGTTCTGCGAAGACATCGGCGCGTACGCGCTCCCGATCATCACCGTCGGCGTCGACTGCCAGTTCGCCGGACGCCAGCAGGCGGTCCCGATGGACCAGATGGGCCGCATCGTGCAGGACGCCCTCGACCTCGTCGAGTTCGCCAACGGCTCCACCGACACCAAGTGGGGCGCCCTTCGCGCCAAAATGGGACATCCGAAGCCGTTCGGCCTGAAGTATATCGGCCTCGGCAACGAGGAACAGATCACCGACGCCTTCGAACAGCGCTTCAAAATGGTCAACGACGCACTCGTCGCCAAGTATCCCGACATCGTCGTGGTCGGCACGGTCGGACCCGGCGCGTCCGGCGGCGACTACGACCGCGGCTGGAAGTTCGCCCGCCAGGAGAAGCTCCCGATCGTCGACGAGCACTTCTACATGAATCCGAACTGGTTCGTGGACAGCGCCCAGCACCGCTATGACAACTACGACCGCACCGGCCCGAAAGTCTACGCCGGCGAATACGCCGCTCACGCGCAGGGCAATCCCCGTCCGAACACCATCGAGACCGCCCTCGACGAGGCGATCTTCCTGACCGGCGTCGAACGCAACGGCGACGTCGTCGTAATGTCCTCCTACGCGCCGCTCCTCGGCAAGCACGGCAACATGCAGTGGACCCCGAACATGATCTACTTCTCGAACACGAAGATCGACAAGACCACGACCTACGAGGTCCAGAAGCTCTTCGGCGCGAACGCGGGCACGAACTACCTCAAGAACAAGCTTGACTTCGGCAGCGCCCTCGACCGCCGCCAGACCCTCCGGGTCGCCGTCTCTGCCGTCGAGACCAAGGACGGTAACACCGTCCTGAAGTACGTCAACACCCTCGACCAGGCCGTCTCCATCACCGTCACGCTCGACAACGCCAAGGGCATCCCCGCCTCCGCGAAGCGCACCGTCCTCACCGGACCGACCTTCACAGGCAAGGAATACACGCTCACCGACAACTACGTCAAGCTTGGCAAGACGTTCACCGTGAACCTCCCCGCCCGCTCCATGACCGTCATCCGCTTCTGAGCGAACGGCGGTTTGCCTGAGACCGGGCAAACCTGACAAGGAAGCCTGTTCCGTCCGCACATCGTTCGGGACAGGCTTTTTTCGGCGGTCCTTCACCTCGGAACAGAGAAAAATCGAAAAAAAAGAAAAGATTTTATTCGGAAGACACAATATTTCGTATCATCGAAACGTTATTCGAATAGTGCAAGGGCGTTTCGGGCATCGCCCGCCCCCATGGATCCGGCGGAAAACAACGCCGGGAGCCCGGACGCCAACGATACTGCGACAGACAGACAAGAGAAAGGAACCACGGCTATGAAGAAAAACTACTCGGCATTCATTCTCGCGGCATTGGTCATTCCCGCAACAGGGCTTCTCGCGCAGGGACGCGGCGGCGGTCGCGCAGGCGGCGGAGGACGTCCCGGCGGCGCTTCTGTTCAGCCCGGCGGCGCTCGTCCCGGCGGCGGAGCGTTCAATCCCGGTCAGCCCGGCGGCGCTCGTCCCGGCGGCGGAGCGTTCAATCCCGGTCAGCCCGGCGGCGCCCGTCCCGGCGGAGGCGCATTCAATCCCGGCGGTCCTGTCCCCGGCGAACGCCGTCTCGGCGGCGCTGTGGTCATCCCCGGCGGACGTCCCGGCGTGCGTCCGCTCGATCCGCCTCAGCCGCCCCCTCCCCCGACGGGCGGCCCGGTGGTCGTCACTCCCGAATTCTTCGATCCGCTTCTGCCCGGCTACGGCTCCTACGGCTACAGACACGGCCGCGTGATCGTGGTCCCGCCGTCCGTCATCGTCACGGAACCGGACGTGGTGCAGCAGGAAGTCGTCACGGAGACCGAAACGGTCACGACTCCCGTCCCGGCGGTCGAGGTGAAGACCGAGGAAAAAACCGCCGTGGCGGCCGCTCCGGTGAAGGCGGGCGATTTCCAGCTCGTGCTTCTGGAGGACGATTCGGAGGACGCCACGCCCGCGGTCTGCTACAAGGCGGGCGAGGAGATGAAGTTCACGTTCTCCGTGAACAAGCTCGCGCAGAATCCGGTCGAAGGCAAGCTCTTCCTGAAGTGGAAGCGGTCCGGCGACGACGGCAAGGTCGAACAGGGCCGCACGGAGATCTCCGCCGGCCAGGCTCTCACACTCGCCACGAGCATCGACCGTCCCGGATTCGTCCGCATCGAGGCTTCGCTGGAGGACGAAGCGGGACACGACCTGAAGAGCAAGTTCGACGGCGGCGCTGGCGCGGAGATCGAGAAGCTCACGCAGGCGGTGCCAGAACCCGAAGACTTTGACGCGTACTGGACGAAACAGAAGGAACAGCTCGCCGCCGTCGCCGCCACGCCCGAACTCAAAAAGATCAAGGCGAAACAGGACGGTTTCGACGCCTACGAGGTCAAGATCCCGTGCGCCGGGCCGCGTCCCGTGACGGGCTATCTCGTCATCCCGAGCGGCGCGGAGGCGAAATCCCTGCCGGCGAAGGTGCATTTCCAGGCGTACGGTGTGCGCGATCAGGCGGTCCCGGACGGCGTGCCGGGCATGGTCTACTTCGACGTCAACGCGCACGGGATCGAGCTGAGCCGGCCGAAATCCTACTACGACGGCATCCGCGCCCAGCTCGGCCACTACGCCTACAACAACGAGGAAAACAAGACGCCCGACACCTCGTATTTCCGCTACATGGCGGCGCGCGTGATCCGCGCGTTCGACTTCGTCAAGACGGTGTCGGCGTGGAACGGCAAGGACCTCGGCGTGATCGGCTACAGCCAGGGCGGGCTTCAGGCGGCATGGGCGGCCGGGCTCGTCCCGGAGATCACCCACGCGGAGATCGGCATGCCGTGGTGCTCCGACGTCGGCTGCGCCAAGGCGGGCCGCCAGCGCGGCACCTGCCCGGACTACCAGCCCGGCCTCGACTACTTCGATCCGGTGAACCACATCAAACGCGCCCCCGCGACGTGCCTGGTCGACATCGTGCGCGCGGGTCTCGGCGATTATGTCGCGCAGCCCTCCGGCGTCGCCGTGCTGTTCAACAACGCCCCCGGCAAAAAGCGCGTGATCTACTACCAGAACTGTGCCCACGCCGAGCCGAACGCCCTCTCCACGCCGGTCGTCATGCGGACCGAGGACTGGCCGGAACCCGATGAAAAATAGACGAAACAGAAAACATGCTTAAAAGAAACGCCCCGGAATCATCGCCGGGGCGTTTTTCATACGGGAAAAAAACTGGAGAGGGACTTATGCCCGCGCACTATTTCAACATGATTCGCTGCCGTGTTCGCGGAGGTAGAAGAATTTCCACAACGGCGTCAAATGCATTGCCTGCAGGAACTCGCCTTGCAGAAGCATCGCCGGAATCTCATCGACGGGAAAAAGTCTCACGTCGAAGACCTCTCCTTCGTCCAGGTGCGGTTCGCCGATCTTCTTCACGCCGCACGCCAGAAAACAATGCGTCAGGTTGTTTGTTGTGGAAGGATTGGCGCTGATCGTGTCCAGCAGGGACCATTCCCCGCCGCCGTATCCGGTTTCCTCCAGCAATTCGCGCCGCGCCCCCGCAAGCGGGGAGTCATCGGTCGGCTCCAGCACACCGCACGGGATCTCCCACGACGTGCGCCCGATTCCATGTCGGTACTGCCGCTCCAGGATCATGCGGCCATCCTCCGTGATGGCGATGACGTTCACCCAGTCGGGATACTCCATCACATAGTATTCGGGAACGGTTCCGCCGTTGGGCAGTTGCAGGGATTCTCTACGCACTGTCAGCCACGGCCTGCGAATGAGGTATTCCGATTCCAGCACCTTCCATGGCGCTGCGTCAGCTTGTTCCGGATTGCTCATGATTCTTTTTCTCCATCTGTTTCCGGTTCATACCGCTTCTTGAAATCACGGTCGATTGACGCTCAAAAAAGACTTCTCAACGCCTAAATATACCCCCCCTGATTGTTTTTTCAAGCTTTTGTTCTCCAAAAAAAGCTAAAAAAACTCCTGCAGATCATAGTTCAAGGAGACATGTCCACTGCTCCCCGACCGCAGTGTCCGCACCCGATGAAACAGCGGATTCGACATCGCAGGATTGAGGCGCACCGGAACACATCGCGGGCGGGATGAAGAGCGGAGGCGGTTTCACGCCGCCGGAAATACCGGCTTTCAGCGCGCGATACGCTGCCATGGCGCCGTGCCGGAACCGGACTTCGACCGGTTTCAGCTGACCTTTGTACCGTGCGTCGTTGTAATAGATGTTGCGTTTCAGGATGCTTTCTGCCGCGTCCGCCAGCGCGGCAGGATCCGGCGGCGACCCGGAATCGTACAGGAAGACATAGCGGTCCAGCGTCCGCGCCGGGATCAGCATGGCAAAAGAGAACAGCGAAAAACGTTGTTCCAGCTCGGCGATCAGGCGTTCCGCCTGCCCCGTGTGCAGTTTCTCGCCCCGGAGGTCGCACACGCCGCCGGACCGGTACAGAAAATCGAAACAGGGCGTCCGCGCGAGAAACCCGGTGCACCGCACGACGTCGTTCAGCGGGTAGAGTTCGCTCCCGTTTCCGGTCGAAAGGAAGACGGTGTAGACGCCGCCCTTCCGCACACGATCCAGCGGAATAAGCTCATCGCTTACAGAAGAATCTTCCGTCTCCGAATACGCCCGGAAATGCAGGGTATGGGACAGGCTCGCGGCGACATGCCGTCCGTCGTGCCAGGTCAGCGTCACGATCCCCTCCGTGGCGAGCAGCCCCTTCCCCTGGACGTCCACGCGCGGGAACATCGTCCGCAGCCGTGCGGCGTCGCCCGCGGCACGCGCCTGGTCCCAGCAGCTGATGACCCGCAGACGCCACCACAATGCCGCGAAATCGCGCCGTTCCAGCGCGGCGAGGACTTCCCCCGCCCTGCCCGGCATCGGCGCGTGCGTCCGCCCGTCGCCCCAGTCTCCGGTCTTCAGCGCCTCAGCGAGCTCGCCGGACCTCTCGACGGCTCGGTCCAGCAGGATCAGCAGGTACGACGGATGCCACACGGAGACCAGCCCCAGATCCCGCTCGGAAAGCATGGCGAGGAGCGTGAGGAAGGCGTGTTTCTCCGGGTCGGCGATGCTCCCCGCGCCGTACGGGGCGCAGAAGACCGTCCGCGACACGCGTCGCTGGAGCGGAGAGAGATAGGACGCATCGTCCGTCGGGTCGGGCTTGAGCTTGATCCCGTCGGGAATCCGCAGCGCCGGGACCGGGCTGACGGACCAGTATTGTTTCTTCCGAAAGAGTCCGGGATGCCGCAGGAACAGCAGCGCGATCCACGGGTTGATGCCCGCCAGGAACTCGCGTTTCAGCGCGGGCGTGAACGGGATCCATTTGGTCGGGCCGGTGGTGCCGCTGGTCGGCTCGTGGAACAGGATTTCGTCTGTGCCGGACGCCGTGCGCCTGCGGAGCGCGATCCTCTGCGCCGCACGCGGAAACGGCAGAAGCAGGACGAACAGCAGCAGGTCCGGCAGGGCGGACAGGAACCAGAGGAGATTTGCGAGGAAGAGCGGCATTTACGAAATGTCCCATTCCGGCTCAACGGCGCGGATGACGCGTTCGGCGCGTTCGTTCAGGTTCTCCGGCGAGACCGGCGCGAGGCAGCAGAGCTCGTCGCCGTCGGTCCAGCCGGGGTTCAGGCACCGGAACAGCACGGATTCCGGGTCGTTCCGCAGTTCGTCGGAGACCAGACGGTCCTTGCTGCCGGAGAAATGCAGGATGCCCTTTGACGCCACCCATTCGCGCGGGAAAAGATGCGCCGCCACGGCGTCGCGGAGCCGGAGCAGACCGGGGTCGGATTCGTGCGAGGGGACGTAGACGCGGAAGAACGTCGGGAGGAACCGGTACGTCCGCGCGCCCTTGCTGATCAGGAACCAGTAGCGCGGATCGTCCGGGCAGTCCCGGATGAGGCGGAGCATGATGTGCCCGAACGCGCCCGCCAGCCCGAACTGCCTCCGGTCGGACGCGTCCACCACGGTGTCCCCGCTGAACAAGATCCGCGCGCCGTCCGGCATCGCGATCAGTTTCTGCGTGGAGAACCCCGCGACGGAACCGTCGTTCAGCAGCAGGATCACGAGGTCCTTCTGCGACAGATCCCGCCGGAACGCGTCCGGCGTCGCGCCCGTGTAGTAGCGCCGGTACAGCGCCTCCATCTCTGCAACCGTCTCCGGGGAAAGGCGTTCCGGGGCGGTGATCCTGACACGCGTCGGCATGGTTCAGACCTCCAGAAGCTCAAGATACGGGACGTTCGCGCAGTCGACCGCCGGACGGTCCCGCCACGACACCGTGTAAAGGTTGCTGTCGTATCCCCAGTGGGTGATCTGGCACAGCGACGGGAAAAACCGGCTGGTCTCGTGCGCGGCAAGCATCAGAATGGACCGGCGCGGGATGGCGTCCGCCGCCGCCCGGAGCAGCGCATGCAGCCGCACGCGCGGCGCGCCTTTCGGCGTATCCTTCCAGCGGATCACATGCCCCCGTTTGCGAACCGGGAAGCGTTCGGGCCTGCCGTCCTCCGAAACGCACCAGTACGCCAGAATCCGGTGGTCCAGGTCCGACCCGGGACGCGGCATGCGCGGCCCCCGGACCAGCGCGAGCGCGGCATTGAGGACCGGACGGCACACGCGCAGCCAGGGCGCGTATCCGTCGACATGGATCTGGCGGTGTTTCCGGGGATCGGTCACCGCGCCGCACGCCGCGATCCGTCCGTTTTCGCGCACGACAATGAAATCCGAGGCGTTCAGCCCCGCCGGGAACCTGCCGTCCCCGAACACCGGAAAGAAATCAAGATGCCGCGCCGTATTTTTATAGAAATCAAATATCTCCGCCCGGTCGGATTCCGTGCCCCGGCTGACCGACAAATCGCGGCTCCTTTTCGCATCCAGGCGGATCGCGCCGGGCGTGAAGAGGAAGGTGCGGAACCTCTCCTGCGGATGGTACAACGGCAGTCCGCAGCGTCCGCCCTCCAGCACCCGGATCGCGGCGGCGTTGTCGCTGACGATCGTCGTGAAGCAGACGGGCGCGGGATGCGCCGCGTCGTATTCGCGCAGGAGCTCATAGCCGCGGAAGATCGCCCGGCTCCAGCGCTGTTCGGGCTTCAGGCGCAGGCTGCCGAGATACTCCGCCGTAACCGGCTGAGAGTTGAAGTAGACCGTCTTTTCGCACCGGAGTCCGCAGCCGGAGATCTCGCCCGTCGCGTCGTCCGTCCACAGGAAATGCTTCAGCTCGCGCCCCTTCAGCGCCTCCGCGGCGAAGAAATCGCCGTTATGCGGAAACGACACGGAGACCGCGCCGCTCATCGGGATCCGGGTCAGGGCGAGCAGCGCCGCGCCGTCCTCCGGGGTCGCAAACCGGACGCCGCAGCTCATTTCTCCGGGTCTCCGAAGGGAAGCCCGCGCCGCCGTCCGACCTCCAGCCCCTGCGAGAAATTGGAGAGATAGAACAGCACGGTCTTGAAGAGCCCCCGGCAGTTCGCGCGCGGGTCCAGTCCGCGCCGCAGGATCGAGGAGAGGGAATAGAACTTCCGGCGGTACGCCTGGCAGTACGAGGCGAGCTCCTCCGGCGTGAAATGCGCCGGACGGAACACGACGTCGCCGAACTTGAACCGGTCGTCCTGCCACCAGTGTTCGTCGAGGAGCCGCCCCTCCTGCTTCAGGCGGTCGAAGAGCGAGGTGCCGGGGAACGGCACCAGGTGGTTGAAGGCGGCGAAGAAGAATTTGTTTTCGATGGCGAACCGGAGCGTCTTTTCGAAGGTCTCCGGCGTGTCGTCGTCGTAGCCGAAGACGAACGTGGCGTAGATGGAGATGCCGAACTCGCGCAGGTTGCGGATGCTGCGGACCATGTCCGCCTCCTCGTTGACCGACTTGCCCATCTGCCGCAGCGTCGTCTTCTGCAGCGACTCGAATCCGATCAGCACGCCCACACATCCGCTGTCGCGCATCAGGGCGAGCAGTTCGCGGTCCTGCGCCGTGTGGATGCTGAGCTGGGCGATCCAGCGTTTTTTCAGAGGCATGATCGCCCGGCAGAGCGCTTTCAGGCGCGGAACGTCCATGGCGAGGTTGTCGTCCACGAAGAAGAGGTTTTTCTTTTTCAGCCCGCGCATCTCCTCCACCACATCCCCGATCGGGCGCGCCCGGTACGTCTGCCGGAAAAACTTCGTGATGGAGCAGAATTCGCAGTGGAAGCGGCAGCCGCGCGACGTCTCGACGAGCGACAGGATCCCGTAGTCGCGGTCGCCGAAGATGGAGCGGTCCGGGAACCGCCCCGCGAGGTCAACCGGCTGGTCGGAAAAGTAGCGTTTTTTGAGCGTGCCCGCCTTCAGGTCGGACAGGACCTCGGCCCAGACGTTTTCCGCCTGGCCGTCGATGACCGCGTCCGCATGGAGCGCGACCTCCTCCGGCGCGAGCGAAGCCTGGAATCCGCCCATGATGACGGGACGGCCGCGCCGGTGGTATTCGGCGGCGATCTGGTAGGACCGTTTCGCCGTGTAGCACTCCACGCTGATGCAGACCGCGTCCGTCTCCGCGTCGAAGTCGATCTCGCCCAGGCGGTCGTCGAAGAACGTGCGGCCCCAGTCCGGCGGGGTCAGCCGGGAAAGCACCGCGATGGACAGAGGCTCCATGATCCAGGTCTTCGGATAGGTGGCGCCGCCGGGCTTGCGGCCGACCGCGGGCAGGATGAACGTCAGATGCATAGCGCTTCCTTTTCCTCACCGGCGTTTCCGGCTGTTCCGGCGTCAGGCTGCGCGGGCGCGGCGTACCTCCGGGTGACGTCCAGCCCCTCCGGGAACCGGTCCTTGTCGCGCATGAGCTTGGGGAGATAGACCCGGTAGGCGAGGTTTCCGGCGAGCGCCACGGCGTACACCGAGCGTTTTGTGCTGAGGCGGTGCCGGATGGATTTCAGCGAGAACGTCTCGCGCCAGGCGAGCTTGAGCCCTTCGTCCAGCTCCAGCGGCGACATGTCGCGCGGCCGGATCACGACGTGCTGGGTGTCGTAGTACGACCAGTCGCGGTGCAGGATCCGGTTTTCGGCGTTCAGGCGGCGGTAGCACTCCGTGCCGGGGAACGGCGTGTAGGCGGCGTACCGGGGGATGTCGATGTGGAGCTCGTTCACGGCATCCACGGTGTCCTGGAAGATCGACATCGTCTCGCCTTCCAGCCCGAAGATGAAGCACCCCTGGATGATGATGCCGCGTTCGTGGAGGCGGCGGCACACCTCGAAATAGTTGTCCGGCGAATTGAAGCCCTTCCGCATGGAGTACAGCCCCTTCCGCATGACGGACTCGAAACCGAGGAGCATGTACGAGCAGCCGGACTCCTCGAGCGCGTTCATCAGCTCTTCGTCCGCCGTCGCCTTCGTGGTCATCAGGCCGCCCCATTTCTTCTTCAGCGGCTTCAGCGCATGGCAAAGCTCCAGCGCGTATTCGCGGTCCTCGCAGAGGCTCACGTCGTTGAACGCGAAGTGCTTCCCCGGCAGGGTGCGCACCTCGTCGATGACCTCCTGCACAGGGCGCGTGCTCCAGCCGAAATTCGCCCCGACGACCGCGCAGAAATCGCAGCGGTTCCTGCAGCCGCGCGTCGCGAAGACCGAGTTCGGCATCATGTAGCCGAATTTCTTCAGCAGGTCGCGCCGGGGAAACGGGATCCCGCTCAGGTCCTGCGGGCCCGGCGGCTGCGCGTAGCGCGGCTTCAACTGCCCGGCGACGAAATCGCGGCAGAGTTCCGGGAATGTCTTTTCCCCGAAACCCGTCGAGATCGTGTCCGCGTGGGCGGCGGCCTCGTCCGGCAGGAGCGTCGCGTGGACGCCGCCGATCGAGACTTTCGCGCCCTTCGAACGGAAATAGTCCGCCCAGTAATACCCACGGTTCGCCGTGCCCGTGATGATGCTGATGCAGACGATGTCGAACGGCTCCGAGGCGGGCACGCGCGACACGCTTTCGTCGCAGATGCGCACGTCGATCGGCAAGTCGGAGGGCACCAGCGCGGCGAGGTACGCCGCGGTCAGGGGCGCCTCGCGGAACGACGTCTTGATAAACGGGGGGATCTCCAGTTTGTGGATCTTGCCGTCGGGCAGCAGGATCAGCATTTTGTAACGTTTCATCGGGGGGATCTTTCTTCGGGTGGTGCATTGCGCCGGGATACGGCGCGCTATTTCCGGGCGGAAAACGTTTTTTTGCGCGCGCATGCTCTCCCGTGCGTACAGTCAACTAATATACCTTGCGTGTTGCGGTTTGTCAAACGGGAAATGAACTTGCGGGATCATTCGTCCTCCTCGCCGTCTTCCCCGTCGTCCTCGGTCCCGGGCAATCCGCGCGACTCCATGGTCCGTCGCACGGCGCCCGCGCAGGGGCAATCAACGAACGCGACGGGCCGGATCTTTTTCACGCTCTCCGGGATCGCGATCGAGTCCAGCGAGCGGCATTGGTAGAACATCGCGTACGGGATCTCCGTCACGACGTCCGGGATCACGAACTCGGTCACAGCCGCCGGGACGCGTTCCAGGCGCGCCGAGACCGGCGTGGATTTCCCCTCGGGATAAACATAAGTATAAGCGAAGCCGGGAATGCCGTCGCAAGTTTCCTCCGTATAGACGCTCCGTTCTTTCGGCGGCGTTTCGGCGGACGCCCCGCCGTTCTCCCTGTCCCGCGTCGCTTTGGCGATCCGCGCTGTGAAAACTGTGAAAAGCGCGGCGGAAACGACCAGCGCGGCGCAGCTCAGAACAGTGATCAGAAACAAACGGTGTTTCATGAGGTTTCTCCTCGGTTTTCGTGTTGCATTTACCGGGCGGCGATGCCGATGCACAGTCCTTTTCGGTTCGGCCGGCACATCGGATTCGGATTCATTTTCTTTTGACATAAAATAGCATGGTTTAGTAAAAAAGTCAAACGGCGGCAAATTAAAGTTTAGTTTTTTTGCAAACGCATTTTTTCGATCTTTTTTCCGGACTTGAAAACGTCTTCCGCTAAGGAAAAAAAGCCGGGCGAAAAAAGCGTTTTCCGGCTTGACTTCCGGGCAAGGTCTGCTATAGTATCGTCCGGGATCTTCTCCCGCGCCACGCCGCGGACCGTTACACATTTCCGGGCCGCCGGCGGCTTGCGAATCCGTCGCGAACGAATCCGCCGAACCCTGTTTCCTCACCGCTCCATGAACACCCGCACCTGCATCGCCATTGACCTGAAATCGTTCTACGCCTCGGTGGAGTGCGTCGACCGCGGGCTCAATCCGCTCACGACGAACCTCGTGGTGGCGGACGAAAGCCGCACGGAAAAGACGATCTGCCTCGCCGTTTCGCCGTCGCTGAAGGCGTACGGGATCCCCGGCCGCGCACGGCTGTTCGAGGTCGTACAGCGCGTCCGCGAGGTCAACGGGGAACGTCTCGACCGTGCGCCGGGGCACCGTTTCCGGGGGAAGTCCAGCAGCGCGCCCGAGCTCGCGAAGGATCCGTCGCTCGAGCTCGGCTGCATCGTCGCCGTACCGCGCATGGGCCGCTACATGGAGGTCAGCTCGCACATCTACAGCATCTACCTCAGATACATCGCGCCGGAGGACATCCACGTGTACTCCATCGACGAGGTGTTCATCGAGGCGACCGCGTACCTGAAGCTGTACAGGCTCACGGCGCGCGAGTTCGCGATGAAGCTCGTCCGCGAGGTGCTGTCGGAGACCGGCATCACCGCCACCGCCGGGATCGGGACCAACCTCTACCTCAGCAAGATCGCCATGGACATCGTCGCCAAGCACATCCCGGCGGACAGGGACGGCGTCCGCATCGCCGAGCTGGACGAGCAGACCTACCGCGAAACGCTCTGGACGCACCGTCCGCTCACCGATTTCTGGCGCGTCGGGCACGGCTACGCCCGGCGCCTGGAGTCGCGCGGGATGCGCACGATGGGCGACGTGGCGCGGATGTCGGTGAAGAACGAGGACGTGCTGTACCGGCTCTTCGGGGTCAACGCCGAGCTGCTGATCGACCACGCGTGGGGCTGGGAGCCGGTCACGATTGCCGAGATCAAGGCGTACCGCCCGGAGAACAACAGCCTGAGCTCCGGCCAGGTGCTGAAGGAGCCGTACGACTTCGAGAAGGCGAAGCTCGTGACGAAGGAGATGACCGACATGCTCGCGCTCAGCCTCGTCGAAAAGCACCTCGTGACCGACCAGCTGATCGTGACAATCGGGTACGACGTCGCGAACCTGGCGACGCCGGAGCTCCGCCGCAAGTACAAGGGCGAGATCCACATCAACCACTACGGACGCGAAGTCCCGAAGAGCGCGCACGGAGCCGAAAACCTCGGCGGATATACCGCCTCGTCGCTGCGCATGGTCGAGGCGGCCGCGGCGATCTTCGACCGCGCGGTCGACCGGAATCTGCTGGTGCGACGCATCACCGTCGCCGCAAACCACATCGTGACCGAAAACGAGGCGCGCAAACAGCAGTCCGAGCCGGAACAGCTTGATCTTTTCACGGACACCGCCGCGCTCAAGAAACAACAGGCCGCCGAGGAGGCCGAACGCGACCGCGAGAAACGCCTCCAGAACGCCATCCTGGACATCAAGCACAAGCTCGGCAAGAACGCCATTCTGAAGGGCATGAACCTGCTGGAGGGCGCGACCGCGAAGGAACGCAACGAGCAGGTCGGCGGGCACAAGGAGTGAGGTGAACCATGGAAAAACAGCCTTATCCGTACGAGGACATTCTCCATCTGCCGCACCATGTTTCGAAGGAGCGTCCGCACATGTCCCTGCTCGACCGCGCCGCGCAGTTCTCGCCGTTCGCCGCGCTCGTCGGCTACGAGGACTTCATCGACGAGACGGCGCGCCTCACGACGCCGGAACGCGAGCTGGACGAGGCGGAAAAAGCCGAGCTGGACCGCCGCGTCGGCATCCTCGCCGCACACCTCGGGGAAAAACCGGTCGTCACGGTCGAGTATTTCGTCCCGGACACGCTCAAATCCGGCGGCGCGTACCGAACATGCACCGGGGCGCTCGTCCGGATCTCGCCCGTGAGAAAGACCCTGACCCTCGCCGACGGCACGTCGATCCGCTTCAAGGACGTCGTCGGGATCGAATCCGAGCTCTTCCGCGAAGAATTCTAGCCCCCCTGCCCCCTCCATGGATACACAAGTGGATTACGTTCATCGCTACCAGTCGCCGCTCGGCGGGATCACGATCGCTTCGGACGGAGCCGCGCTCGTCGGGCTGTGGTTCGACGATCAGCGGTTTTTCGCCGCTTCGCTTTCCCCTGAACAGGAAGAAAAGAATCTCCCCGTTTTTGAACAGGCGGACCGCTGGCTGGACCTTTATTTCGGCGGCAGGGATCCCGGATTCACGCCGCCGGTCAGGCTCCGCACCACGGAATTCCGGCAGGCAGTCTGCACCATCATGCTCACGATCCCGTACGGACGCACCATGACCTACGGAAAGATCGCGGAATTTTTCGCCCGGCAGAAAGGCGTCCGGCGCATGTCGGCGCAGGCGGTCGGAGGCGCGGTCGGACACAACCCCGTTTCCCTGATCGTGCCGTGCCACCGGGTCATCGGCGCGGGCGGCGCGCTGGTCGGATACGGAGGCGGGCTTGAACGAAAGGCGGCGCTGCTTGCCTTGGAGCACGCCGACCTCTCAGGCGGATTCAGCCCGTGATCTGTACCGGAATATGACGGCGGAGACTTGAAAAAAAGGGAAAGTGAAGTACATTATATAAAAAACAAGTCAAAAAAGAATTCCCACGATCATGTCCATGCAGGAAAAACAGGTTCAGACGGCGGAATCGCCGGAAAAAACGGATCGCCCCGCGCCGGAAAACTGCGCGTCCGCACCTTCCTCCGCCCAGGAAGGCGATCCCGCGCCGGCAGGCACGGATCCCGGTCCCGCCGCGCCTCAGTCCCGGTTCAAAAAGATGCGGGCGGCGGTCAATGCGTTTCTGGACTCCCTGGACGAAGAAGAGCCGGAACCGCCTCCGCCCCCGGAAAAGCCGCTGAAGGAATCCGTTCGGGAGTTCGTCGAACGCTGCCGCGACCGCGAAAAACGCATCGCGATGCTGAAGGAGTTCGGCGAATGGTGCTGGACGATGTTCTTCCGCGGCACGGTGTTTTTCTTCCTGTTCGTGCTGACGATCTGGGCGACGATCTGGGCGCTGGATTTCAGCGAAAACCACCGCATCAAGTTCTATCCGCCGGACGAAGTCGTGGAGTATCTCACCGCCGAACACGAAACTATCGAGAAGGCGGCTTATGAGATGACGCCATTGGCCGGAAAGGACGACAATATCCCGTTCGACCGCCTCGACCCGAAGCTCATTGAGACCGTCAAGCCGGTCCGGATCTACAGCGACGAATACGGCATCTACCTTATGACCAGCAAGGGCTGGTACAACGGCGAACACGGCATCTTCATCGCGAAGGACGAGGAGAACATGCCGCCGGACCTGAACTGGGGACTGATCGAGGGCCGTATCTACACCTACGCGATCTACGACTGATCCCGCCGCGAAAATGAACAGAACCGAGGAAAAGACGATGGACCTTTACGAACAACTTGTGAACCGGGAGACGAAGCTTTCCCTGACCGGTCTGGGCTATGTCGGCATGCCGATCGCGGTCGCGTTCGCGGAAAAAGTCGACGTCATCGGATTCGACCTCAACGCGGATAAGATTGCGCTCTATAAACGCGGCATCGACCCGACGCGCGAGGCGGGCGACGACGTCATCCGGAAAACGACCGTGGATTTCACGTCCGACGCCGCACGTCTCCGCGAGGCAAAATTCCATATCGTCGCTGTCCCGACGCCCGTCAACCCCGACCACACGCCCGACCTGGAGCCGCTCAAAAGCGCCTCATGTCTGCTCGGACGCAACCTGACGCCCGGCTCGGTCGTGGTCTTCGAGTCCACGGTGTATCCGGGCGTGACGGAGGAGGTCTGCGCGCCCATCCTCGAACGGGAATCCGGGCTGGTCTGCGGACGGGATTTCAAGGTCGGCTACAGCCCGGAGCGCATCAATCCCGGCGACAAGGAACACCGTCTGGCGAAGATAAAGAAGGTCGTGTCCGGCATGGACGCGGAGACGCTCGACTGCGTGGCGCGCGTCTACGAACTGGTCGTGGAGGCGGGCGTTCACCGTGCGGAAAGCATCCGCGTCGCCGAGGCGGCGAAGGTCATTGAGAACTGCCAGCGCGACATCAACATCGCGTTCATGAACGAGCTTTCGATCATCTTCAACCGGATGGGCATCGACACGAAATCCGTCCTGGAAGCCGCCGGCACCAAGTGGAATTTCCTCAGATTTCAGCCCGGGCTCGTGGGCGGGCACTGCATC